>JAFTEV010000061.1 GCA_017453465.1 Bacteroidaceae bacterium | reverse complement strand
TGTGTGTGTGTGTGTTAAGAAAATATTTGGAACAACCAAACATTTTCTTGTTAAAAAACTGTAATTTGTTTTATGGCGTAGTGAACTCATACTCCTATTCATTTCAATTCTTAGTTACCTTTGTTTACTTAGCTTGATAAAAGCCTTTCTCGCATTCCCAACTTCGAAAAGGAGATCGGAAAGAAGATAGATACAACTCTAAATTTTTGCAAAATTAGCCATTATTATTAGAAGATGCAAACCTTTTAACAAAAAAGAGAGCAAAAAGAGGGTAAAATGCAACATTATTTCCACTTTTGTCCAAAAAATGTCTGAAATTCCAGTCATTAAAGCGTCATTCAAGTGAGCAACTGTCAAACTCTCGTTGCAAAGTTCTCCCGTTGCCGTGGCAATGCAGTGCCGTTGCCGTGGCAATGCAGTCTCACGACCGCAGCAATGCAGTGTGGCCGCCACAGCATTGGGCTGTGACGGCCACAGGAAAACTGTCTCGCCGCAATCGGAAAACTGTGCCACTCGGCGTGGACTACAGTCCCGGCGAAGTCAAAAAGGGTTGCGGTTTACTCAAAGCTGTGCCAAAGCAAGTCTTGGGGCACGGGTGCCTCGACTGCAATCGGCTTCTGGCTGACGGGGTGAACGAACTGGATGGAGCGGGCATGAAGGCTGATGCTGCCGTCGGGATTGCTGCGCTTCGCTCCATATTTGAGGTCGCCCTTGATGGGACAGCCAATCTTGGCGAGTTGACAACGAATCTGGTGGTGCCGGCCCGTCTTGAGGTTCACTTCTACCAGGTAATAGCGTTCACTCTTGCCAATCAAGCGGTAGTCGAGTTCAGCCCGCTTGCTGTTCGGCACCTCACGGTCGTAGGCGTAGGACTTGTTCTGCTTCTCGTTGCGCACCAGCCAATGGACAAGTGTGCCTTCGGGCTGCGGAGGCGGTGTCTGCACAATGGCCCAGTAGGTCTTGTGTACTTCGCCCGCAGAGAACATCTGGTTCAGCCGGGGCAAAGCCTTGCTGGTGCGGGCAAAGAGGACAATGCCGCTGACAGGGCGGTCCAGCCGATGCACCACACCGAGGAAGACATTGCCAGGCTTGGCGTATGCCTCCTTGATGTACTGCTTCACGGCCTCGCTCAGCGGCGTGTCGCCCGTCTTGTCGCCCTGCACGATTTCGCCCGGAGCCTTCGAGACGATGATGAGGTGGTTGTCTTCGTAGAGAACAGTCATGGGGAATGAGGAATTAGGAATGAGGAATGAGGAATTAGGAATTAGGAATTAGGAATTGATACTGAAAAAATTTACGGTAACCATTCCTCATTCCTAATTCCTCATTCCTAATTGTTTTTTACATATTCATTCCGCCGTCAATCTGGATGACCTGGCCGCTGACGTAGCTTGACATGTCGGAAGCCAGGAAGAGGCAGACGTTGGCAATGTCCTCCACCTGACCGCCACGGCGGAGTGGAATCTTCTTCATCCAGTCCTTGCGGATTTCTTCGGGCAGCTGGGCAGTCATGGCTGTCTCGATGAAACCAGGGGCTACAGCGTTGGCACGCACACCCTTGGGGCCGAGTTCCTGCGCGATAGACTTAGCCAAGCCAATCATGCCTGCCTTGGAAGCAGAGTAGTTGCACTGGCCCGCATTGCCATGCACGCCGACAACAGACGACATGTTGATGATGGAGCCACTGCGCTGACGCAACATGATGGGTGCACAGGCGTGGATGAAGTTGAACGCAGACTTGAGGTTGACGTTCAGCACAGCATCCCACTGCTGTTCGCTCATGCGCAGCATCAGGCCGTCCTTGGTGATGCCGGCGTTGTTCACCAGAATGTCGATGGAACCAAAGTCCTCGTGAATCTTCTTCACGACAGCTTCCGTCTCGGCAAAGTCAGCAGCGTTGCCGGCATAGGCACGGCAGGTCACGCCGAGTGCTTCTATTTCCTTGCGGGTAGCTTCGAGGCCAGCGGCCATGTCGTCGTTGAGTACGAGGTCAGTAAATGCGATGTTTGCACCTTCCTGTGCAAACTTCATGGCAACAGCCTTGCCGATGCCACGTGCAGCCCCTGTGATGAGGGCTGTCTTTCCTTGAAGTAATGCCATAATTATTTAATTTGAGTTTCGGGGATATTTTGTTGTTGGAGTTAAGGAGTTAGAGGAGTTAAGGAGTTAGAGGAGTTAAGGAGTTAAGCCGTTACAGGTGTTTCTGGGGGGAGTTAAGGAGTTAAGGAGTTAAGCCGTTACTGGGATTTTGAGGGGGAGTTAAGAGATTGGTATTGGCTTAACTTCTTAACTCCTCTAACTCCTTAACTCCTGCAAAAAAGCCATGTGCGTCATGTTCTCGATAACTGTTTCAGCACCATGCGGCGCACGTAGGGGTAGAGTTCCTCGGCGTTCTGGGCGGCGTAGCGGCCATAGATGAAGGGCACTTCGCACCCCTTCAGGCAGAAGTGGCAGATTTCGGCCATCAGACGCACGTTGCGCACGTCGAACACGCCCTTGTCGTTGCCTTCATTCATGATGCGGCGGAACAGGGTGATTTCATTCTTGTCGAAGGTTTTGCGCACAGCCTCCACCTTCCACACATCGCGGAAGAACTCTGCACGCAGGTTGCCGTTGCGATAGACGGCCTCCTTCACCACGGTAAGGTGGGTGAAGATGAGTTGCACCATCTTTTCCTCTGGCGGAATGTTCTTGCGGACCACCTCTTCCATGCGCTCATAGAGGCGTTCCAACTCCGTCTGAATGACGGCATAATAGACTTCTTCCTTACTTTTAAAATAGGTGTAGAGTGTGCGCCGACCTTTGCCCGAAGTCAAGGCTATGTCGTTCATCGTGGTACTCTCGAAGCCGTTCTTGGCAAACAACTGACGTGCCACATCTACCAGTAGCTTTCTTGTTTTTGAGACTGCCATTTCTTTTCAGCGTTTTTTTTGCGGTTGTGCGGTCGCTTTGCGGTTTTACGGTTGTGCGGTTTTGCGGTGAAACAACCGTATAACCGTACAACCGCATAACCGTAAATCGGCTGCAAAATTACGCATTTATTTTGAACGAGCAAAGCGTTTTTTGCACAAAAAAGCAGACCGTTGTCACAGTCTGCTATCAATCAACAAAATATTTTTTGCACAAGAAAGCGGCACATCAGCCAAATAACTCGCGTAGAGCTTCCTCCACTTTGCGCACAGGCACCACACGAATCTTCATCTTCGAGGTGTCAAGTCCCTGCATGTTGGCCTGCGGAATGACGATGGTCGAGAATCCCAGCTTCTCGGCTTCCGCTATGCGCTGCAAGATGCGGCTGACCGGACGGATTTCGCCCGAAAGCCCCACCTCGCCCGTCATGCAGACATCGCGGTCAATGCCCGTATCGACATTGCTGGAGAGCACGGCTGCAATGACACTGAGGTCGATGGCCGTGTCGGTGACGCGGATGCCGCCCGCAATGTTCAGATAGACATCCTTTTGCATCAGCTTGAAGCCCACCCGCTTTTCGAGCACAGCCAAGAGCATGTTGAGCCGGCGCAGGTCGAAGCCCGTGGCAGAACGCTGCGGGGTGCCGTAGGCCGCAGTGCTCACCAGTGCCTGAGTCTCGATGAGCAGGGGGCGCACCCCCTCAATGGCACAGGCGATGGCCACACCCGAAAGCCCCTCGCTGTTATCGACATCGCTCAGCAGCAGTTCCGAGGGATTCGTCACAGGCCGAAGCCCCGTCTGTCGCATTTCGTAGATGCCCAACTCGGCTGTAGAGCCAAAGCGATTCTTGATGGCACGCACAATGCGGTACATATAGTGCTGGTCGCCCTCGAACTGCAACACCGTATCTACCATGTGTTCCAGAATCTTAGGTCCAGCAATGCTGCCCTCCTTCGTGATGTGTCCGATGATGATGACGGGCGTGCCAGTCTCCTTGGCGAACTTCAGCAGCAGGGCGGCACACTCGCGAATCTGGCTGATGCTGCCCGGCGCAGACTCCAGGTCGGCTGTGGCCATCGTCTGGATGGAGTCGATGACCAGAATGTCGGGACGGGAGGCTTCTACGTGCTTGAAGACATTCTCAATCATGGCTTCGCACACCACCAGCACCCCACTCTCTTCCTGCGTGATGCGGTCTGCCCGCAGCTTGATTTGCCGTGCGCTCTCCTCCCCGCTGACGTAGAGTGTCGTCTTGTCTTTCAGGAACAAAGCCGTTTGCAGCACAAGGGTCGATTTGCCGATGCCCGGCTCTCCGCCCAGCAACGTGAGCGAGCCTGGAACCAGTCCGCCGCCCAGCACGCGATTGAGTTCTCCGTCACCCAGATTGATGCGTGACTCCTCGCTCGTGGCAATGGTGCTCATGCGCACAGGAGCCGACTTGGGGGCTGGTCCGCTCGAAAACTGGAGCCGCTTGTCATAGACCGCCTTCCCCCCTACTCGCTGTTCCACAAAGGTATTCCAATCGCCGCACGACGGGCACTTACCTATCCACTTCGGACTGTCGTACCCACAAGCCGAACAAACGTATTGTATCTTTTCTTTAGCCATTTTAAGTCAGTATAATTCGCTGCAAAAGTAAGGAAAAATCGGTATGTTACCAAAAAACTAACGTCAAAATCATGCGGAAAGGCTTGGCATGGATGAAAAAAGCCTCCTCCGGCATTGAAATAACTCAACTTTCGGATGTGTAAAAACCACAGATTACGAAGATTACACAGATTTTCCGAGGAAATTATGATATGGATTTTCACAGATTAGAGTCGTGGGACGACTCTCCCATGCGGTCAGACGGAGCGGTAGCTGAAGCCTCGCAGGGGCTTCCAATCTGTGTAATCCCCCTCGCAATTTTCAAAAGAATCCGTGTAATCTGCGCAATCTGTGGTGAAAAAAAAATTCGGAACTTCATTGAAACAATAAATAAGTCTAAGCCGCGTAAGCAATGCGTCGCGCTCGCGTAGGCAATCGTTTGGGGTTAATTGCCTACACGAGCGAGACGCATTGCCTACGTGAGTGCGAAGGGCACGTTTTACTGCTCTGAAAAACAGGTAATTCGTAGGGCATTAAAAAATTACAAGAGAACAGAGGTTTTGAGGCCGCAGAGAGAATGCTCGTTAACATTCTTTACCACTTTGGCATTTTTCTCCCTCAAAAAAAATCCGTACCTTTGCAGCGGATTTTTGAAGGAATCGACATACAAAAATTCTGCTGGTAGACATTACTCCACACGTCTTTTTGTTATTCAGTAAAATGAGAGTAATGACTTAGCGTACTCAAATTCAATTTAATCATAACTATTTATCAATGAGAAAAAAGTATCTTTTTTTTCAATGCGTTTCTGTGGCCCTATTCGTAGCCACATTGACAGGATGTTCATCGAAAGGCGGTGAACAGCAAAACACAGCCGGGCAGCAACAGACTGCCTATCAGTTCCTAACCGTAGAGAAAGGTGAGCGCACACTCGACCAAGCCTACAGTGCCACCATCCGTGGTCGGCAAGACGTGGCCATCATGCCCCAGGTGGGCGGCACCATCAAGCAGGTCTGCGTCACCGAGGGTCAGCAGGTACACGCTGGCCAGACATTATTTATTATAGACCAAGTGCCCTTCCAGGCAGCCCTGTGCACAGCCGAGGCCAACGTGAAGGCAGCCAAGGCGCAGTTGGCCACGGCCAAGCTGAACTACGAGTCGAACCAGGAACTGTTCAGGCAGCAAGTGGTCAGCCAGCACACACTCACCACAGCCGAGAATGCCTACCTCACGGCACAAGCTGGACTGGCACAGGCACAGGCCGCCGAGACCAATGCCCGCAACTCGCTCAGCTACACCTACGTAAAGGCTCCGGCCAACGGGCAGGTGGGCAATCTGCCCTACCGTACGGGCGACCTGGTGGGGCCGCAGATTCCCACACCCCTCACCACGGTGAGCGACAATTCGGAGATGTGGGTATATTTCTCCATGACTGAAAATCAGTTCTTGGGCTTCAGCCGCGAGTTTGGCTCCATCAACGAGGCAGCCCGCCAGATGCCAGCCGTCAGCCTCCAGCTGAAGGACGGTTCGACATACGAAGCCGAGGGACGCATTGAGAGCGTCAGTGCCGTCATAGACCGCTCGACGGGCACAGCCACCTGCAAGGCCGTGTTCCCCAACAAGAAGGGACTGCTCCATTCGGGACTGAGCGGCACGGTGCTGATTCCCACCACCTACAAGGATGTCATCATCATTCCGCAGAGTGCAGCCGTCAGCCAGCAGGACAAGTATATAGTATATAAGGTGGGCAAGGACGGCATGGCCGAGGGCGTGCTGGTGAAAGTGGCCCCCATCAATGACGGCAAAGAGTTTATTGTGACAGAAGGATTGAACGCAGGCGACGAGATTCTGGCCACAGGCGCAGGTCTGGTTCGCCCAGGAACCAAGTTGAAATAAGGAAAAGCATGAAAGGAAATATCTTTATCAAAAGACCCGTGATGGCCACGGCCATCTCCATCGCCATTGTGACGGTGGGTCTGATTTCGCTGTTCACACTCCCTGTGGAACAGTACCCCGACATCGCACCGCCTTCGGTGTATGTCATGGCCACCTATACGGGTGCCGATGCCGACGCGGTAATGAACTCTGTCATCATGCCGCTGGAAGAGAGTATCAACGGCGTGGAGAACATGGACTACATCACCTCTACCGCTGCCAACAACGGACAGGCCACCATCACCGTGTATTTCAAACAGGGCACCGACCCCGACATGGCTGCGGTGAACACGCAGAACAAGGTGTCGGCAGCGCTGGGTCTGCTGCCCTCCGAGGTGACGCGCATCGGCGTGACCGTCATCAAGCGTCAGAACTCCATGCTGCAGATTTGTGCGCTGACCAGTCCTGACGGCAGGTATGACAATGCGTTCCTGTCGAACTACCTGAACATCAACGTGGCTCCACGCATCCGACGCATCCAGGGCGTGGGCGAAGTGGTGGTGCTGGGCGACACCTACTCCATGCGTGTGTGGATGAAGCCCGACCTGATGGCTCAGTACGGGCTGGAGCCGGGCCAGATTGCTGCGGCCATCAATGAGCAGAACGTGGTTGCGCCTACGGGCCAGCTCTCGGAGAACACCGACAACACCTTCCTGCTGACCATGAAGTACAAGGGCCGCCTGAAGACGGTGGAGGAGTTTGAAGACATCGTCATCACGTCGAAGCCCGACGGCAGTGTGCTCCGCCTGGGCGATGTGGCTCGCGTAGAGCTGGGTTCGCTCAGCTACGGCTTCAATTCGCAGATTGACGGACAGCCCGGCGTTACGTTCCTCACCATGCAGGTGGCTGGAGCCAACGCCACCGAGGTGAACGCCAACATCGACAAGCTGAAGGAGGAGATGAAGGACGAACTGCCCGAAGGCATAGAGTTTGCCACCATGATGACAACCAACGACTTCCTCTTCGCCTCCATCTCCAACGTGGTGTGGACGCTCATCATTGCCATCCTGCTGGTGGTGCTGGTGGTCTATTTCTTCCTGCAAGACTTCAAGGCCACGCTCATCCCCTCCATCTCCATCATCTGTTCGCTGGTGGGCACCTTTGCCTGTATGCAGATGGCGGGCTTCTCCATCAACCTGCTGTCGCTCTTTGCCCTCGTGCTGGCCATCGGTACGGTGGTAGATAACAGCATCGTGGTGGTGGAAGCCGTGCAGTCGAAGTTCGACAGCGGCTACAAGAGCAGTTATCTGGCCACACGCGATGCGATGAACGAGGTGACGATGGCCATCATCACCTGTACGCTGGTGTTCATGGCCGTGTTCATCCCCGTGTGCTTCATGGGCGGCACTTCGGGCGAATTTTACACGCAGTTCGGTATCACGATGGCCACAGCCGTCGGCCTCTCACTGCTCAATTCGCTCACCCTCTGCCCTGCCCTCTGCGCCGTGCTGATGCGTCCCACGAAGTATGCCGGCAACAGCGACCACCTGCGCGAACAGTATGAGCACCGCAACCTCAACTACTGGACCAAGCTGGCTTATCAGGCTTCGTTCAACGCCACGATGAGTCAATACAAACGGCTGGTGAAAGCCATCTTCCGCCGTCCGGCTGTGGCATGGATAGCCTTTATCGCCGCCGCCGTGCTGCTGGTCTGGCTGATGACGACCACCAAGACTTCGCTTGTGCCGCAGGAAGACCAGGGCACCATCATGGTGAACGTGGGCACGGCTCCGGGTTCTACCCGCGCTTCTACGGACAAAGTGATGGCACAGATACGTGAAATCATCAGCCAGCAGCCCGAAGTGGAACGCCAATCGACCGTGGCTGGCTACGGCCTGATTTCGGGCGAAGGCACGTCCTACGGCATGGCCATCATCCGCCTGAAACACTGGGATGAACGAAAAGGACGCGAACATACAGCTGATGCCGTCATGGGCCGACTGATGGGCGAGTTCAGCAAGATTAAGGAGGCTGACATCTTCTGCTTCCAGCCCGCCATGATTCCGGGCTACGGCACAGGCAACTCCATCGAGCTGTACCTGCAAGACCGCAAAGGCGGCGAGCGCAGTGAGCTGTATGCGCTGACCATGCAGTTCCTGGGGGCACTGAATCAGCGGCCTGAGATTGCCGTGGCCTACACGTCGTTTGCCATGAACTTCCCGCAGTACAATGTGGATGTGAATGCTGCCGAATGTAAGCGCGCCGGCATTTCGCCCCAGTCGGTGCTCGATGTCATTGGTGCTTACTGCGGTGGAGCCTACATCAGCAACTACAACAGGTTTGGCAAGGTTTATCGCGTGATGATTCAGGCCGCGCCAGAGTTTCGTCTGGACGAGCACGCACTGGACAACATGTTTGTGCACTCAGGAGCACAGATGGCACCCGTCAGCCAGTTTGCCAAACTGGTGCCGGCACAGGGAGCCGAAGTCTCCACACGCTTCAACCTCTACTCCAGCATCCAGGCCAACGTGAATCCCGCTGAGGGCTACTCCACGGGCGAAGCCCAGCAAGCCATCAGCGAGGTGGCTGCACAGGTGTTGCCACAGGGCTATGCCTATGAATATGGCGGCATGTCGCGTGAGGAAGCCAAGTCTGCTGGCAGCAACACCACAGTGTTCATCTACGCCATTGCCGTTTTCCTCATCTACCTCATTCTGTGCTGTCTGTACGAATCGTGGTTTGTGCCCCTCGCCGTCATCCTCAGTGTGCCTTTCGGCCTGATGGGTTCGTTCCTCTTTGCCCGCTTCTTTGGCCTGGAGAACAACATCTACTTGCAGACGGGTGTCATCATGCTGATTGGCTTGCTCTCGAAGACGGCCATCCTCATCACGGAGTTTGCCCTGGACCGCCGCAGAAAAGGCATGAGCATACAAGACGCAGCCTTCGTAGCCGCACAAGACCGCTTGCGCCCTATTCTGATGACCGTGCTGACACTCATCTTCGGTATGCTGCCGCTGATGTTTGCCACAGGTGCCGGTGCCAACGGCAACTCGTCACTGGGCATCGGCGTGGTGGGCGGCTCGTTCATCGGCACCATCGCCCTGCTGTTCATCGTGCCCGTCTTCTTCATCGTGTTTGAGACCATACAGGAAAAGTTCCGCAAGCCGCAGCAGCTGGAGGCTGACTCCACCATGATGGAAAAGAAGGAACAGGTAATGGCAGAAATGTCGGCATTTAATCCCAATAATCAAAAACAATGAAACACCACCTTATTATATTTATAGCTGCCACGTGCGTCGGCCTTAGCAGTTGCAGCATCTACTCATCTTATCAGGCCAAGACCGACAAGGATGTGCCCGAAACGCTCTACGGCGATGTGCAGTTGGGCG
Organism: Bacteroidaceae bacterium; assembly: GCA_017453465.1. Taxonomy (GTDB): domain Bacteria; phylum Bacteroidota; class Bacteroidia; order Bacteroidales; family Bacteroidaceae; genus Minthosoma. The sequence continues at coordinate 93,021 of JAFTEV010000061.1, read as the reverse complement.
ACAGTGCCTCCAGTATAGGCAATGTGGGCTGGCGCGAACTCTTCTCTGACCCGCAACTGCAAGCTCTCATCGACACCTGCCTGGCTCGCAACGTCGATATGCAGACGGCCTATCTACACATAGACCAGGCCAATGCCGGACTGACGGCAGCACGACTGAGCTATTTGCCCAGCCTCGCGTTCACACCCAATGCCGCTATGACCAAGTACAGCATTTATCCAGAATCGGGCAAGGTCTATAACCTGCCCTTCACTGCCCAGTGGCAGCTGGATGCCTTTGGTCTGCTGCGCAATCAGCATCGCCAACAGAAGGCCACACGCGATATGCTGCAAGACGTGGCACAGGCCGTCAAGACGGGACTCATCGGCGGCGTGGCCAACACCTACTACACGCTGGCCATGCTGGACGAGCAAATCCGCATTGCCCAAGAAACGGAACAGACCTGGCAGCAGACGGTCAAGAGTATGCAAGCCTTGATGCAGGCCGGCATGACCAATCAGGCTGGAGTCAGCCAGATGGAAGCCGCTTGGCACGGCGTGCACACGCAACTGCTTAGCTTGCAGCAGAGTCGCAACGAGGTGTGCAACGCCCTCTCGCTCCTGCTCGACTTGCCAGCCGGTAGTCACACACAACTGGCCCCCTCGCTCAGCAGTTTCCAGTCGCCAGCAGTGCTGAACGTGGGTGTACCCTGCCAACTGCTCCACAATCGCCCCGACGTGCGTGCAGCAGAAAACCAGCTGCGTGCAGCGTGCTATGCCAACAAAGCTGCCACGAGTGCCTTCTTCCCGCAACTAAGTCTGACGGGCACCTTTGGCTGGACCAACACCGACGGCGCGGGTATCATCAACCCCGCCTTCACCATTGCCCAACTCGTGGGGTCGCTTGTGCAACCTATCTTTGCCAAAGGCGGCTTGCGCGCCCAGAAGATTGCAGCCAAGGACGAACTGAAGATTGCCTCGCTGAACTTCCAGCACAAGCTCCTGGAAGCTGGCGGCGAAGTGAACAACTACCTCGATGCCAGCCAGAAAGCTCGCGAAAAGACCACCGCCTTACAGCAGCAGGTGGATGCCCTGCAAAAGGCACTGAACGCTACCCGCCTGACCATGCAGTACGGCAACACCACCTACCTGGAGGTGCTCACCGCCCAGCAGTCGCTGCTCAGTGCACAACTGGGACAGGTGGCCAACCGTTTCGAGGAGATTCAGGCTGTCATCAATCTCTACACGGCACTGGGCGGCGGTCGCAAATAGAAGCCTTTTGCCCTTAAAAGACAAATAAATGCAGAAAATGTTTTGTCAAAAGGAGAAAAGGTCGTAACTTTGCAGCCAAAAACAAGAAAAATGGTTACATTTAGCTACACTGCTCTCCTAAACCTTCTGCAGCTGCGACTTACTGGGTCGGAGGTGAGAAAGGTATGCAGGGCATAAGGCTATGGGTATAATTGAAAACCTTTCTCACTGCCAACGTGGGGAAGGTTTTTGTTTTTTAGACTAAGGATATGGCAGACAGACTTTTCATTTTCGACACTACGCTGCGCGACGGCGAGCAGGTGCCCGGATGTCAGCTCAACACGGTTGAGAAGATTCAGGTGGCCAAGCAGCTGGAGGCGCTGGGCGTGGATGTCATTGAGGCGGGCTTCCCCATCAGTAGCCCTGGCGACTTCAACAGTGTGGTAGAAATCTCGAAGGCCGTGACGTGGCCCACCATCTGTGCGCTGACTCGTGCCGTGCAGAAGGACATCGACGTGGCTGCCGAGGCCCTACAATATGCCAAGCACAAGCGCATCCACACGGGCATTGGCACCAGCCCCTCGCACATCAAGTATAAGTTCAACTCTACGCCAGAGGAAATCATCGAGCGTGCCGTGGCAGCCGTGAAGTATGCCAAGAAGTACGTGGAGGACGTAGAGTTCTATGCAGAAGACGCAGGCCGCACGGACAACGAGTATCTGGCCCGCGTCATCGACGCTGTGACCAAGGCTGGAGCCACCGTCTGCAACATCCCCGACACGACAGGCTTCCGTGTGCCGAATGAGTATCACGAGAAGATTAAGTATCTGTATGAGCACGTAGATGCTTTTGCCGCTGGCAAGTCCATCCTCTCTACCCACTGCCACAACGACCTGGGCATGGCTACGGCCAACACCGTGGCTGGTGTGCTGGCTGGCGCACGTCAAGTGGAAGTGACCATCAATGGCATTGGTGAACGTGCGGGCAACACTTCGCTCGAAGAGGTGGCCATGATTTTCAAGACGCATCCCGACCTGGGCATTGAGACGAACATCAACACGACGAAGATTTACCCAACGAGCCGCATGGTGTCGAGCCTGATGAACATGCCTGTGCAGCCCAACAAGGCCATTGTGGGCAGGAATGCCTTTGCCCACAGCAGCGGCATCCATCAGGACGGCGTGCTGAAGAATGCTTCTACCTATGAGATTATGGATCCGAAGGACGTGGGCATTGATGACAACGCTATTGTGCTGACGGCCCGCAGCGGACGTGCCGCACTGAAGCATCGTCTGCACGTGAACGGCGTAGAGGTGGATGGCGAGAAGCTCGACAAGATTTACGAGGACTTCCTCCGTCTGGCCGACAAGAAGAAGGAAGTGACCGATGACGACGTGCTGGTATTGGCCGGAGCCGAGCGCAGTGCCGCCCACAACGTGAAGCTGGACTACCTGCAAGTGACTACTGGCAAGGGCGTGCGTTCTGTGGCCAGCATTGGCCTCCAGATTGCCAACGAGCACTTCGAGGCTGCGGCTTCGGGCAATGGCCCTGTTGATGCAGCCATCAAAGCACTGAAGACCATCATCAAGCGGCAGATGACCCTGAAGGAGTTCACCATCCAGGCCATCTCGAAGGGCAGCGACGACCTCGGCAAAGTGCACATGCAGGTGGAGCACGAAGGCCATGTCTATTACGGCTTTGGTGCCAACACCGACATCGTCACCGCCTCGGTCGAAGCATATATTGACTGTATAAATAAGTTTAGATAAGATATGGGAAAAACATTGTTCGACAAGATTTGGGACGCTCACGTTGTGCAGAACGTGGAGGACGGTCCTACACAACTCTACATCGACAGGCTGTATGCACACGAGGTGACCAGCCCACAAGCATTCGACACATTGCGCGACAAGGGCATCAAGGCGTTCCGCCCCGACCACATCGTGGCCATGCCCGACCACAACACACCCAGCGACCAGCAGGAAGTCATCAACGACCCCGTGGGCAGGAAGCAAGTGGAGACATTGGCACAGAACTGTGCCGAGTTTGGCATCAAGCACTTTGCAATGGGCACGAAGGACAACGGCATCATCCATGTGGTAGGTCCCGAAAAGGCACTCTCGCTGCCTGGCATGACCATCGTCTGCGGCGACTCTCACACCTCTACCCACGGAGCCGTGGGAGCCATCGCCATGGGCATCGGCACCAGCGAAGTGGCACAGGTGCTGGCCTCGCAGTGCATCCTGCAAAGCAAACCAAAGACCATGCGCATCAACATCGAAGGCACACTGCCTCAGGGAACTACGGCCAAGGACGTGGCGCTCTACATCATGGCACAGATGACCACCAGCGGAGCTACAGGCTACGCCGTGGAATACGCTGGCAGTGTGGTGCGCTCGATGTCGATGGAAGGCCGCCTCACGCTGTCGAACCTCTCCATCGAAATGGGCAGCCGCGCCGGACTCATTGCGCCGGACGAAACAACTTTTGCCTACCTGAAGGGACGTGAATATGCCCCAAAGGGTGCTGACTGGGACAAGGCTATGACCGAATGGCGCAAGCTCTACAGCGACCCCGATGCCGTGTTCGATAAGGAAGTAACCTACCGCGCCGAAGACATTGCCCCACGCATTACCTATGGCACCAACCCAGGCGCAGGCATCGCCATCGATGAGTGCATACCTACACTGGAGAGCATTCCCGAAGCCGACCGCGCCCAGTTCCTCGGCATGTTGGACTATATGCAGTTCAAACCCGGACAGAAGCTCGAAGGCACACCCGTTGACTACTGTTTCCTCGGAGCCTGCACCAATGGCCGCATCGAGGACTTCCGTGCTTTCGCCTCCGTAGTGAAGGGAAAGAAGAAAGCACCCAACGTCGTAGCATGGCTTGTGCCAGGCAGTTGGCTCGTGCGTCAGCAAATCATCGACGAAGGCATTGACAAGGTGCTGGAGGAAGCTGGTTTTGAACTCCGTCTGCCCTCCTGCTCATCCTGCCTCGCTATGAACCCCGACAAGGTGCCAGCCGGCAAACTCTCCATCTCGACCAGCAACCGCAACTTCGTGGGTCGCCAAGGCCCCGGTGCACGCACCATCCTGGCCTCACCCCTCGTTGTAGCCGCATCTGCCATCACAGGCGTAGTAACCGACCCAAGAAAATTGTAAGACTATGGCTAAAGAGAAATTCAACATCATACAGTCAACCTGCATACCCATTGAGATTGACAACTGCAACACCGACCTCATCATTCCAGCTCGCTATCTGGCCAGCACCACACGCGACCCGAAGTTCTTCGGTGATGCCTTCATGCACGACCTCCGCTTCGATGCAGAGGGCAAGCCCGTGAGCGACTTTGTGATGAACCAGCCCGCCTACTGCGAAGCCCCACGCAAGGGAGTACACGAAATCATCGTGGGCGGACAGAACTGGGGTTCAGGCTCCAGCCGCGAACACGCAGCCTGGGCCATTGCCGGCTACGGTGTGCGCATCGTCATCTCCTCGTCGTTTGCCGACATCCACCGCAACAACTTGCTCAACTGCTTCGTGCTGCCCGTCATTGTCAGCAAGGCTTTCCAGCAAGAACTCTTCGACAGCATCAAGCAAAATCCGCAGACAGAAGTCAAGGTCGATGTGCCGAATCAGACAGTCACCAACCTCGCCACAGGCCACTCGGAGCACTTCGACATCAATTCCTACAAAAAGTACTGCCTGATGAACGCCTACGACGACATAGACTTCCTGCTCAGCAACACTGACAAGATAGAAGCTTACGAGCATGGGAAGAAGTAAATTCTCCGCATCAGAAATTGACAAAATCCGCACACTCCTGCAAAAGAAGTGTGCGGCTAATCGTTTAGGCCAGAAAGAAATCCGCCACAAGCTCCGTGTCGGCTTCGAGTTCAACATCAGCGACTTCGGCGAGCAAGGCAAAGCCTTCGGTCCCGCAGAACTGGACCAGTGCATCCTGCGTGGTGTCATCCGCATCCTCGACGACGCAACCATTGCCAGCATGAAGGCACGCCACGCGAAAATGAAAGCGAAGGACGAACAGTCTTGAGTACAAAGAATTTGAACAATATGAGTACAGAGAAGAAAACAAGCATCCTCTTCGTTTGTCTGGGTAACATCTGTCGGTCACCCATGGCAGAGGCGATTATGCAGAAACTGGTGGAGGGGGCTGGAATGAAGGAGCAGTTCTACATTGATTCGGCTGGGCTGATTCGTTACCATGAGGGCGAGGGGGCTGACCCACGGATGAAGCAGCACGCCTTCAGGCATGGGTATAGGTTGACACACATTTCGCGGCCTGTACGTCCAGCCGACTTTGACGAGTTTGACCTCATCATCGGGATGGACGACAACAATTACGACAAGCTGCGCCGGCTGGCCCCGACGCTGGAGGCAGAAGCAAAGGTCAAGCGCATGACCGACTTCTGCACGCAGCACGTCATCGACCATGTGCCTGACCCTTACTATGGTGGTGCACAGGGGTTTGAGAATGTGATTGAGATACTGGAAGATGCCTGTGCGGGGCTGCTTACCTCACTGCAATAGCCTCTATCTCGATGTTTGCCCCCTTGGGCAGGGCGGCTACGGCAAAGGCTGAGCGGGCTGGATAGGGAGCCTCGAAGAACTCAGCATACACTTCGTTGACAGCAGCGAAATTCTGAATGTCGGCAAGGAGCACAGTCACCTTGGCGACATTTTTCATGGTGAGTCCTGCTTCGGCAAGGATGTTCTTGATGTTGGTGAGCGACTGACGGGCTTCGGCCTGGATGCCGCCTTGAGGCCATGTGCCTGTGGCGGGGTCGATGGGCAGCTGGCCCGATACGTAAACTGTTTCGCCTGCATTGATGGCCTGACTGTAAGGGCCAATGGCAGCAGGAGCCTTGGGGGTTGAAATTGCGTTCATTTTTTGCGGTTTTACGGTTATACGGTTTTACGGTTATACGGTTGTGCGGTTGATACTCAAATTGTGAATTGTCAATTGTCAATTACCAATTATGAGTTGCCATTTGTTCTCTGTATGCCTTGGGCGAAAGGCCGATGGTCTTGGTGAAAAGGCGTGAGAAGTAGTAGGGGTCATCAATGCCAACTTTGTGGCAAATCTGATTGAGTTTCATGTCGGTGTTGTCCAGCAGGTAACAGGCTTCCTGCATCTTCACGATGTTGATGTAGGTGAGCGGGGCATGGCCTGTGGCCTTCTTGAACATGGTGCAGAAGTAGGACACGCTGTAGCCTGTGTATTTGGAGAGCATTTCCAGCGTGAGGTGCTTCTCCTTGTTTTCTTTTATATAATGTATGGCGGCTTCCACGATGTTCGTCTCGTCAATTTGCCCAGTGGAGGCAAACGAGCGGTACTGGTGGATGTAGCGGAGCGACCCTAAGTAGTAGTGGAAGAGCGAAGTGGCATAGGAGAGGTTCTCGATGGTGAACCCAGCCTTCAGCGTTTCGTAGATTTCCTCGAATATGTTGATTCTGTTCGAAATTCGCGAGCGCACTTCGGGCTTGATGTCCAGCGGAGTGTCAGCACCCGAAGCATAGCAACCAGCAAGATTGCCCTTGAAGTGAATCCAGTAGATAGTCCACGGAGCTGCTTTGTCGGAGCCATAGCCGTGTGGCTTGTGGGCGGGCAGGATGAAGTATTGGTTGGGAGCCACTTCGTGGTGAACACCATCGAGCTGAAACCAGCCTCGGCCTTTGATGCAATAGATGAAGACGTAGGAGGCAGTGCCTTCAGGACGGTGTATCTCGTGGTTGGCAGCACAGGGGAAGTAGCCTATGTCGGTGATGTGCAGCTGTGAAAGCAACTTGTCTGCCTCCATCAGCTTCACGACCACTTGGGGCAGTACGATGATGCGCGAACCGCTGAATCCGTCTTTCATTGCCAAGGTTTTAAGGTTTGACCGTCTCCTTCTCTGCTGCGCCGTTGCTGAGACGCTTGCCGTGCAGTACCATGTAGTCGCAGCTGGTCTTTGTGGGACAGTGGGCATAAATCTCCGTCAAGACACATTCATGTCCGTTGATGGTGGCAAGCCCCACCCACGTTCCTTTGCGCTTGCAGACTTTCACAAGGCGTTTCTTGTAGGCTTTCAGCTTCACAACGGCCTCGTCCTTGCCCGTCTGCTCCACGGAGTATCCGTAGGCCAGCTTACGCTGGATGAAGTTCAGTTCATTGGTTGTCACAGGTGTGTGCTCCTGATTGTACCAATACACGTGCAGGGGAGACTTCAAGTTCAGCTCACCCTCCTTCAGCTGCACATCATACACAATGATATTCCTGTTCAGATTGCGCGACACAAAGAACAGCCGCTCGCTCTGGGCAAAGGCACACCCCACACAAAGGGACATCAGAAAAATCAGCAGAAATCTTTTCATACGCCAGTTATTTGGCGCAAAGTTAACAATTATTCTCCATTCTGCATTCCATATTCTTCATTTTTCCATATCTTTGCAGAAAAAATCATTATGGATATTAACGCAATAGCCGTAGATGCAGCTTGCAGCGGCAACCCTGGGCCAATGGAATACCGTGGCATCTACCTGCGCACAGGCAAACAGATTTTCCACTACGGCCCCGTACACGGCACCAACAACATCGGCGAGTTTCTGGCCATCGTCCACGGTCTGGCACTGCTCTGGCAAAAGGGGCTGAAAGATATGCCCATCTATAGCGACAGCATGAACGCCATCACCTGGGTGAAGAAGCGGAAGTGCAAAACCACACTGGTGCGCAACGAGCAGACCGAACAACTCTTTCAGGTCATCTACCGTGCAGAACTGTGGCTGAAGACCCACGCCTACCAGAACCCCATCGTCAAGTGGCCCACCGAGGAATGGGGCGAAATACCTGCCGACTTTGGACGAAAATAGGATATTGCGGTTATGCGGTTTTGCGGTTATACGGTTGGCCGGTCCTTTTACCGCATAACCGTACAACCGTCTAACCGTAAAACCGCAAAACCGCAAAAACCACACAGACTATGGAAAAACAAAGTAAAGCCTACCTGTTCTTCATCTGCTCCGTCTCAGCCATGGGCGGACTGCTTTTCGGCTACGACTGGGTAGTCATCGGGGGCGCAAAGCCCTTCTACGAACTCTTCTTCGGCATCGACCAAGACCCCATCATGCAGGGCGTAGCCATGACCACGGCACTGGTGGGCTGCCTCGTCGGAGCATGCACAGCCGGTGCAGCCGCCGACCGCTACGGGCGCAAGCCACTGCTCATCCTCTCTGCCGTCCTGTTCACCGTCAGCGCCATTGCCACAGGACTGTTCAACGACTTCACCTTGTTTAATATAGCCCGCTTCATCGGCGGCATCGGCATCGGCGTAGCCAGTGCACTGGCTCCCATGTACATTGCCGAAGTCAGCCCAGCCGACATCCGTGGGCGCATGGTGAGCCTCAACCAGATGACCATCGTGCTGGGCATCCTTGCCGCCCAAATCGTCAACATGCTGCTGGCACGCGACACCACCGACCCCACCAGCCAAGCCTGGAACCTGCAGTGGGGCTGGCGCTGGATGTTCTGGGCCGAGACCCTGCCCGCCGCCCTCTTCCTGCTGATGAGCTTCTTCATCCCCGAAAGCCCCGTCTTCTTGCGGCTGAAAGGCGGTCAGCCCGGAATACCAGGAATACCCGGAATTTCCGGAATTTCCGGAAAGCCCGGATTATCCGGCTCCCCCGCCCCCGCCCAAGCCGACGCAACCCTGTCCACCCTCTTCTCTCCCCGCTATGCGCGTGTGCTGCTGCTCGGCCTGGTCATTGCCGTCTTCCAGCAGTGGTGCGGCACCAATGTCATCTTCAACTACGCCCAGGAGATTTTCCTCAGCGCAGGCTTCAACGTCGATGGCATGTTCATCAACATCGTCATCACGGGCATTGCCAACGTCATCTTCACCATCGTCGCCCTCTACACCATTGAGCGGTGGGGCCGCCGCACACTGATGCTCATCGGCTCCGGCGGACTGGGACTCATCTACCTCGTGCTGGGCACCTGCTACTACCAGGGCGTGACGGGCGTGCTGATGGTAGCCCTCGTCGTGGCGGCCATCTCCTGCTACGCCATGACCCTCGGCCCCGTCACCTGGACCCTGCTGGCGGAAATCTTCCCCAACCGCATCCGAGGCATTGCCATGGCCACCTGCACCTTTGCCCTCTGGGTGGGGTGCTGCACCCTCACCTTCTCCTTCCCGCCCATGAACGCCGCCCTGGGCAGCAGCGGCAGCTTCTGGATTTACTCGGCCATCTGCCTCTGTGCCTTCCTCTTCCTCTACCGCCGCTGTCCCGAGACCAAGGGCAAGAGCCTCGAACAGCTGGAACAGGAACTCACCAGCCAAGAATAACCCCTTTTTGCAACAACACAAAGTGAACCCCAAAAGCCGACAAAGGCTTTTGGGGTTCACTTCGTATAGAACAGAAAGTCGGGCAGCACTGCACACCAAACTCAGCCCCGCTCCACACAAAACTTTCCACCACCGCACACCATTTTTGTTCACTTCAGCAAAGAAAGTTGACGCAACGGCGTTGTTTGTAAAAACAATGAGCGATGTTTTTAGAAACAACGCCGTTGTTTTCAAAAACAACGCCGTTGCGTCAACTTTTGTTGCAAGCGCGGGAAAGTTTTGTGCGAAGTGACGGAAAGTTTTGTGCGAAGCGGGGCTGAGTTTCGGCAGAAGTGGAAGAGAATCAGCAGCATTGCGGGACGGAAGCGAAAGAGCAGGTGGACGGCGTGTTGTGCCGTACACCTGCTCTTGTCATATCATGCAGCTGTCCCTATAATATAATAATGTGTAGGGAAGGGGTTAGTCTGTGATGAGGTTCTTGCCAGTCATCTCCTGGGGCTGTGGCAAGCCCATGATGTGGAGGATGGAGGGAGCCACGTCGGCCAGTACGCCGCTCTCGACGCGGGCGTTCTTGTTCTCGGTGACGTAGATGAAGGGCACGGGGTTGAGCGAGTGGGCTGTGTTGGGCGTGCCGTCGGGGTTGAGGGCGTTGTCGGCATTGCCGTGGTCGGCAATGATGAGGGTTTCGTAGCCCATCTGCTTGGCTGTCTCCACCACTTCGTTGACACACTGGTCGATGGCAACGACGGCTTTCTCGATGGCTTCATAGACACCCGTGTGGCCCACCATGTCGCCGTTGGCGAAGTTGACTACAATCCAGTCGTACTTGTCCTGCTTGATGGCCTCCACGAGCTTGTCCTTCACCTCGTAGGCCGACATTTCTGGCTTCAGGTCGTAGGTAGGCACCTTGGGCGAAGCCACGAGAATGCGGTCTTCGCCGGGGAAAGGCTGTTCGCGTCCGCCGTTGAAGAAGAAGGTGACGTGTGCGTACTTTTCCGTCTCGGCGGTGTGGAGCTGTTTCAGACCCTTGCTGCTGATGTATTCGCCCAGCGTGTTCTCCACGTTCTCCTTGGGGAAGAGGATGTGTACGCCCTGAAAGCTGGCATCGTAGGGAGTCATACAGTAGTATTGCAGGTCGGGGATGGTCTTCATGCCCTGCTCCGGCATGTCTTGCTGGGTGAGCACAATGGTCAGCTCCTTGGCGCGGTCGTTGCGGTAGTTGTAGAAGATGACCACGTCGCCAGGCTTGATGCGTCCGTCAACATTGGCGTTGATGAGGGGTTCCATGAACTCGTCGGTGTTCTTGTGCTCCTCGGTGTGGCTGTCGTAGCATGACTGCACGCCCTCCACCATGTCGGTGCAGCTACGGCCCTTGCCCTCAATGAGTTGGTCGTAGGCCACCTTGATGCGGTCCCAGCGCTTGTCGCGGTCCATGGCGTAGAAGCGTCCGATGATAGAGGCAATGGCTCCTACCCCAACCTGGTCGATATGCTGCTGCAAGTCGGCGATGAAGCCCTTGCCCGACTTCGGGTCGGTGTCGCGTCCGTCCATGAAGCAGTGTACGTAGCAGTTCTGGATGCCGTACTCCTTGGCAATGTCGATGAGCTTGAGGATGTGGCCGAAGCTGGAGTGTACGCCGCCCGTGGAGGTAAGTCCCATGAGGTGGACAGCGTGGCCAGTCTCCTTGGCATAGCCGTAGGCAGACTGGATTTCGGGGTTCTTCAGGATGCTGCCGTCAGCACAGGCGCGGTTGATTTTCACAAGGTCTTGATAGACGATGCGTCCGGCACCGATGTTGAGGTGACCCACTTCGGAGTTGCCCATCTGTCCGTCGGGCAGTCCGACGTTTTCGCCACAGGTCAGGAGCTGAGCGTGTGGGTAGGTTGCGTTGAGATAGTCCATGTAGGGAGTTGGTGTCTGATAGATGACGTCTCCCTTTCCTTTGTTACCGATTCCCCATCCGTCGAGAATCATAAGAAGTGCTTTTTTTGACATAAGTATGTAAGTTTTAAAGACTAATTATATTTATTTTCAGGGTTTCACAACATTGGTGCCGAGGGCAAAGGACTTCTCCATGTTGCCCGTGGTGTGATAGACATCGGCCTTGGCAGAGATGTTGTCCAGATAGTTGAGCAGCGAGGCTTCGGGGATGCAGGGCAGCACGGGAGAGCCAAATTCCAGTTCGCCATGATGAGCAAGAACACAGTGGATGATGAGGTTGATTTCCCGCTTCTCAATGCCTTCTTCACGCAGGATGGTGTTCAGGTAGTTGGCCGACATGTAGATGTGGCCCAGGAGGAAGCGGTTTTCTTGGTTCTCACCCTCGGTGTTGTACTCGCAGAGCTTGCCCCAGTCGTGGAAGAGGATGGCCAGAATGATGCGCTCCACCTTGATTTCGTCGGGATAGGGGTAGCAGGGAAAGACCCCTTCGAGCAGGTGGAGCATCTGCCACGTGTGGTTGAGCAGTCCGCCGGGGAAGGCATGGTGCACGCTGGTGGCTGCGGGGTATTTGCTGTAGGGGTCGAAGAGCTGTGCGGCCTGCTTACTGATGATGCCGGCCAGCTTCTCGTCGGTGCAGAAGGAGAGCAGGGCGGCAATGGTGTCGTCCCAGACTTTGCGCTTGATGGGGCGCGGTATCAGCTTGTAGAGTGGGTGGTCCTCGGTGGGGAACTTGCCCACAATCATGTCGAAGGGTTCGGCAGACTTCTTGCCCTGGTTTTCCTTGATGTTGATGAAGGTGACAAGCTGGCCTACCTTGGGGCCTTGTGTCTTGGGCGTGTTCCACACACAGATGTTTTCCACTTCTTTCTGGTTCGCACATTTCAGGTTCACGTAGGGCGACCCTGTGCGTGCCGTAGCGTCTTGACGGCTGATAACAATAAATTCTTTGGCCATGTAGTTTTGAAAATTTTTGCAAAAGTAGTAATTTGCGCGAAAAATGGAAAGTGAAAAGTGAAAAATCTAAGTTTCAGACACACAATAGCCCATTTAAATACTGTTGGCACGCATTTTTTTCGCTTTTCACTTTCCACTTTTCACTTTTATTATTATTTTTGCGCCATGAAAGGCTATACCTTTATCTTCCTCTTCAGCCTTGCCCTTTCTGCTGTGGCCGAAAGGCGGACGATTTTCACCGTGACGGGCAAGGAGTGCCAAACGATTGACGGATTTGGCGCAAGCGACGCATGGAGCATGTGGCAGATAGGCACATGGGCCGACTCCACGCAGAACCAAGTGGCAGACTGGCTGTTTTCCACCGCCTGTGACGACAACGGGCAGCCCAAGGGCATCGGGCTGAGCATCTGGCGTTTCAATGCGGGTGCTGGCAGTGCCACGCAGGGCGATTCGGCCAAAATCAACCGAGACACACGCACGGAGTATTTTGCAGGGCAGACGGGGCAGCGACACTTCCTGAAGCTGGCCAAGCAGCGCGGCGTGCCCACGTTTCTGGCTTTCTTCAACACGCCTCCCGTGCAGCTCACCCAGAACGGACTGGGCACCAACACGGGGCGCGACGGCACCTTCAACCTACGCCCAGATGCTTACGAAGACTTTGCCAAGTATGCTGCCAACATGATGGAACAGGCCGAGCGGGAAGACGGCATCCACTTTGACTACCTCTGCCCCGTCAACGAACCCGACGGGCACTGGAACTGGCAGGGGCCGAAGCAGGAAGGCTCTCCTGCCACCAACCGCGAAGTGGCCAAGATTGCACGTGCCATGAGCCATGAGTTTGCGCAGCGGAACCTGACCACAAAGATTCTCATCAACGAGTCGAGCGACTATCGCTGCATGATGGGCATTTACGAAACGGACTGGCAGCGCGGCAACGAAATACAGTGTTTCTGGAATCCCGACTCGGCGGAGACCTACGTGGGCAACCTGCCCAACATAGCCCATGTGATGGCAGGACATTCCTACTGGACCAACACGCCTGTGCTCCGTCCCGAAGAAGAGGGGTACGAGACGGTGGGGCTCTACGGCTACCGCAAACGGCTGGCCGAGGCTCTGGCCAGGGTCGGCACGGACTTCTGGATGACGGAACTCTGCATCATGGGCAACGACACCGAGATTGGCGGTGGTTCGCCCTACGACTTCACGATGAAGACGGCTCTCTACGTGGCTCGTGTCATCCACTACGACCTCACCGTGGCACAAGCCCGCAGCTGGCAGTGGTGGCGAGCAGCGGGCGGCAACTACCGCGACGGCCTCATCCGTATGTATCGGGAGGGGGAACGACAGGGCGGCAGGGGTCACCGCATGGGCACAGCCAAGGCCAACACCGTGCGCGACTCAAAGCTGATGTGGGCGCTGGGCAACTACAGCCGCTTTGTACGCCCCGGAGCTGTCCGTCTGGAAGTGGAGGGAGGCGACGGCAATCCCTATGGTGTGATGCTTTCGGCTTATCGCAACACGGATGGCACACAAGTCTTTGTTATCATCAACTACAGCGAGCACGAAGCAGACATCGCCCTGGAGGGAGGAGTGGAAACTACCACCCTGCAAGCCTATCGCACCTCCGACGCTGAGGGCGAAAGCCTTAAACCCATTGGCAAGGTGAGGGCACACAGGATAGAACTGCCTGCCAAGTCTATTACTACGTTGGTGGGAGAGTTAAAAGTTAAAAATTAAAAGTTAAAATGGGTAGTTAAGGAGTTAAGGAGTTATCGCTTCGCTCGTCCTTCGGACAGGAGTTAAACCGTTACAGATATTCCGTATTGGCTTAACTACTTAACTTCTCTAACTCCTTAACTACCCATTTCAATCTTTAATCTTCAAAAATCGTAAAATTGTCAAATTAGCCATGCTTAAAAAATTCACCATTCTCCTATCTCTGTGCACGCTGTCTGCTCTGTGTCCTCTGTGCACGCCGTGCTTTGCACAAGAAGAAAAGACCGTCACCATCCAGATGCCGACACAGTACGGCAGTTGTGACGTGAGAGAACTGCTCAAGACTCATGCCCCCGTTGTCAACCAAAGCAAACGCCGCAGGGCTGAGGCTGTGCAGGAACGCACCCTGTGGATTGACCGCATCACCAATCTGCCTGAATATCTGCGCGACTTCTACGACCGCGTGGACGGCGACATTCAGAAGGTGCTCGACGGAAAAGTCAGCAGCCTCTCCATGCCAGAGCTAAGTCATTACGATGGAGACACATACGCCTACAAGGTATGTGCTTTCACAGAGACGTTTCCTTTCACCTACACCAGCGAAAGCGACTTGCAGCAGAAAGCCCTTGAAGCCGTGGGCGACCATGCAAACAGGGCATGGGACCAGTTCCTTTCGTTCATCCCCTACATTTGCCTCTGCATCAACATGGACTTTCCGCAAGCCTTCTGGCTGAACACGACTTACTCTTATTTTAACGCCTACTCCATCAACTACTCGTACAATCAAGGCAGCAAGACGGGTAATTCCACTTACGAAATCACGATGTACTTCACCCTGAAAAGTTCTGACTACGACATTCGCCGCAGCGAGTTCCAGAGCGGAGAACTGGTGGCAGAAGGTGTGGAGCGGTACAAGACAGCCATCGAGACCATCTTCAGCGGCTACCCCGAAGAGGGCACACGCTACGAAAAGCTGCTCTACCTGAACGACTGGCTCACTCAGCACAACTGCTACAACAGCCTGACCGACGAAAGCAGCCGTCCCGACATTGCGTGGAGTCCGCTCAGTGCACTCGAAGGAACCGTAGGAGAAAATGGTCCTGTGTGTGAGGGATATTCACGCGCCTTCAAGGTGCTTTGCGACCAGAAGAACATCCCCTGCATTCTGGCATCGGGCTGGGCACGCGACGACCTCTACGCCAAAGGTGAACCCCACATGTGGAATCAGGTCAAGATGGCTGACGGACAGTGGTATGCCATCGACGTGACATGGAACGACCCCGTCGTGGGCAGGACAGCAGCCATTTCGGGAGGCGAAAACCACAACTGGTTCCTGCTCGGCAGCAACACCGAGGTTCAGCCTGGCTTCACCTTCAGCCAGTCACACCCAGAAGACAAGACGGGCGGATTCTCCTCGCAAGGTTCTTACTCATGGAGCATGGCCGATGGGCCTGCCCTGTCACCCGACAAGTACGACCCAGAGTCTGCTGGAGAAGATCCAGGTGAAGACCCGCAACCACACGAGGACATCATTACGCTCAGCGACATCACCGACCTTATTGATAGATATTTGGCACAATAGCAAAAAAACATGAACTTCCTCACCCTTACACAGAATCGCTACAGCTGCCGCAATTATCAGGACAAAGCTGTGGAACAAGAGAAACTCAACTACGTGATGGAATGCGTGCGCATGGCGCCCTCGGCTGTAAACCGTCAGCCATGGCGTTTCCGCATCTTCAGCAGCGTGGCAGACAAAGCCAAACTTCAGCAGTGCTACAACCGCGACTGGTTCGCCACTGCCCCACTCTACATCGTTGCCTCCATCCTGCACGATGAAGAATGGGTACGCGCCGACGGCAAACCACACGGCAACATCGACATCGCCATTGCCGTGGAACACCTCTGCCTCGCTGCCACCGAGCAAGGACTGGGTACCTGCTGGGTCTGCAACTTCGATGCTGCCCTTTGCAGCCAGCTCTTCGCCCTGCCCCAGAACGAAGAACCTGCTGTCATCATCCCCATTGGCTACCCCGCCGTCGAAGCTACCGTCAAGAAGCGGAAAACGATGGAGGAAATCCTTGGGAAATAAAAGTGAAAAGTGAAGAGTGAAGAGTGAAAAGTGAAAAGTGAAAAATCTAAGTTACAGTTTAGTCGGCATTAGGCTGCGTTTAGCCCCAGTAACTTAGATTTTTCACTTTTCACTCTTCACTTTTCACTAAAAATTTTCACTTTTCACTCTTCACTTTTCACTATCCTTTCTGATAGAAGCAAAAAATTATCCCCCTCTATAGTCATACAGAGGGGTAAAAAAACATGTATCATACACAACCTAATTAAAGAAAGGAGAACACAATGAACACAACAGAATTAATCGTAGAACATCTACAAGCATTGGGCTTTTCGCCAAAAGACATTGACGGAGAGGGGACAGACTTCAAGTTTGACTATCGTGGAAAGACCTATCTCTTGATGGACAACGACGGTGACGAGAACTTCGTGCGCTTTGCCATCCCACGAGTCTTCAGTGTGACCGACGAGAACAAGCCTATCCTGCTCAACCAGATTCAGCAACTCGGATTCAACATCAAGTACATCAAAGCAGCCATCTGCACGGACAGCGTCTGGATTTTCTACGAACACTACCAAGAAGACGGCACTGCAATCACCGAAGCCACCGTAGAACACATCATCCGCACAATGGCCGCCGCACTCAAGTGGTTCTATGCGGAACTGGAGAATTATGACGAAGAAGTATAAATCCGAAATACGAATTACGAATTACGAAATACGAATTACGAATTCATAAATTGTAAAATTAGCTATGACATCAAAAGAAATCATTATTAAGTTCCTCAATGAAGGAGGTTTCCGCTATCAGGAAGTCGATGAAAACATCTGTTTCAAGTTCCAATTAGTCAACTATATCTTCATGCACAACGCCTGCGACGAACTGCTGCAACTCGTCATGATTTTCTATGACGTGACCGACGAGAATCGGCAAAAAGTGCTTGAATGTGCCAACACCGTCAATCAGGAAAAGGCACTGGCCAAGCTCACCGTTGACGAAGACTCCGTGTGGGTCAACTGCGAAGACTTTGTGGACGACAACTACCCTGAGACCAAGATTCCCCTCATGCTCGGACTGATGGAGAACGCCCGCCAGCGTTTCTACGAACTCATGAGAAAACAAGACGAAGAAACATAAATACGAATTACGAAATCCGAAATCCGAATTCATAAATTGTAAAATTGTAAATTGTCAAATTGTCAAATTAGGAATTGTCAAATCAATGAACAGCATACTGCAAGACAACACACACATCGGCCAGTATAAGGTATTGAGCCGATTAGACGATGGGCACTACGACTATCGCGAGGTATATAGGATTGAGGACAATGCGTCGAAACAGTACGCCCTCATTGCATACGATGTCCAGAAATGGCAACAGCGCAGCGGCACCGATGACGACATTGTGCGCGAAATCGAAGCCCTGCGCCATGCCAACTTCAGCGGCATACCAGCCTACGTGGAGGACGGCTGCTTACAGACCGACGACGGGCGAACCATCCAGTGGGCCTGCACACAGCTCATCCAGGGCACACGGCTTGACCTGTACCTCACCAAACCCGAAGAAGACATCACCAGCGACACACTGCTGCTCATCAGCCGCAGCATCACGAGCGTCTGCATGCACATCAGCCAACTCTTTTCGGGCGGTGGGCACTACAACCTCATTCCGCAAAACATCTACGTCAGCAAAGATGCCGTCGGAAACTACAACGTGCAAATCTGCGGACTCACCCATGCGGGATTCGAATACATGGGCAAGCCACCCTTCCCCACCAGCGAACTCAACCCACACTACCGCGCACCCGAAACACAGCTGGGCACCTTCACAGCCAAAGCCGACATCTACTCCACCAGCCGCGTCGTGGAATACATGTTCAGCAAGCTACAGACACAGCCCGCCCCCTACATCCAGCAGGTCATTCAGAAAGGTTGCCAGCGCAAGCCAGCCCTGCGCTATGCCACACACAGCCAGCTGCGCGAAGCCCTATCGAGCGGCATTTCCACCAAAGCTGTGCCTCGGCCACAGCTGAGCCGTGCGCCCCAGATGCCCACAGTCCTGGGGCAGCACGCCCAAAACACCACACAGGAGCGGGAGCACGTCAGCGTGCAAATTGCACCACGCCAGGGCAAAGGCTTTGCCGCCATTGGCGGATGCAGCGAACTGAAGGAACTGCTCGACCGCAACCTCGTCTCCATCCTCAAGAACCAAGAGCTGGCCAAGCAGCTGGGCGTGGCTCCGCCCAACGTCACCCTGATGTACGGGCCTCCAGGCGTAGGCAAGACCTACGTGGCCGAGCGCGTGGCCGAAGAAGCTGGCACCAACTTCTGCCTCGTCACCCCCTCCACGCTGGCCTCCAGCTACATCCACGGCTCACAGCAGCTCATTGCCGACCTCTTCAAGAAGCTGGAAAAGCAGTCGCCCGTCATTCTCGCCATCGACGAATGCGACAGCCTGCTGCCCAGCCGCGAGGCCGACCACTCCCACCACCAGGCAGGAGAAGTGAACGAACTGCTCACCCAGCTCAACAACTGTGCCGACCGAGGCATCTACGTGCTGATGATGACCAACTACCCCACGCGCCTGGACTACGGAGCACTGCGCCGAGGCCGTGTCGATAGCCTCGTCTATGTAGGGCTGCCCGACCAGCAGACACGCAAAGAAATCTTCCAGCTGGAACTGAAAAACCGTGCCCACGAAGCCGACATCAACTACGATGCCCTGTCACGGTTGTCAGAAAACTTCACGTCGTCCGACGTCAGCTACTGCGCCAAGGAAGCCGCCCGCCGCTGTTTCTACGACAGCATCAAGAGCGGACTCCACGAAGCCAGGCCCATCAGTCAGTCCATACTGGAAGACATCATCCAGCACACCCGTCCCTCTGTCACCGAAGAGCAGCTCCGCTCCTACGAGCAGGTACGCCAAAAGATAGAGAACCTTACTCCTACGCGCAAGCGCATCGGATTCAACACATAGAACGGTTCTGCGGTTATACGGTTTTGCGGTTATACGTCAGTGTCACCGTATAACCGCAAAACCATAAAGCAAAGCGACCGTAAAAACCGTATAACCGCAAAGCAAAGCGACCTTCTTACCGTTCATTCCACCACAGACGGATAGCAATTGCAAGCTGCTTGTTCAGGCGGCTGTAGCGATTGTCCACCCAGGAACGGGGGTGTCCCAGGCGGTCAGCAAGCTCCACGGGCGACTCCCCATCACGGAAGCGGGCAACCCATACCGCCTTGTCCTCTTCGCTCCAGTCCATCTTCTCGCAGGCAAAGTCAATCACAAACTGGTTCCACTGAGCCTTGACGGGCAGCCCTGGATAGAGCGGGTCCAGTTGTTCCTTCAGGAAATCATGCTCGTCTTCATCATACTTCATCTTGATTTCCTTATACACCGTTTCGATGGAGTTGGTCTTAACCAGCTGCACCTTGTCGCTCAGAGCCAGGCTCACAAGGTTGACCACCTTGCCCCCATTCGGCCTTGCATAGTAGTAATATTTACGGGCAATCAGTTGCTCCTTCAGCATCTGCTGAGCCAGCGAGAACGACTCTTTGAACACCTCGTCGCTCATGCCCAGCATACGCTTTGTCTCATCCTCCGTCATGCGCGCCACATAGATGCAGTGCAGCAGCTTCCTCAGCTGTACCACCTTCACCAGCCGGACCACCAGCCGACGCTCCTCCCTGTACTTCATCGACTTCAGCGTCAGCGACGTATTCGATGACGTGCGGACGCGAGACAACGAAACAAGGCCCGATGCCTCAAGTTGCGGAATCAGCACCTGTGCGGCGACGCGAGATACCCAGCCGAAGAATGAGGCATTCCCAAGATACCCCTTAATGCGGCTCCAGCGGCCACCATTGTAAATTTCGGTATAGACAATCGTTGCCACATCATTATATGGTACGTCTGCCTTGTAAGTTTCCTTCAGTTCTTTCACGAATCCCCAAATCATGGGCGAGATTGTTTGGAAGAAGAACACCGATGCCACCTCATCATACTTCATGATAGCATCACGGATGGCAAGGTTCTCCTTCTTTGTCAGTTCACATTGCATTTCGTTCACATTCATCAGCAGATTCATCACATAGTCAATTTCCTGCTGTTCAGCTTCAGTTCTGTTCTTTTTCATAATCTCTGGCAAGTTTTTTATATGTGGGCGTAAGTAGGTTCTTTCTGGCTGCTGGGAAGTCACACGCGGATAAAAAGATTCCCCATAACTTTTCGCTTTCTTTTGCTGCAAAGTTATAGGGAAATCTCCTAATTTGTTTCCGATTTGGATTTTACATTCAATAAAAAATTCTTCGTCTGAATGTCAAGAGATTACACTTACTTCATCTTGTTAACAGATATTAAATGAGAATCTCTTTCACAAATAGGGTGCTCCCTCCTTCGCTTTCGCTTCATTTGTTCAAGTCCAGCCGCCGCAAAATTCAATTGCGCCCTTAATTCCGCCGACTCTGACAATTCCTGAAGCAACAGCAAGGTTTCTTCTTCCCTCATCGTCTGTCTGTCCAAATACATTCCCATTAGATGGTTGATTTTGTCTTCTTTACTTAAATCCATTTTCTTTCGTTCATTACTAATGTTACCAACTAACACTACTAATGAGTGCTCAAACTCAAGATTTCTCTAACCTAAAGCAAAAAAAAATTTTCATTTTATATAAAAAATAAAGAAAACCGTCCATAAACAATCCTCCAAATTTTAAGGTCAATACTTATTATTTCTCACTTTTTCTCATTCGTCTTAAAGAGCATACATCATATCCTAAAAACTACTGAAGAAAATCTTGATGCAAAAATACAAGAAAAACACAATACAAATGCAAGAAAATCCTTAGCCAGCCTTGAAATTTAACAACATTTAAAAGTGTTGCGTAAAAATAACACGAAACATAGTGCTTTTGAGGTCAATTTTGACAAGTTTATCGAGGAGAAACAAATGGCAGTCAGTCATAAAATTGCATAGATATTCCACAAATTGCATATTCAACACAGGTTATGCCATACCAAATAAACAACCTGTCGCACTCACGTAGGCAATTCGTCGCGCTCGTGTAGGCAATCAAACCCGGCAAATTGCCTACACGAGCGCAACGCATTGCCTATGTTGTTCAGAAGCATTGCCAAAAGCACATCTTTTTAATCTCTGTTTTTCTGATATTTACACACAAAACTACACAAACATCAACGAAGTGGACAACCACACGCGAAAATTCGCATCCAAATCTGCTGCAAAACAAACGTCAAAATGTAATATTTATAATCAGCACAATGTAACAAATGGACAACTTACAATTTCACAAACCTTTTTGAAGGGAAAGGAAGTTAAGGGGAGTAAAAAAAAGACCAATATCTTTGAAACAAGCCTGAATCCGTCTGAAATAGTGACAAAAATCCGCCCAACACCTTGTGCATAAAGTTTTTTTTCGTATCTTTGCCCCCAAAATATTTTTTTCATTCAAAAACATCTGATGATATTATGAAGACAACCTACCTGCGAATGCTCGCCCTGCTTAGCCTCGTCATGGCGGGGAGCTTACGGCTTGTTGCCTCGAATGCACCCGAAGACGCTTGGCGATACACCGTCATGCTCTACGGCACGGACAAGCTGAAACTGGAAATGCCCTGCTATGATGCCGACGGCTACGACAGCTGGATTGACAAGGGCTACGTCTATATCACCATCGAGGGTGGTAACCGCGAAACGCTGTTCTACTACAAGTCTGACGACACAGGCGACGATGACCCCTATGTCTGGGGCAACAAGGGCGTGGACGGCGACATGATTCTGGAGCGCGACCGAAACTACTCCACCATCAGCATCACCAACACCCAGACCAAGTGGGTAGTGCCCAGGGTGAGCGGCACGGACTACAGCATCCTGCACCTCATGTGGACCATCCCCGACAAGTATCGCGGCAAGAAGGTGACCATCTCGTGGAGCATCCACAAGACGGGCAACGGCCCCATAGGGCCTGCGGGCGAATCGTCGAAAAACATCACCATCAACAACACGACGCTGGAGATTCCGGCCATGCCCCCGCTCCTCTATCCCAGTGTGCAGTCCCCCATGCTGGGTTACGATGCCGCACATGCCGGCAGCATGATGCTTGTCTATACGATGCCCTCCAACACCATCCAGAGCATCTCGGCCTACTACACGGAGGTGAACGGAGCCGATGAACTGCACCACACGATGGAACTCGACCCCAACGTGTCGGGCTACATCTACCTGCCCGTTGACCATTGCTACAAGGACTTCTTCCTCGAATCCACCTACGAGGACTCGGAGAAGAAGGTGCGCACCACACAATCGACACCCTTCGACCTCACCATGCTCCACAATGCTGCGGGCTTGAACGTCACTCTCCAGCCCGACGGCTCCGCACTGCTCACATGGACTGTGCCCGACCGCAACTGGGCCGACCTGATGACGAATGACTTCTGGGAGGTGCAGCGGTGCACATCGGGCCTTCCGGCACTGGATGGCCAGTGGGTCACCATCGGGCAGATAACCTACAACCCCAGCAGCCGGCAGTACAGCGTGACCGACGAGAACCTGACCACGGCCTACGAGGGCAAGCCCGTCTATTATCGCGTGCGCCGCACCTGCACCTCGCTCTGGGAATGGGCACCCAATACCTACGCCATCGTGCGTATGCCCCTTGTGCTCCACCTGCCCACCGTGCAGACAGCCACCGTGGGGCGCAAGGCGTGGAATCAGCAACACCATGCCCTCGACTTCAGCTTCACGCTGGGCGGAAAGGGACTCACCGCCCAGGCCGACGGACTGGCCTACGATGACAGGGGGCGCGTTGTGCTGCGCAGTGCAGAAGACTGGAACACCCTGGCCGACTCGGTGAACGCAGGACAGACACTGAAGTGGGATGTCGTCATGGCTGCCGACATCGACCTGGGCGACAGCCTCAGGATGATAGGCACTGCCGCACATCCCTACCAGGGCACCTTCCACGGCAACGGCCACACGCTTACCTTCAACCCCAAGCCACCCACAGAGAAGGACACCGTGGCTTTCACCCAGCAATATGCCGCACCCTTCCGCTATGTGGGAAATGCCACCCTGCGCGACCTCCACGTGGCAGGCTCCATCAGCTGTAGCCAGAAGTTCATCAGCGGCCTTGTCGGGAACGTAGTCAATGGTGCCACACTCCTGATTGAGCGTTGTCGCTCTTCCGTCATGCTGACCAGCACCGTCAAGGGCGATGCCACGAATGGCGGCTTTGTAGCCAACGGTGGAAGCAGCCAACAGATTACACTCAGGAACTGCCTTTTCGACGGCTCGTTTGAAGGGACCGAGTGCTCCCACAACGGCGGTCTTGTGGGGTGGAGTACAGGCAGGGTGAAAGTGTCACGATGCCTCTTCGCCCCCAGCAACATCGCCACCAAGACAGACGGCTGCGAGAACTATGCCCGCATAAACAACACCCAAAACCTCACCATCGAGTACAGCTCCCTGCTGAAATCCTACAATGGCTCCAGTACGCAAATCTCCATGGACAGCAATCACCGAGACAACCAGGGGCGCTTCGTCATCAACAGCTCGTCCGACTGGAAGACCTTTGCCGACATGGTGAGCCAAGCCAAAGGTGCAGAAGTGAACGCCGTGCTGAACGCCAACATCACCATCAACCAAGTATCAGTAGGCACGGAGAGCGCACCGTTCCACGGCACGTTTGACGGCAACGGACACGAAATTCAGGCACTATTTGGAGGTACCACTGACTTTCAGGCACCATTCATGAATGCCAAAGACTACACCATCCAGAATCTCTCCGTCACAGGCTCCATCTGGGGCGGCATACACTCGTCCGGACTGGTGGGCAGCAGCAACGGCAGCAGCGGAAAAAGAAACACCATCAAAAACTGCCGCGTATCAACAGAAGTGAATTGCAGCACCAGCCACGTCGGTGGCTTCATCGGGCATGGCGGCAGTGCAAACCACGACATCACGAACTGTCTGTTCGACGGAGAACTCACCTTCTTCTACCGTGGCAGCTATGCGGGAGCCATTATCGGATGGGAAGACGGCGGCACCTCCAATGTCATCACCAACTGCCTGGAGAACGGCAAATACAGCTATGTCGATCATGCCGGCATGAACTACAAGAACGGCGGCAAGGCATACGGCAACACAGACAACAGCAAAAACAACTGGAGCTATCAGAACTGGAGCGAGACCAACTACGTCGACACCAAGACAGCCGAGGAAATGGTCAAGCAACTGGACTATGCAAACTGGCATGTCCGCGACAATGCAGCGGTTCCCATCCTGTACAAATCGATGTTGAGCGACCAGGCAAAGACTGACCTGCTCGAAACCCTGGGTGCCGACTGGGAACTGGTGGGCGGCAACCTCATGCCCATCATGGCCACGGAGAACGACTCTGCCTACGCCACCGTGCTCTGGGACGACCGTGCCAAGCTGGTGCTGAACATCGAGAAAACCACCATCGAAGACCCCGGGTCCATAGATAAAAGGGATACACATTATAACATCAAAAACGCAGCAGACTGGCAGACCTTTGTAAACAAGGTGAAAGCCGCAGGAGGCCGACAGAGCGTAGATGCCATCCTGCTGGCCGACATCACCGTGGCACAGCCCGTAGGTACTGCCGATGCCCCCTACCAGGGTGACTTCGACGGCAACGGCCATACCATCACCCTCGACCTCGACTTCGACAAGCCGGAGAACTACATGGCTCCCTTCCAGTATGTAGGCGGAACCACCAGCATCAGCAACCTCAACGTGAAGGGTGAAGTTTGGGGCAGCCGCTACACATCAGGACTGGTGGGCTGCTCCACCGACGGCGGCACGCTCACCATCGACAAATGCCACGTTTCGGCCTACATCTACACTTACGACCACGTGGCCGGCGGCTTCGTCGGGTGTGGCAATTCCGCTACCAACATCCTGCGGAACTGCCTCTTCGACGGCGGCATAGCCAACAACAACGCCATCGGCCCGTCTTGGACTGGTGCCTTCATCGGAAACATAACCCTCGACGGCTACTACAAGACAACAGTGGAGAACTGCCTCGAACACGGTGGGCAGTACAAAGGATTCACCACCTCGAATGCCAGCATACTGGAATTAGAAGAAAACACCTGCGAATCCTTCCCTGGCACCAACAACTGGACCTACGACAAGAAATGGTATAATGTCAACACCGTGCCCGCAGGAATGACTCCCGAAGAGCTGGTACTCAAACTGGAAAAGACGCAGTGGATGGTGGACGACGCAGGAACTGTAGTACCCGCCCAAATCATAGCAATACCCGACTACGAGGAAGAAATACTCTATACCGAGCGTTACGAACTCTCGAAGGAAGAGATTGCGACAGGACACTTCACACAGCAACTCACCACCTCGTGCGTTGACCATAAGTTCAACTTCACCGTAGAGCAAGGCAGCTCTCCCCTTACGCCCGTAAGCACAGGCGGCGTTGTGCCTGCACGCATAGCTGCGGACGAGGGCTTCGTCTATGCCTTCAACAACAACGTCCAGATTACCAGTCTGAAGGCCGACACCCTGCAGACCGCCGTCACCCTGACGTGGGAGACTACGGGGCTGGGCGACTACTACCGCATCCTGCGTTACGACAAGATGATGGAGAAGGTAGATACGCTGGCCAACATGTACGACCAGATGTCCTACATGGACCGCACGGCGCAACCCCAACACGCGTACATATATACTATAGAGGGCGTGACGCAGTGCGAAGGTCTGCACATCAGCCGGATGGAAATTACTGCGGGCTGTGAACCTACCGGCATGGTGCGCGGCTATCTCCGACTGGCCGACGGCACAGCCATGGCTGGTGTCACCGTGAAGGCAACCCCTGATAAGGGAGGCCTTGAAGGAGCTTTCGAGAAGAGCACCGTGACCGACGAGGCTGGTTTCTTCGAGATTGGCGGACTCATCTATCAGGGTGCCGCCACCTACATCATCTCCGTAGATATAACTGGCGAAATGCAGGCAATGGATGCACTGTCGGCTACTTTCGACGACACCAAGAACCTTGTCACCAACCTGCGCTTCACGCAAAACAACTATTACCGCTTCTCTGGACAAGTAATCTACGAGGGCACCAGCGTGCCAGTGGTGGGTGCGCTGTTTGAGCGCGATGGAGCCATCGTGAAGAATGGTTCTGGCCAGCCCATCCAGAGCGACTCGCAGGGTAACTTCACCATCAGTGTGCCACAGGGTTCGCACACCATCCGCGTGGTGAAAGATGGTCACGTCTTTGCAAACAACGGCTTCTACATGAATCCTGACGACAGGGAACCAACGAAGCATAACTGGCAGAAAGAAATTCCCCTGTATGTGTTCTGGGACCAGACTCACGTCATGCTCCATGGTCGCGTGGTGGGTGGCGACGACCAGGGCGACCTGCCGCTGGGCCAGTCGCTCTCGCGCAACAACCTGGGCGACTCCATCACCATCGTCATGCAGCTGGAGGGCGACAATGCTTCCTATCTGGTGCGCGACCAGCTGAACTCCAGTGTTACCGAGCTGCATCGCCGCTATGCCGTGGGTCCGGTTGACACCTGCCAGTTGGATGTCTATCGCCATCGCCTCGTCATCTATCCCGATGTAGAGACGGGCGAATACCTCGTACCGATGCTGCCCGTGAAATACAAAGTGACAGAGGTCTATGCACAGGGCTACGCCACGCTGTTCCAGGCTGGCGAAGTGGGACAGACACTCGACCTCACAAAATACGTTGACGGCGACACAGCCACTTGGAACCGCATCTATCATGCTGCGCCCACGCTGGCAGTGAAGCAGTACAACATGACGGGGGAGAACTACTTCGGCATCAAGCAGTATAACGACCAGGACAACACGGGCAAGAGCTACGACATCGAGCTATGGAACGACTCCCTGAGCTACAGCTTCGGCCATCCCGTATTCATGGCGGGAAGCCCCATCATGTTGATGCTGGCTGCCGAGGAGCAATACTTCTGGAACAACGACAACAAGCAGTATGAGCCAGACGTGGTGCACCTGCCCGGCGGACGTGTGCAGGTGGAGAACGGCCTTGTCAGCACCACTGAGACCAAGGAGATTCAGCTGGACAGCTTAGGCGAAGCCGTCTATTCCTTCATTCCGCAGAATCTGACCTTTACCGAGGAGGGCGACATGGCACTGAAGACGCTCACCATCAGCATGGAATATGACAGCACCTTCTACGACATCAAGCCCCTCGGAGGCAAAGCCCTGAGTGGCTATGTGCTGGCCTCGAAGCCTAAGGAACAGGGACGGCGCATCGTGAGCGATGGCGGCATTTGCCTCATCGACATCTTGCGCGACCCACCAGGCAGTGGCTCCAGTGCCTACATCGAGAGCGGCACGAAGCTGAACTACTCTTTCACCCAGAACGTGAAGACACAGGCCGGCGTGAACCTCTCGTTCAACAAGGGCGGCGGCAGCGACTGGTACAACGGTGTCTGGGCAGGAGTTGGTGGAGGTCAAGAAGTGGGACAAATCAACAGTTCGAGCAGCACGAATCTCTTCACAATGCCCTTCGTCGCCACTTATTATAATAGTTGGCAGTATAACTATACCTTTGAAACCACAGAACGCATCAGCACCGCCACGGGACAGATGGCTGTAGGCCGCGATGCCGACGTATTCATCGGCATGACACGCAACGCTGTCGTGGAGGATGCCATCGCCGTGCGTGTCATTGCAGACTCCACCTACCAGATGCTGAAGACCCACGAGGGTGGCACGTTCTCGGAGGCTGGCATTAACTTCAATGTGCGTCAGGGCACGATGAAGGCTCTGGCTCAAGGAAAGGACAGCAAGGGCGAGAAGGTGTGGCTTGTGCGCGACGAAGTGCTGCAGGTATCTACACACATCAACAGCACCTTCGTCCACTCGCAGTCTCACATCGAGCAGGAGCTGATTCCGAACCTCATCAAAACCCGCAACTCGCTGTTGCTGTCGGTCGGTACGGATAGCGTGACGGCACAGGCCGTGGCCGACAACCAAGGTTTCCCCGCCTACATCAGCAGCGTACCTGAGGACGACGAGAACTTTGCACAAGTCGGTTATTACAAGCAAATAAACCCCACGGACAAGAATGCCTCGCAGAACGACTCCATACAGACACTGAACCGCAACATCTGGACGTGGATTAGCTTCCTGGCCGTAAACGAGCGCGAAAAGGTGGAAGCCAGCAACCTGGTAAAGAGCTACGATGTGGACGGACGCTCCAGCGTCAACTACAGCGAGGCTTTCACACTGGCCGAGAGTGAAAGTCGCTACTTCCTCTTCCCGTTGATAACAGGCTTCAACTTCTCATCGGGCAGCTTCAACGTAAAGAACCCCAAACCAAGTACACACACTGAACAAGCTACAGGTGATCCTTACGGAATGGAAATCGACATCAAGACCTTCGGCACATCTATTAGTATTAAGATGAATGTCGTGGCTTCGGTTGACTATAATTATAATTATGGAAAGAGTGAGACGGCGACCAAGAAGGTAGGTTTCACATTGGCACCCTCGACGAAGTCTTACATGACGGTGGATGTATATCGCACGCAAAACAACCAGCAACTGATGGACGAGCGTCGTGCAGCCCTGCTGGATGCTGGCTATAAAGAGAATGACGTCAACCAGATGCTCTTTATGTATGCCAGCGAGGACTTCGTGAAGAACATCAAGCTGGGCGAAAACAAAGTGCCTGGCACGCTGGGTGGCATGTGCAGCTATATGACCAGCACGCCACAGATGTACCGCAGCCTGGTTTATCGCACACGAGGAGGTGCCACCTGTGCACCATACGAGGACGAGCGTCTCACGAAATACTACAATGCTGGCACGCTGCTTGATGCAAAGACCATCGAAATTGACCGCTTACGCATCTGGGCTGACGAACAGACGGTGAGCAACGTGCCCTACGACGAACCTGCACGCTTCACCATCCACATGGCCAACGAGAGCGAGGCTCCAGCCCTGGCCACAGAGGTGTTCAGCTACTTCCTGAATGACCCATCCAACGCGAAGGGTGCCAAGTTGCAGATAGAAGGCGTGCCACTATCGGGAACCGGGTCTGCTGTTTACATCCCTGCGGGCAGCGTGGTGACCAAGCAAGTGGAGTTCTATCCAGGAGCCGAGTTCGACTACGAAAATGTAGGCATCAGCCTCTTCGATTCCAATGACAAGAAACGTATTCAAACGGTTTACCTTTCTGCCCACTTCGTGCCTACGGCGGGCAAGGTGAACATCTCGCTGCCTGGCGACAAGTGGGTAATCAACACGGAGTCGCAGTTCGACACACGCCTCCAGCAATACTACATGCCAGTGGTCATCGACGGCTTCAACGTGAACTACCGTGGCTTCGACCACATCGAACTGCAGTACAAGCTGTCGAATCAGGGCGACAAGGAGTGGGTGAACGTCTGCTCGTTCTACAGCGATTCGCTCCTGATGGCGAAGGCCAGCGGCGTTTGTCAGATGATTGAGGACGACGGACGCATCGTGGCCAACTTCTACGGTGAGATAGACCCCATTGAGCAGCAGTACGACCTGCGTGCCGTGAACTACTGCCGCCATGGTGGTGGCTACCTGACGCGCTCGTCAGAAATCTTGACTGGAATTAAGGACACGCGCCGTCCGCAGCTCTTCGGAACACCAAAGCCAGAAGATGGCATCTTGGACATCGGCGACGATATTATGCTGCGCTTCTCTGAACAGATTGCAGGCAACTATCTGCGTCCACTGAACAATTTCCAGGTGCTGGGACAGACCAATTCGAGCAACATCGCGCTTTCAACCGACCTGCGTTTCAACGGGAATGGCTTTGCCGTATCGAAAGGTTCGCGCAATCTGGCAGGCAAGTCGTTCACGGTGGATGTAATGCTTAAGCCCGACAACAATGGCCAGCCGATGACATTTATGACTCATGGCCAAGGCAGCCAGCAGCTGGAACTGAGCCTGACCGCCGACCGCCGGCTGACAGCTTTCATCACCATGGAAGACACGACTGGCAGTGTTTCTAAGGAATACACTTCGACGGCACCTATAGATTTCGACGGTTTGCATCGAGTGCAAATCACCTTCCAGAACAACCAGGACAGCCAGACTACAGGCATTAGTTTCTACGACGGAACAAAACAGATTGGCCAGTTTACACATCCTGCTTGCTACGAAGGCTTTGGTCCCCTCGTGCTTGGCGGTAATCAGCCCTACTTCGGAAGGGGGTACAAGGCACCAAACTACGAAGGCGAAATGCTGGAGTTCAGGCTGTGGGGCCGTGTACTGTCCCAGAGCGAGATGAGCGACTACAGCATGAAACGTCTGACTGGCTACGAACTGGGACTGCTTGACAATTATCCGCTGAATGAGGGCAATGGCGATTATTGCTACAACACCGTAGAGTCGGGCAGCGACCTGACGCTGACAGGGGCTTCATGGAAGGTGCCCGACGGCATCGGCATGAAGCTGGACGGACAGCAGGGCTTCCGACTGGCTCCCGACAAGTTCCAGCGATGGAGCCATCAGGACTACACGCTGATGTTCTGGTTCCGCACTTCCGACTTGGAGGGCACGCTGCTGGCCAACGGACGTGCTGAGGATGAGGCCGAAGCCAGCGAACACTTCAACTTCGGTGTGAAAGGTGGCTCGCTCGACCTCCACCTGGGTGGTCTTGACATTCCCACAAGTACGTATGTGTCCGACGGACAATGGCATCACACAGCCCTGACGGTGTGCCGCTCACGCAATGTGGGCTGCCTCTATGTGGATAACGAACTGAGGAGCACCTTTGCCGTAGATACGCTGGGCGGCATCAAAGGAAACCAGCTGGCAGCAGGTGCCACTTACGAATCTGGCAGCATTAAGACCCCCATCACGGGACACATTGACGAGATTGCCATGTTTGAGATGGCACTGCCCGAAAACAGCATCAAGGCATTCAGCAGGATAACACCGACGGGCGAAGAGATGGGCTTGATGGCCTACCTGAACTTCTCGCAGAACGAGTTGCAGACGGACAATCAGCAACGCCTGATGCCTACGGGTGTCAGTCTGAAACGCTACAAAGACAAGACTACTGGCCAGCTGACCGCACAGCGTGACACCATCGTCGCTCAGGACATGGTGGACCGACTGGCCGACCGCACACTCTATGCACCCATGCGCGGCACTCAGTCACTGGAGAACATCAAATACTCTTTCGTGGCAGACAGCAAAGACCTGCTCATCAACCTCGACGTGCCCGACGAGCGCATCGAAAAGACGCACGTCTATATCGTAGTGCGCGACGTGGCCGACATGCAAGGCAACCTGCTCGCCTCGCCTGTGGCCATGGACCTCTACGTCTATCGCAATCCGCTGCGCTGGAACAAGAAGACCCTCTCGCTCTCGACTGTGTATGGCGAGGAGACCACATTCGAAGCTACCATCCAGAACCTGAGCGGCAAGGCTCGTCGCTACTCGCTGGAGGGACCGCCCGTCTGGATGACAGCTTCGCGGACAAGCGGCTCGGTGGGCGCACTCGGCGAGGAGACCATCACGTTTACGATTTCGCCCTACATCAACATCGGCAACTTCGATGAAGTCATCAGCCTTGTGGGTGAAGACGGCATGAACGAGCCGCTGCCCATCAACATCAAGGTGCGCCGTGAGGCTCCCGACTGGGCTGTTGACCAGTCACTGCTCCAGGGCAACCTCACGATGAACGTCATTGCCAACGTGAATATTGGCGGAGTCATCATGAATGACCCAGAGGACCGTCTGGCTGTCTTTGGCGAAGATCACCGCACACTAGGCGTGGCTGGGCTGGATGCAGACCCAAACAATGCCGAGGGTGGCGTGGCCTACCTGACCATCTTTGGCAGCAGTGCGGAAGAGACACCGCTGCGCTACGAGTTCTACGATGCCTCGACAGGTGTCATCCACGTACTGTTGAGTTCACCCGAAGTGAGCACATTCCGCCTTGGCAGCATCGTGGGCACACCCGATGAGCCATACCAGTTCGAAGCCAACAACGGCGTGGTGCAGACCATCCAGCTGCAAGATGGCTGGAACTGGATTTCCCTCAACGTGGAACCAGTGCGCTTGCCCATAGGCCAACTGCTGGGAAGAGCCACGAAGTGGGCCGTGGGCGACGGTCTGGAGATTATCAAGGCCGACGGAACCAGTGCGCAGATTTCCTACAAGCAGCTCTACAATGCCGATGATCCGAAGAATCCCATCCTGGCATGGGACGAAGCAGACAAGGTGGTGAAAATCGACCCAGAACAAATGTTCCGCTTCTATAGTCACGGAGACAAGACTGCATACATATCGGGATTCCCCATCTACGATGTCCTGACAGTACATTCTGGCTGGAACCGCATCAGCTATCTCGCACAGCTGAACCTGCCTGTAGGCACAGCACTGGCCGACTACACCGACAAGGCTTCGGCGGGCGACATCATCAAGTCGCAGAGCGAATTTGCCGTGCTCAGCGTGGATGGCGACGGCAACAAGAGCTGGAAGGGAACACTGAAGTACATGAAGGTGGGCGAGGGCTATATGCTCAAGCGCAATGCTGCGGGCAGTGCCTCCTTCACCTATCCTATCTACTTTGGTGCTTCGCGCTACAACGGAGGCAGTTCCTTGGCCCGTGCCCGCTACGTGAACCGAAGCGGCACAAGCATGACCATGGTGGCCAAGGCCAAAGGTGTAGATGCAGCCGAAGGCGATGTGCTGACAGCATGGCGTGGAGCCGAAGTCTGCGGTGTGGCCGTAGCCGACACTGAGGGCGTGTTCTACCTGAACATAGGCGATGCCAAGGCCGCAACAAGCGAACTCATCTTCACGCTGGAACACGACGACAAGGTGGTAGCCACAACCAGCAGCCACCAGATGAGCTACCAGCCAGATGCCGCCTTCGGCACACCCGACGACCCGACATCCATCGACTTCGTCACGAGCGACGAGCTGACAGCAGACGGCTGGTACACACTGAGTGGCATCAAGCTCGCCAAGCGTCCAACCACCACAGGCGTATATATCCACAACAACGAGAAAGTAATCATTAAGTAATTTGACAATTGTAGATGGAAATGAAAAGTTAAAAGTGAATAGTGAAAAATCTAAATTACTGGGGCTAAATGCAGCCTGATGCTGGCTAAACAGAAATTCAGATTTTTCACTTTTCACTCTTCACTTTTCACTTAATCAGATGTATCAACTCCTCATTCCTAATTCCTAAATCCTCGAAAATCCCGCAAGAACAATGAAACTCAGATTTTTCACACTTTACTCCTCACTCTTCACTCTCCTCATCATCATGGGGGCGTGCAGCTCAGACGATGACGACACAATCAAACAACTACCGACAGAAGAACAAACGGAAGGACTGGCCGAAACACCTGCCTACCTGACCCAAGGGACAGCTTCACGCCCTACCACATGGATTGCACCCCGGTATGAAAACTTCGAACTCTCCATGTCGGTGCAAGTGGAACTGGGCGACACCCTGGCCTACTACCAGAGCGAGCAAGACCTGATGTGTGCCACCATAGATGGCGACGTGCGTGCCGTAACAAGCCCCAAGTCAACCATGGGCTTCGTCTATTTCCCGCTGACCATCGCCAACGGGGGCGGCGGTGAAAAGAGCATAGATCTGCACTACTACTGCGACCGCCTGCACCGCATCTTTACCATGAAAGACTGGGCCACTTTCGATGCCTCTACAGCCCCCATCGGCGACAGCGGCATCTATCGCCCCATGTTTACAACGACATTCTAAAAGTCAACACACATGAAAAAAACACTACTCCTCATTTCCGCCTTTCTCCTCGCCGTGGCAACCATCAAGGCACAAACCATCACAACTGTCTCTACAGCCAGTGAGCTGGCTACGTTGGCCACAGAAGTGAACAGCGGCACAGACTACAGCGGCAAGACCGTCACGCTGACGAAAGACATTGAACTGGCCACCCCTTGGATGCCCATCGGCACCTCTTCAAAACCCTTCCAAGGCACCTTCGACGGACAAGGGCACAAGATTACCAACCTCGAAGTTGACCTCAATGCCACCGACACAGGCTTCATGGCAGGTCTCTTCGGCCATGTTGGTACAGCAGGTTGCATCAAAGACCTGACCGTCAGCAGCCTTACCGTACAGATATCCAAATTGGGAGGCTACAGCGCAACCTGCTACGTTGGAGCCATTGCTGGAAGGAACCAAGGGACCATCGTGGGCTGTGCCAACAGGGGCGTAACCGTATATGGGAATCAGAACAACGCCAACGTGGGCGGCATCGTTGGCGAA
The DNA here is from genome assembly GCA_017453465.1 of Bacteroidaceae bacterium. GTDB lineage: Bacteria > Bacteroidota > Bacteroidia > Bacteroidales > Bacteroidaceae > Minthosoma. The sequence continues at coordinate 58,454 of JAFTEV010000061.1, read as the reverse complement.
AACACGGGAAGCGTAGAGAACTGCTACAACCTGGGGCGTGTATATACAGGCAGCACCTACACCAACAACAACCTGAGCGGCATCGTCGGCAATAACACTTCGGGCGGCAAAGTAAGCCACAGCTTTGTGCGTGCCGAAGTCAGCAGCAAGGGGGATGGCAGCAGCTGGAGTGGAGCCATCTGCGGCAACAACCTTGGTGCCGTCACAGGTTGCTTCTACATGAACGGCAAGCAGTCTGAAGCCAGCCTCGTATTGGCAAACGCCACAAGCAACGATGAAGCCCTCAGCACAGCCAATGGGAAAACCTACCAGAAAGTACTCTTGGCCGACCGCACCATCTACAGCGACGAGGCTTGGAACACGCTGTGTCTGCCCTTCAGCATTCCTGCCACCCAGAACGGACGCTCGCCCATAGCTGGAGCCACAGTCAAGGAGCTGAATCCCATAACTTCTGGTTTCAATGCCTCAACAGGCGTGCTGACCATCAACTTCACCGATGTCACCAGCATAGAGGCTGGCAAGCCCTACATCGTGAAGTGGGACGAAGCCATCACCGACAATCTGTCCAACCCGCTCTTCCTCGGCGTGACCATCAACAACCAGCCCACCACCGTCACCACCAGCGACGGAACAGTGGACTTCAAGGGTATCTTCTCCCCCCTCAACATCACCGAGGCGAACCCCACCCTGCTCTATCTGGGAGACAAGAACTTGCTCTATTACCCCGATGCGGCCATGACCATTGGCTCCTGCCGCGCCTACTTCCAGCTGAAGACCACCACCCCAGCCAAGATTCGTAGGTTTGAACTTCAGTTCGAGCCAGAAAACGTAACGTCCATCACCCTCCCCATCAGCGACCCATCCACTGCCCCCACCCCCTGGTACGACCTGAGTGGCCGCCGACTGGACGGCACGCCTTCAGCCAAAGGCATCTACATCAACAACGGAAAGATATTCATCATTCACAATTAGAATATCAAACGCAAAACTCAAAAACGTACGAAGTAAAACCAGAGAAAACACGCAAAGCCATGTTTTTTCTGGTTTTACTTCGTTTTTTCTGGTTTTTCCAAAGACCGCAACTGCGGTACAAAGCGTTGACCGCCCCGCTTTCACCTCCCCACATCCGCACTTTCAAATCGACAGATTCCAGCATCCGTTAAAATCTGTTTACGGCAGGACTTCACACCCAAGCCTCCACCACCCCATCCCCAACGGCATCCCGTCGGCAATACCTCCGAGCGACATAGGCAATGCGTCGCTCCCGCGTAGGCAATCAATCCCACTTCATTGCCTACACGAACCAGACGCATTGCCTACACCGCCCCGGCTGGTTGCCTATTCACAACCCGCTTAACCTTCTGTTTTTCCATAGACTACAGCAGCACAAGGAACTGCCGTCCTCCCAGTCCACCAAGCCATTCGTCCAAACACCCCAAAAACATCCCCAACGCCATCCACCAAAGGCAGAACCCCTGTTCCTAAAGTGCCCTAAGTCATTAGCATTTTTTAGAGTTTTTCATAACTACTGTAACTATTCAGGTGTTCAACGCTCTATCTACTATACATAGGGGTATCAATCTCTAACGCTGCTGACAGCTGTCGCTGCAGCAGACCATGCTCATCTCTGAGTTCTTTTATTTTCTTTCCAAATATCATATCTTTACCTTTTTTACTCATCAAAGAAAATGAAACCATTTCTCATCACAAGGTGATTGAATGGATTGTTATCGGCAATCTCCTTCAGAGAGAAATTAGGGTCAAAAACGTTGCTTATCTTAAGTAAGTCTTTGATGACTCTCGATTTCTGTGCAATTGTTGAGCCACTTGCCCCGAAATGCTCCGCAATTTCTGAAGAAGATGTGCTCAACCGTGAACTTTTGCTAAACATGAAGTTGATGCTACAGATGGTATATACAGAAGCAGCTGCCCATATCTCAATCCTTCCTGATTGTAGTGGGCAGGAACGCTTGCGTCCAAGTTTTTGCACAAGTTTTGTACATAATTCTGCGCACTCTTCATCCAAGTGCTCATTACAAAAGGCTACTGCAAGTTCTATAACCTTTGCTCCTCTTTCTTTTAATTGTTGCTTATCCATTTGCATATTCTTTTTTATTTTATATTTCGACTAAACGAAGCATTGACTTCGACTTTTACTTTATTTCTAAACAATCGACTACTTCTTGGTGATGTGCAGGAAGCGGGTGACTCGGCTGGTGAGGCTGCGGTCTTTGTTATCGATGTAGGCATCGAGCAGACGGGTGTGGTTTTGCTGGTTGGTGGGGATGATGTCGTAGTCGGCAATGAGAGCGGGGATGAGGGCTGTGTGACCTTGGCGCAAGAGGATGGTGTCACCCGTCTGACGGATGCGTAGCTGGCAGTCGCCCTGAATGCACATGGTGATGATGAAGGAGTCGTACTTGATGAGGTCGCGGTGGAAGGGGCCTGTGGTGTTGACGATGCGTACCTTGAAGTAGGGGGAGTTGACGCAGGGGTTGGCACGGTTGGCAGCCTCGGTGTATAGCGTGCCGTACTGATCTTCCACGTTGAAGTCGATGGCTTCGAGGGCAAGTTCTGTGTGGAGCGGGCGAGGCATGCCGTCAAGTCCTGGGCGGTTGTAATCGAAGATGCGGTAGGTGACATCGCTGCTCTGCTGCACCTCGGCGAGGAGGATGCCGCCACAGATGGCGTGGATGCGTCCTGCGGGAAGGTAGAAGACATCGCCAGCCTTGACAGCGTGGCGGGCAAGGACTTCGGTGATGGTGCCGTCGGCCACGCGCTGCTGATATTCGTAGGGGGTGATGTGCTCTTTCAGTCCTGCATAAAGGTAGGAACCAGGCTTGGCATCGATGATGTACCAGCATTCGGTCTTGCCGTTCTTGTTGTGACGGCGGCGTGCCAGCTCATCGTTGGGGTGCACCTGTATGCTGAGGTCGTCGGCTGCATCGATGAACTTGACGAGCAGGGGTAGCTGGCCACCATATTGCTCATAGACGGCTCTGCCCAAGAGGTCTGCGCCGTAGCGGTTGACTACGCTGACGAGGTCTTGCCCTGCGAGGGGGCCGTTGCTGATGATGCTGACGCTGGAGGGGACGGCACTGACTTCCCAGCTTTCACCTATGGGTTGGTCGGTGGGTGTCAGTCCCTTGTAGGGGCGCAGCTGATGGCCGCCCCAGACTACGGGATGAAGGTTAGGCTCGAAGAGGAGAGGATACATAATTGGACAATTGGACAATTTACAATTTGACAAATTTTTGTAGGAGTTAAGGAGTTATCGCTTCGCTCGTCCTTCGGACAGGAGTTAAGCCGTTACTGACTTCTTGTATTGGCTTAACTACTTAACTCCTCTAACTCCTTAACTACCTATTTCAACTTTTGATTCTTTCATTTTACAAATTAGAACGGATAGCCCACGGCAAAGTGGAAGGCAGTGCCGTCGCGCCAGAGGTTGGGAATGTTGAAGTAGCCCGACTTGCCTGTGGCGTATGGGGCATGGAGAGCCAGACCTACGTCGAGGCGGAGGACAAGAAACTCCATATCGTAGCGGACACCAAAGCCTGTGCCGAGGGCAATCTGGTTGAGGAATGTGGAGGGGCGTAGCTCGTAGTCGGCAAGGGGCGTACCATCGGAAGAGGATTTTTTCCAGTCCCAGACGTTACCTGCATCGAGGAAGAGTGCGCCATAGAGGTTTGCAAAAAGGGGAAAGCGGTATTCGGCATTGAGTTCAAGCCGGAAGTCGCCGCTGTGGTAGAGGTAGTAGTTTTCATCGGGGTTGTGGTAAGAACCCGGACCAATGGAGCGTGCGCCGAAAGCACGGACACTGTTGGCACCGCCGGAATAGAACCAGTCAACGGAGGGCACGCTATAGGAGTTACCGTAGGCGTAGGCTGCGCCCAGCAGTGCGCGAGTGGCAATGCAGCTGCGGGTGGTAAGGCGGAACTTGTTGCGCAGTTCGAGCACGGCCTTGATGTATTGGTCGTAGTTGCTGAAGATAAAGTCTTTTCCCTTCTCGTTCCACTTTTTTCCGAAAAGACACATGGCTCCGCTGATGAGGTTGGCGGCCTCCTTGAATGTGGCCGTGAAGTGGGTGGTCACGGGGAGTGCCAGATTGACGGAATTATCGTAACTGAAGGTGTATTGTATGGAGGGAATGTAGGCTTCAGAAATCATATTGGTGAGCACGGAGTTGTAGTTCTTGCTGGCGTTCAGATAGGCTTCTGATGCCTCGCGGATGTCGAGCAAATCGACATTGAGAGGTGTGAACGTGTGGGTGATGTAGCGAGAGGTTTGGAAGTGGTAGTCAATGCCCAGGGAGAGACGGTTGTAGCGATAGAGATTGGCGAGGTTGGAACGTGTAAAACCTGCCATAAATTTGGTTGACACGGGGAAGCGACGACGACGATTGACCAGCCCAGGGAAGGCTATCCAGGGTACGGTGTAGCCAGCCTCAATACCCCATTCGTAGGTGTCGGTGCGGTTGGACTCGCCGCTGACACGTCCTGTGGTCTGCCAATAGTAAAGTCCTTTCAGGGTGAGGGAAAGGGTCTCGCCTCGGTGGAAGGCGTTGCGCTTGGCAAAGGTAATGGCGATGTCGGGGCCTATCTGTGAGTTGCTCTTCTGCGTGAAGTTGAAGGCGAGTTCAGCATCAATGAGTTTGTCCATGGTAGCATTGAGGCGGACATCGAGGACGGTGCAGGTGTCGGTAGTGTCGCGTGGCGTGAAGGCGAACTGGACATTGGAAAAGATGTTCATGCCAGCCAACGTGGAGAGAGTACGCGAGACTTTTTCTTCGCTGTAAGTCTGACCTGTCCAGAACTTGAAGCCACGAAACATGACACGCGGCGAAATGGGGATGCGCTTGCCCTGATAGGCAAGGGTAAGACGACGGAATGTAAGGGTATCGTCGAAGCTCATCATACGGCGTGTGGTGTTGTTCTGACGAATGAAGGCACTGATTCGGCCAAACTTCCAGGGATGCTGTGCACGGAGGGGCATGGTCTTGTCGGGCACGATAAGGAGCTTTACCTTGCCAGGGATGTTGATGGAGTCAGCGTAGTAGTTGATGTAGTCGGGACGATAGTAGTAGAAACCGTTGTTGTGCAGCTCGGTGTTCAGGCGGTTCTTCTCGCTCTGCAGGTCGGCCACAGAGAACTGGTTGTCACGGTGCAGGTAGGCATCGGCGGCTGTGGCACGAATGATGCTGTCTTCCAGAGGCGGAAAGGCATAGCGTATAGAGTCGAAGGCGTAGGGGCGACCCAGACGGATGTCGTAGGATATTTTCTGCTTCTTAGGATTCTTCCCTGTGTGCAGATTGTAGTTGACATCGGCCTGGAAGTAACCGTAATTTTGCAGCAGGTTTTTGGCAACCATGACACGGGTTTCGGGCGAAACGGAAGCTATGGTCTTGGGCGTGGAACCAAAGGTATTGAAGAACCATTTGCTAAGTCCCTTATGTTCTTTTCCGGCCATGGCGTTATAAATCCAGAGGCCGATAGGCAACGGACTGCGAAGGGAGGAACTGCCAAAAAGGGAGTTGTTTGGCGGATAGGCCAAAGCAGCCTCTGCTTCCTCCAGAGCCAGGGCTTCAGCTTTTGTGCCTGTCTTTCCGTCAATGTTGATGGACTTGATGCCTGTGTAGAGGTATTCATCTTCGCCCAGTGCGCTGGTGGTGGAGCAGGCTGTGAACATGGTCAAGCAGCCCGCCGTAAACAACAGGGCGGTGAACAGGACAGAAAAGGTGTGAATAGCAGTTTTCTTCATAAGCTGTTACTTGTCTTCTTCTTTCTTCTTCTTGCGAAAGATGAAGAGGTCGGTCACTCTATCTACTTTTTTACGCAGAACAATGCCTGCGCCGTTCTTTTCCAGTACGCCCTCAATGATGTTATTGTAGTCTTTGCCGTGGAACAGGCGCACATAGCGGGTGGCACTATTGTCAAGTCGCCATTCCAAGGAAACGTCATCAATGAAGGAGCCTACTCCTGTGGACTGGTTGACGGACTTGTTGTCGGAAACGCGACCTCCGATGACGACACTGAGACGGTCGCTGAAGAAGCGTTTAGAGAATTTGAAAGAATAGTCGGTGCCAGTTTCTCCATTGGAATAGGTGGTCTGGTCCATGCCAAAACTTACATCGACAATGGAGTTGAGTGCTTTACCTGTAATGTTGTTGATTTCGGACTGGAGGAAGCTGTTGAGTACACTATTGGTATTGAAGCCGGAGGTGCTGTTGGTGTCAGAGATATACATACCTGTGGCGAGCATGGCTACGGCCAGTTTGTTTTTCTCTTCGGCAGTGTAGCCAGCCAGTTCGTCCTTGATGGCTCCGTCTTCCGGTGCATCGATGGTGAATTGCAGCCCCATATTGGAGAGGGTGTTGGTTATCTTCAGCCCGACATCAAAGACCACGCTGCGGGAGGTAGAGCCAGCACTGGCCACTGATGCCTTAGTGCGCTCGGTGGCTGTGATGTTGAGGGTGGGGTTCATTACGTCGCCTGTAAATTCCACATAGCTTCCGCTGGCAATGGTGAAGGTCTTGAGCGGAATAACAGGAAGCGTGTATTTCATTTCTCCCTCGTTCACTGTGACACGTCCAACGACGTTGAGCACGCCTTCAGGTGTGTAGCCCATGGTGATGCCGCCGCCACCACGGACGGTGATGTAGCTCTGACGGTCGGCAGAAAATTCGCAGTTGAACTTAGCACCTTCTTCTATCTTGAGGGCCACGTTCATGTCAATGCCCATAGCGGTAGGCTTCTGCGTGGTGGTGTCTGGTGGCAGACTGAAGTCCACAAAGGTGACGATGTCGTCCAGTCGGTCGCCCTGCGAAATGGTCGATTCGGTCATGATGTAGGTCATATCTGTCTTACTCAGCACGTTGATAACACCGCGAACCGTGAGGTCTTCCATCGAACCATGAACACGGAACATGATGTCACCATAGACATCGCCAAAGAGAAGAGACTTCCGTGTGCGCTTAGCTTCTATCAGCTTGAAGTTATAGCCATAGAGCGAGAGCGACATGTACATGTTGTCGAAGTCGGAGAAGTCGTAGTAGCCATTGAAGTCCAGCGGATTGGTGCCAGCGCCATAAATCTTGAAGTGGTCAAACGAGATACGGCTGTCAACAATGCGAGCCGTGTCGTTGTCGAGCCGCAAGTCAAGGGAATAGGGTTCTGAAAGGATGTGCATGTCCTTGGTCAGCACGTTGCCGTTAAAGGCCAGTTGGTCGGTAGGCCCCTTGACGGAGAGGTTGCCAGCCATGTAGCCACTGAAGCCCATAAGTTGGTCGGGCACAAAGGGTGAAATCAGTGAAAGCGGAATGTCGGTTAGGTCGAGGTCGGCATTCAGGTAGCCCGCAGGTGTAGCCGTGTCGTAACTGCCCTGCATGGTTGCCACAGGCGTGTTGTTGAAGTCAAGCGAGGCATTGATGTTATGGAGGTTGGCTCCTTCTGGTGTGTAAGTCAGGGTGGAATGGAGGTCGCCCACGGCCATGCCTTCATAGACGAACTTCCTGAGTGCCATGTCGCCCAGCACCATGAATTGCTTGTCGTTCACCTCATACGTGGCGTTCATGTCGAACAGTCCTCCCATGTTGGGCATGAAAGGGACGACAGTCAACAACTCTTTCAAGTTCAGATTCTGCACAACGGCTCTGGCCTGTTGCTCACCCTGCTGTGTCGGTTCAGCAAAAAGCTCTATGCGACAACTATCACTAAGTGACTTTAGTCGGATATCAGCCAGCACAAGGTCTAATTCGGGCGGGACTCCCTTCGCTTTTGGGGGTGACATCCGCAGCTGAACATAGTGTTCGAGATTCAGACTGAACTTTCGGTATCCCAATATCGGTTGTTCGGGATACATCTTCATATTAATGACAGAGTCGGCCATCATTGCATGAAGTCCGAGGTCTATGCCTTGTTCGCGCCGTTTGTTGAAGAACTGAAGATGGGCATCGGCCTGTTCAGGCTGGATGTAACCATCCACGTATGCTTGGAAACCAGGAAAGACAGGTTGGTCATTGCAAATGACTCCTGTGCGATAAGTAAGTACCGTGGAGTCTTGCATGACGTTGAAAAAAGCCGTGTCTATCTTGATGGTATCGTACTGCAATGCATAGATATGCCCCTTCCCTACCAACCCATACTCTGGTGTCGTCCTGGCTTTTAGCTCAAAGTTGGAGAACTTCATGCCATAAGCATCCAACATAGGTACCATCGGATTGCTTGTACCAGCATAGGCATCAATGTTAAGTATCGGCATGTATGCCTTGATGGTGTTCAGGTTCAGTTGCCGCTTCGTCAGTTGCCGCTGCAATTCACGGCTAAATCGGTCGGCCTGTTCAGTAAGTACAAAAAGATTACGAGGAGAGTTGAAGTCAACCTTCATGTCGCCCGCTGTGAATCGGACAGATGTGCTGTCTGTCGTAGTGAGTGCATGGAGAAGAAAGTCCTCTGTTCTGATGGTGTCCGAATAAGTCTGTAGCTTCACGGCATCCACGTTGGCATCAACCAGAAAGACAGGACGGCGACCACTCCAATTGGCAAAAGAGAAATCCATAGCTCCACCAGCACTCACAACCATCGTCGTATCAATGAATCCCATCGCCCGAACATCAGCGTATGGCAAGTCGATGGTCAAGCTGCCTTTCAGACTTTCTTTCATCGATTTGCCCATGCTGTTTGCAATGACATTGCCCAGATTGGCCGAAAGGTCGAGCGAAGTCTGCAACTGAGGGTTGTCACAATCCAACTGAACTGTAAGTTCTCCCCGCCTGAGGGCTCCATCAGCAGTGACAGAACTGAGGTTCAGCTTACCATAATGGGCATTCGTAAGAGCCGCCTTTGCTTTCAAATAGGTTTGTTTGGAGAGATAGTCGAATCCCTGTCCCTCAGCCGACACATTGCCATTGATAACACAATGCTCATCAAGCGGAACAAATTTGTTGACAATCAGATTCCGAATGTCCAGCTTTGCTTGGTAGGCATCAGAAGCCATGTTGTAATCAGCATTCATCTTCACATGGCTACCCATGGCTGTAAGCTGGGCGTTGGCAGCAAGCTGATTGTTCTGAAGCAAAGCCGCAGAACGCAAGTCGGCAAATCCGTCTATCAGCGCGTCCAACTTGCTTACCTCCAGCCGTTGCATATTGCCCTTGGCTTTCAGGACAGCCATGACAGGTTTCTTGGGCAGATATTGATTCAGGGTGACATTCAAGCTCTTGGCATCTGCTTCTGGCATGAAGCCGAAAATGGCTGACTGTATGTCGCCATGCCCAATCTGTGCCTCGGCATTCAGGTTGAACTGTCCTGGCTGAATGGAATCAAAAGCATTGAAATCCATGTCCATGCCCAGCTGCAAACGCGAGTCATCGGTCTTCACACTCAAACGAGGAATATGCAAGGCGGTAGAGTCCATCTCCACCCTACCCTTCGTTTCAGCGATTGTAATGACATAGTTCTCGTTGATACCCTCTGCCCTTGGATGTACCTTGGCGGCAAACTGACTAATCAGCAACCCCAAGTCACCAGTCCCCGCATATTGCAGAGAGTCTATTTGTGCATTCACGTCGTTGACGGCTACCAAATTGTCGTAGGTTGCAGCAGCACCCGACAACGCCAGCTGGTCAACCATGTATATTTCCTTCCCTAAATCCAGAAAACCTTTCAGCTTGCCCTTGCCGATATAGGCAGACATCGGCACATGCTGAATGCTGTCAATGGCATATTGCACTGGCATCAACAGTGAAAGGCGAACATTTTCGACCTGCACATCTTGCAAATCTATCCTCCAGTTCACAGGTTCAGACGGGGTTGTGTCTTCAGGCACAGAGTCAGCCATGACAACAGCCAAATCTGCATCCTTCAGCACAGCATGGTTCAGCACAGCCAACTCGTCGGTCAAGCTCGTGCTATGCGAAACCAATGACAGCAACCCCACATGCCCCTTTACCCGACAGGCTTCAATCAGAGAGCGAGTGTTCAGCTGCGTGTTCCGCAGATGAACATCATCTATCTCCACATCGCCATGAAACAACGGAAGAAAGCGGACACTCAGTGCCAGTTCTTCTGCATGGAGCACCGTGTCGGCCTCCTGAATGGCCAACATGCCGTTCATGCTGAGGTCAAGCGGACATTTCAATAACACACGCTCCACACTGACCTGCATATCCATTTCCTCGCTCAGCCAGTCGGAAGCCCTGTCCACCGCCCACTTCTGCACAGGCGGAATATAAAGAAGTACGGACAACACAGCCAATAAAACGATTGGGCACAGCACAACGAATAGCACGATGCGCCCTGCCCAACCCAAGAGTGTGTATTTTCCGTAAGTCTTCATGAGAACTACTTTGCTTCCTCAAGATAGAAAGCTATCAACAAGGCAATGTCTTCCACAGTGACCAGCCCATCGCCATCAAGGTCACCCAGCACTTCCTCCTTCGGCTCTTCTGGCTCTTCCGGGTCGTTTGCCTCCTTTTCCGTCAAGAAATTCTGCAACTTCAGCAAACCAGCGTTCATTTTGTGCGAGTCATTGTCAAAGAGTCCACGATTCAGCCAGGCACGGAGCACAGTAGCCTTCGCCCCATTGCCGTTCTCTTCTGGGAACCAATAGTAAAGCCCCTTCACATTCTTGTGCTGAGCCAGTTCCGTGCAGAGGTCTTCGATGAATGCCTGCTGACCAGCCACCGTAGCGGGCCACGTCTCTGTCGTATTATAAGTAAATCCGTTGCTGCCAGCTTCGGGGAAACTCTGGTAGTAATAGGCAGTCTCCACAATGTGAACTGGCTTTGTGGGAAAAGCCTCTTCCAGTGTGGTCAACGTAGCAGAAAGCGTTGGCAGATAACCATGCCAAAAGGGATAATAGCTCAACCCTATCACATCGTAGTCAACACCAGCCGTTTCCATCTTCTGATAGAACGACTTGGCTGCAGCAGCATCGCCGCTACGCTCTATGTGCAGAACAATCTTTGCCTTCGGAGTCACCTCGCGAACAGCCTTGGCTGCAGAACTCAGCAAGTTCGTGAAGCGCAGCCACGTGGAAGTGGTCGAGCTGGAATAACAGCGGTCGGTAGCAGTGCGCCACAACATGCCATAGCTGATTTCATTGCCTATCTGCACGAAATCAGGTGTTGCACCATTCTCCGACAAATACACCAGACAACGCTTCGTATAGGAATACACCGAATCAATCAAAGCTGCATTCGTGGGATTGCTGCGGTCCAGTGTCCCTGTGTACCAACTGCTTGGGACCAGCTGATTGCTGGGGTCTGCCCACGTATCGCTATAGTGGATGTCAAGCAGGAAATCCATGCCTGCATCTTTAATGCGCTTTCCAAACGTCTTCACATACTCCAAATCCTGTACCACCCCGTTTTGGGCTTCATCGGGATTGGGAGTGACAAACAGACGCACACGCACGGCATTCATCTTTGCTTCATCCCGAAAAAATTCGAGCATATCCACCTTGATGTTCCGGCCTTTCGTGTTTTTATAAGATGTGCCCGCACTCTCATACTGCGGCAACATCGACAAGTCGCCACCCAACGTAAAGCGATGCTGGGAAAACGCAAAAGTGCTTGCCAGCATGGCAAGCACCATTGTGCATGATATCTTCCTAAGTGTCATGAAAATGTTTTTACAAATTGGGGTTGATTTTGCTCCACTCGCTGATGGCAGGAACAATGTTGAGCGTAACCAGCTCATCGCGCATCTTGCAAAGGTGCTCATAGCTGGCATCCAGCTTCGCATTCTCCTCAGCTGTGCCCTGTGGCACCTTGTAAGAACAGCCATTCTTGTCAAGCGTAGTGTCCATAGCCATCATGATGTGGTCATACTTGCCGTTTGAAACATAAGTTCCAGCAGGATAGCGGAATGGTTCGCCACCCATCACACTGGCAATCATCTGTACAGAAAGGAGCGACGGGCTTTGGAAAGAACTGCGGCCACGCAACTCGATAATCTTTGCGCCACCCTTTGTCACATCCACCTTCATCTGCTCCCACTCCTCTGCGGGGAAGGCAGGAGTGCCAATCAACTCAGTCAGCGGCTTGCCGGCAATCTTCACAGCACTGCCAAACACAGCCATCTGCTCGCCGTGACCACCAAATGTGTGAGCACCTGTCACCTGATTCTGCATCACGCCAAACTTCTTAGCCAGTGCAGACTGCAAGCGAGTAGAATCCAGACCAGCCAGTGTAGTCACCTGACCTGGTTTCAAGCCAGAATAGAGCAATGTTACCAAACCTGTCAAGTCAGCAGGGTTGAAGATGATGACCACGTGCTTCACGTCGGGGCAATACTTCTTGATGTTCTCGCCCAGCTCCTGCGCAATCTTGCAGTTGCCAGCCAGCAAATCTTCGCGTGTCATGCCAGCCTTGCGTGGAGCACCACCCGATGAGATGATATATTTTGCATCCTTGAATGCCTCTGCCACGTCGGTAGTAGCCGTGATGTTGGCATCGCAGAAACCCGACTGGCGCATCTCTTCAGCTACGCCCTCTGGTGAGAATACATCATAAAGACAAATGTTTGTAGTGAGGTTCATCATCAATGCAGACTGAACCATGTTAGAGCCAATCATACCAGCAGCTCCAACAATAACGAGTTTTTCGTTTGTAAGTGCCATAAATTCTTTTATAATTGATGTTAATAATAGAAATCACATTTCAAGCTTTCAGAACAGCCCGCAAAGCATCCTCGCCGGATCTTCCCTGTCCGCTCTTGTGCGCAAAATTATTCTTTATTTTTTTTATACGCAATATTCCAGCGTTTTTTTTGCCGCAAACCATTCACAAAACGACTTTTTTACTTTTTTTAATTGCTTTATGTCATTTTTGTTTTGCAAAAAACATAACTTTGCGGCAGAATCGAAACACGCTCGACAGAGCTACACAGAAAGCCACACAATGAAGCAACTATTCACCACCCTCCTGTTCTTGGCCGCCACCACCAGCACGCTCTCTGCGCAGAGCCTGTTCAGCGGCGGCCACCGCGATGCACCCTTCGGATTCACCGTCGGCTACGTCAGCAAAGACTGGCGAACCGACATGGACGGGCGAATCGTACACGAAAACCTATGGGGAGAAACCGACAAGCGTATGCACGGTATGCAGATTGGTTTCACCTACCAGCCCTGTCTGCCCATCGGAGCAGGCATCCACACGGGCCTGTTCTACGAATGCTACTTCTCCGTCAGCCGGGCCGTGCGCGACGCGGGCTACAACGACTTCACAGAACACAACCTCTACCTGCCCATCCACGCCCTATGGCGACTGCCTCTCTCCCAACAAGCCTCCATCAGTCTCTTCGGCGGCATCGGCTTCAACTGGGCCATATCGGGCACGTACAACGAGCGTTACCGCGAATACGTCTATGATGGCTACAACCTGTGGGCAGCCCTGGGAATCCCCGTCGGCGGGCACTACATAGAAGGCTCACGCATCGGGGAATATCAGAAATACGGACAGGGCGACTGGCCACGCCGTCTCAACATGCAGTGGGAGTTCGGTTGCAACATCCGCTACAAGAACTTCCAGCTGGGCTTCACCTACTCCATCGGCGACACCAACCACGAGTTCTACCGAGGCTACAAGACACGCCAAGACAAACTCGCCATCAACCTCAACTTCGTCACAAAACTTTAATCACAATCCATATTTCACAAAACCATGACAACCACAGAGAAAGAACAACTCCTACGCTCCCTCATGCAAAGAGAAGGCATCCAAGCCTTCATCACCCCCAGCACCGACCCACATGCGGGCGAATACGTCCCGGAACGCTGGAAGGCACGCCGCTGGATTTCGGGCTTCACTGGCTCAGCCGGCACAGCCGTCGTCACCACCGACAAAGCTGCCCTCTGGACCGACTCACGCTACTTCATCCAGGCCACCGAACAGCTCGAAGGCTCCGACTTCCTGCTGATGAAAGAAAAGATAGAGGGCACACCCACCATCGCCCAGTGGCTCGGCACAGTCCTGCCGCAGGGCAGCACCGTCGCCATCGACGGCAGGGTCAACACCGTCAGCGAGACCCAGACCCTCCAGCGCGAACTCCAGCCCTACGGCATACAGCTGCGCACCGACATCGACCCATACGCCGAAATCTGGGCCGACCGTCCAGCAGCCCCACGCTCACAAGCCTTCATCCAGCCGCTGCAGTACAGCGGAGAAAGCGCAGCCTCCAAGATAGCAAGAATCCGGCAAAAAACAGCAGACAAGGCACTCATCGTCTGCTCGCTCGAAGAAATAGCCTGGACCCTCAACCTGCGCGCCGCCGACGTGGAATACACGCCCTTCGTCCTGAGCTACCTCATCATCACGCCCACCAATGCCACATTATTTATATACAAAGAGAAGCTGACTCCCGAAGTCACCGCCTACCTCAAGGGCGAAGGAGTAGAAACGCAGGACTATACCGACATCCTACGTGCTGCACAGGCACTCAGCATCCCCACCATCGCCCAGCCCGACAAGACCAACTTCGCCGTTTACTCCGCCCTGCAGACACCCGTGCCACAGGATTCACCCATCAGCCAACTGCTCATCTACAAGAACGAGACCGAAATCCGCTGCTTCCGCTCCGCCATGGAGAAGGACGGCGTGGCCATGGTGAAGTGGATGAAATGGACACTCGAAAACGTGCCCAAAGGCAACCAGACCGAACTCTCGCTGGCCGCAAAGTTGGAACAGTTCCGACGCGAACAGCCACTCTGCATGGGCATCAGCTTTGGCAGCATCATGGGCTACGCACACCACGGAGCCATCGTGCACTACGACTCCACACCCGAAACCGACATCCCCGTGCGCCCCGAAGGTCTTCTGCTCATCGACAGCGGCGGACAATATCTCGACGGCACAACCGACATCACGCGCACCATCCCGCTGGGTCCCCTCACGTGGGAAATGCGCCGCGACTACACCCTTGTGCTCCGGGGCTTCATCAACCTGGGGCGAGCCGTCTTTCCCCGTGGCACCTGCGGCACCCAACTCGACACACTGGCACGCATGGAGATGTGGCGTTACGGACTCAACTACCTCCACGGCACCGGTCACGGCGTAGGCCAGTTCATGTCGGTGCACGAGGCCATCGACCTCCACCAGTTCCGTATGCAGTGGCGACCCCAGCCGCTGCTGCCCGGCATGACCATCACCGACGAGCCGGGCATCTACATCGAGGGCAGCCACGGCGTGCGTCACGAAGATACCATGCTGGTGGTCAACGCCAGCTTCACGGGCGAAGGCGGCAGAGCCACCGAACCCACTGCCACGCCCAGCAACAACGCAGAGGCTGCAGGACTGACCTTTGGCCCCTACTACACCTTCGAGCACCTCACCCTCTGCCCCATCCTTACCTCGCCCATCCTTGTGGATATGCTCACGGCTGACGAGCGGAGCTGGTTCAACCACTACCAGCAGTCCGTCTATGACCGCCTCAGTCCACGGCTCGACGAGGAGCACCGCCAGTGGCTCCACGGCGTGACACGCCCCATCTGATGCTCCTCGCTTTTTATACAAAGAATGGGTTCCATCAAGAATATTTATGTCCTAAAATGAAAAAATTATTCATATTATTCACATTCGTTTCCCTATAAAAGCCGCACAGCGACATTCGCTGAATAGTTACATGGTCGGCCACAAATGTTAAACAATGTTTCATTGAGCGGGAAAACACCATTTTCACAATCATGCACCAAGATTTTTCGCTTCATGCAAGGCAATGAAAACAAGCTGAATGGGTTACACAAAGAATGGTTCGCTCCCGCGTAGACAATGCGTCGCTACCGCATAGGCAATCAACCCCAGACCATTGCCTACGTGAGCGCGGACCGTTGCTAACACGGTTTAAGACTTTCCGAAGCCAGAGAAAAGCAGATGCAGAGGTGCAAAATTTTGCCATCTCACAGATTATTGCTAACTTTGCAGCGAAAATTACGTCCAAATCCATCATGGCACTCATCAAAACAGTCTGCGGACTCACCCCGAAATGGGGTAAGAACTGCTATTTCAGCGAAAACGCAACCCTCGTCGGCGATGTCACCCTGGGTGACGGCTGCACAGTCTGGTTCAACGCCGTCATCCGTGGCGACGTGCACTACATCAAGATAGGCAACCGCGTCAACATACAAGACGGTTCCTGCCTGCACACCCTCTACAAGAAAGCCGCCATCGAAATCGGCGACGATGTCACCATTGGCCACAACGTCACCCTGCACGGATGCCGCGTGGAGAACGGCGCACTCATCGGCATGGGCGCCACAGTGCTCGACGATGCCGTCGTTGGCGAAGGAGCCATCGTTGCCGCAGGTGCACTCGTACTGAAAAACACGCAGATAGGCCCAGGCGAACTCTGGGGCGGCGTACCCGCAAAATTCATCAAGAAGGTGGACCCCGAACAAGCCAAGGAACTCAACATCGGCATAGCCCAGCACTACGCCATGTATGCCGACTGGTATCGCGACAGCACCCCCATGCCAGAGCAGTCCGAAAACTGACATCCCCCACACAGAGAAACACGCAGAAAGTGACAACAGAATAGGCAAAAACGGCACAAACAACCGCTTTTGCCTATGTTTTTTGTTAAATATCGCCCTTATTCACACTTTCCATTTGGATTTTCAACCAAGAAACCGTACTTTTGCCGAGTTTTACATATAATGTATGCGCACGCATACACGATATTTCAATGTGCATAAGCGAAAACCTTCATGGCAAATCAGATACAGACACCCCCAAACCACACGCAGCAGGGCGAGATTATCCTCTACCAGCCCGACGAGACCGTGCGCCTCGAAGTGCGGCTGGAAGATGACACGGTCTGGCTGACGCAGGCACAGATGGCAGAGCTGTTTCAAACCACCCGCAACAATATAACGCTGCACATTGGGAATGTGTACAAGGAGCGTGAACTTGTTGCAGAAGCAACCAGTAAGGATTCCTTACTAGTTCGAGTGGAAGGAAAGCGTCAAGTTGCTCGACAGCGCAAACTGTACAATTTGGATGTGATTATTTCTGTGGGGTATCGCGTTAAATCGCAACGAGGCACTCAATTTCGCCAATGGGCAAATCTTGTCATTAAAGAATATCTGCTGCGGGGCTATGCTATCAACCGTCAGCTCTTGCAGATGGAACAACGCATTGATGCCCGACTTGATGCTCATGTGCAGACAGAACAGCGGCATTTCCTTCAGATAGAACAGAAACTTGCGGAACATCAGCAGAAAATAGACTTCTTCGTGCGCACCAATCAGCCACCTGTGGAGGGCGTGTTCTTCGAAGGACAGATTTTCGATGCTTACCGATTCGTTGAGGCACTCGTAAAATCCGCACAGCGGGAAATCGTGCTGATTGACAACTATGTTGATGCCACCACCTTCGACTTGTTAGAAAAGCGAGGGCAAGATGTCACGGCAACCATATATACCGAGCACGTGGGTCAAGCACTCACACATCTACAACAGCTGAACCAGCAGCAGTATGGACGCAGTACAGAAGTCAGGAAATACAACAGTCGGTTTCACGACCGTTTTCTGGTTCTCGATGACACACTCTACCATTTCGGAGCCTCGTTCAAGGACTTGGGCCGCCGTCTATTCGCATTCGAGAAGATGAGCCTTGACAAAAACATCATCCTAAACCAACTATAATTACCTGATACGAACAAGAACAATGGCAAACCAGATACAGACATCCACAAACCACACGCAGCAGGGCGAGATTATTCTCTACCAGCCAGACGAGACCGTGCGACTGGAAGTGCGGCTGGAAGATGACACTGTCTGGCTGACGCAGCAACAGATATCCATACTCTTTCAACGTGAAAGGTCTGTAATTTCAAAACACATCAATAACGCTTTCAAGGAAGGAGAATGTGACCAAGAAAGCAATGTGCATTTTTTGCACATTCCAAATTCAGACAAGCCTGTTATGTATTATAGCCTTGACGTAATTATTTCTGTAGGCTATCGCGTCAAGTCACTGAATGGAACCAAGTTCAGACGCTGGGCAAATGGAGTACTTAAGGACTATATGCTAAGAGGATATGCTACATGCCAAAAAATTTCCAGCATAGAGAAAACTGTAGGTGAGCATAGCAAGGAAATAGCAGAACTCAGGAAACAGGTAGATTTCTTCGTGCGCACCAACCAACCGCCAATAGAGGGTGTGCTGTTCGAGGGGCAAATATTCGATGCCTACAAATTGGTGGAGGTGCTGGTCAAGTCGGCAAAAAGCGAGATAACCTTGATTGACAACTATATTGATGCCTCAGTCTTCGACCTGTTGGAGAAACGCGGTCAAGATGTTGTGGCAACGATATATACCCAACACGTAGGGCAGTCACTACGACACACACAGCAATTAAGCCTGCAGCAATATGGACGCGAGATAGGACTGCGAGAATACAGTAGCCGCTTTCACGACCGCTTCCTCATTCTCGACGATGCCCTTTACCACTTTGGAGCCTCATTCAAGGATTTAGGCCGCCGTCTATTCGCATTCGAGAAGATGAGCCTTGACAAAAACATCATCCTAAACCAACTATAATTACCCGACACAAACAAGAACAATGGCAAACCAGATACAGACATCCACAAACCACACGCAGCAGGGCGAGATTATCCTCTACCAGCCAGACGAGACCGTGCGCCTCGAAGTGCGGCTGGAAGATGACACGGTCTGGCTGAACCGCCAGCAGATGGCAGATTTGTTTGGACGCGACATAAAGACTATAGGCAAGCATGTCAACAATGCCCTACGTGAAGAATTACGCTCTTTTGCAGTTGTCGCAAAATTTGCGACAACTGCAAAAGATGGGAAAACATACCAAGTGGAGTACTACAATCTTGATATGGTGCTTTCTGTGGGCTATCGGGTGAAGTCTGCCAAAGGCATAGAGTTCCGTGCTTGGGCAAACGGGGTGAATACACAAGACAAAAAGAACCCGCCAACTCAGAGGCTGACGGGTATCCAGAAACTTGGTTACGTGTCTTCGAGACAGAGGCTTTACCAAGCATTACGGCGGCAAAGATAACACTTCTAATTGAAACGGCCAAATGAATTATCATAAATTTGCAAAAACATATTCATATTCCCGCATCTCACGATACCTGAAAGCAGCAAAGGGAAATAAGAAGAAAGCGCAAGAGATGTATTACGCCAATGCGCGTATTGCCCGCTCCTTCCAACCGCTAATCAGTTTTCTGGAAGTGGTACTGAGAAACCAGCTGCACTATGCTTTGGCTAAGCATTTCGGAGATGTGCAGTGGCTCGTTAATCAGAAGAGCGGCTTCATGTCGCATCCGTCACTCACACATGTCACAAAGACAAAGCATGACTACGAATAGTATGTTTCTACATACAGAATAACAGAAAATACCATTATGAGATACCAGGACTTTGAACGGATTATTTCACAGAAGCGGTTGCGCCGCTATGTGGCAGCCTGCGGCGGCAACACCCGCAAGGCCATGACGCTCTATCGCTATAATGTAGAACTGGCCCAATCATTGTTTGCCATTATTTCCTACTTCGAGGTGGCACTTCGTAATGCCATCAACAACCAACTGGAATCCACATTAGGCGATGACTGGCTTAAAAATTCGGTACTGCCTAATGGAATATTCTCTGCCCCAGTCCTATCCAAGACACACGAAATCATTCTTCGTGCTTACAATAAATTGCAAAGGAACAATGCGTATTCACATACTAAGCTGTTGGCAGAAATGGAATTTGGCATCTGGAAGTATATGTTTTCGCCTTTGCAATACCGCTTAACCGGCAGAAATCTGCTTAGCATATTTCCCTGCAGGCCCCGTTCTTCAGCACAAATGCAGTACAACCCTTCTTACATCTTTAATGAATTGGACAAAATAAACACTTTGCGCAACCGTATTGCCCACCATGAGCCAATATGTTTTCCTATTCAAAGAGACGACATCTATACCGACTACATACGCAACGAATATCACAAAATAATGGCATTACTTGAATGGATGGGCATTGAAAGTAGCGATTTCGTTTACGGTTTAGACCATGTGACACAGGTCTGCAATAAGATAGACAAACTGAAAACCCATATAAAAACAATACCCACCAGCTTGACTTGCGTCAGGGGCTGATGGGATTCAACGCTGCAAAGGTAAACATTTTCCAGATACGAAACAAATAACCCCGCAAGGAATTAACAAAATATAACAATATGGTCAGAAACAACCACCACAACGATATGACAACGAACAATATATTTTCACGAAACATGAAGACAACCATGAAGCAAGATACATTCGGAATACGGGGCGGCAGAGCCGCAAGTGCAAACAGCATACTTTTGAAAAGTTTGCTCCTGCTGCTCCTGCTGCTTGTGGGGGGATGGATAAATGAGGCGTGGGCTGCAACAGTAGCAGTCAAATACCATATCGTAAACAGTGCTAATACTTCTGTTGACGCAATGGTCGTCAATGCGGGGGATGTGGAAGAAGGGACATCGCTCTCTACCAACTTCAACACCTACCGTACAAAGTATCAAATTGCTGAAGTGCCTTTTAGTGATACCTACTACACCAGCACAGGCACTGCTATCACCGAAGTGACAAGCGGTGTAACCGATTACTACGTATATTATACCTTTGGTGATACAGAACGTGCAGCTGTAAAGGCGGCTTATAATATCGAATTCAGTTCGGATTATGCATCGGCAAAGTGGTTCAATTTGCGTTTTCCTAATCGAAGTAACAACTGGATTTATACGCTTTTTAGTGACTGGGTTACTCATTCTGGTGGTAGTAGGATATATGGAAAAGAAATGAATTTGGAATATGCATTCTTTGCTTTCATGGGCGACCCTTACAGAATGCGTATTATCAACCATCGCAGAGGTGAGTCCTACGAATTTCAGAACGATGGTAACAATATCAGGATGAAAGAAGGAACGGACTATTACCAATGGGCCATGATGCCTAAAGCATCAAGTCAATCAAACGCCTTCCAATTATTGAATACTTCATCATATAGAACATGTGACTATTCAGGAGGGGGGACTTATAATATCGGCTTTTTGAATTTAGCTTCAAGTTTGACAGAAAGTCAGAAACAGACTAATGACATCAAGGCGTATGTCATAGACCATATCTTTACCTTCCATGTCATTACAAAGATTGGCAAGAAAGAGCTTACCTATGCCATATCAGCCTTACCTTCTGCCAAGATTGAAGTTCCCTCACCTTTGCAGCGCAAATTCATTACCGCTTATACCAGTGTGTACTATGAGAAGAGTGGAACAAAAACGTCCATAGATTATGGCAACGATACCTATCAGACGCTTATAGACGCTGGTGTCAGTGATGTTTGGATTGATGATTACACCTATGAAGACCTTTTCTGCGAGAATTATACGGATGCTGTGGCAAAAAACAAATGGTATAATATGATTATTGATATTGTTACTCCTACAGCATCAACGAATTCTAATTGGATACATAGGGAAAGTACAACGAGTTATGTTTATAAGGCCGACGATAACGCCCCAAAAGTAGATGATAATAATTTGTTCGCGTTTATTGGCGACCCCTACGAATTCAAGTGGCTTGCAAAATTTGCCGCTGGTGATCGCTACATGGGTATGCAACCCAGTATAGAGTATATTCTTTTCACCAACGGCAGTACGTATGCTACTTGGGAAGCTATAGGTCGAGTCGGTAACGATGGCTCTGCAGATTATGGAACCCAACAGTTTGGCTTGCGGCTGTTCAATTCGTATGATGATCCGTATTATGTGCGTCGGCATAATAATGGTACAATTAATAAATACAAAGAATATCACTACAACGGCTGTCGTCTTACATACTGGAATCTGCCAGCAAGTTACCCTCTGACCTACAAATTTATTGATGCCACTACCAACGAGGTACTTGCCAGTACATCCACGCTCTATGCTGCTGGTACGACCGATGTGCCTATTGCATTCCCAGAAAACCTGCGACGGGCATTCTGTACTTATAGCGATTTATATACTGATGACACATTCACTACGCCTGCAGGCTCGTCCATCGCATCAATGACCGAGGCTGTAACTATCTACATCAGGTGTACGGTGGAAAGTGGTGTGTTCACTCAGGAGTCTGACTTGGGGAGCAACAGCCAGATTAAGTGGAAATTCCTGAAAGGCAATGTTGCTAATCCCTACTTGAAGACAAACGACGGAACAACCCTGTCGCAGGCTGCCAGCATACCTGACGGAATATCAAATGTTTACGAGTACCTATTTGCCTTGGTTGGAAATCCTTACGATTTCCGTATCATTAGCCGCAAATCAGGACTTGCCAACTATGCCCTAAAAGATATACGGCAAGCGGGGTCGGTTCGACCAGGCTCAACTACGAGTAATCTTTCTATCAATACCACGGACATGAATTCGCATTGGGAGGCTGCTCCACCCAAGTCAAGTGGAATGCTTGCTTTCGCAACCAGGGGAAGCTGGACATCTGGGGCAACACCTCAAGGTATATTTTTCCGTCTCAGCAACAAGGATGTATTATTAGGTAATCAAAATAATGACTACGACTTCACCATTGAACCTTATTTCGAGCGCACCCTTGTTACCTATCACGTGTATCGAAGCGAAGGTGATAAAGTCGATGAAGTTTCGGTCTATCAAAATGTCGGCGATGCACCTTTTTTGCCAGAAACATCACAGCGTGCAGGTGCAATTTACTCATATCATCAGGAGAGCATCAGTGGAGTGCCATACACAGAACTGACCGATGGCGAAAATATTGTGTATGTCACTTATACGAAGGGTAGTCTTCCCTTCCAGTTTAGTGACAGTTTTGAGGATGCACACTGGTACAACATCAAGTTTAATACCGCCCCTGCAGACCAATGGATTGGCCATTATGATGATAGTAGATACAATACTACTTTTAATACTGAAGGGCAACTATGGTGGAACGATGGTGGAGACACAAAACTTGGAACACGTGACAATGTGCATGGCTATTTTGCTTTCATTGGTGACCCCTATCACTTTAGGGTAGTTAACATGTTTGCAGGTTGCATTCGCTCGGCAATTATGGACGGAGATAATGTTCGCATGAGAGCCAACACCGATGACTGCATTTGGACTCTTGCCAAGCCATATTCTGATACAGGCGACCGTTTGTTCCGCATTGTACAAGCATCAACATGGGGGGAAGGAACACAAAAGTACTGGATGCCAGCAGGAAATGTAGATAAAGAATCCCGCATAAAATTGTCTACCAGTACCAGCACAAGCTATAATCTTTATGCTCAAGAAGTGCCAAAGCAATATATTAGAGTTACTTATCATATTTGTGACGAGAATAAATCTCCCGTTATTAACTACACGGCCTACTATGATAATAATACAAATCTGGAGTTGGCTCTGCCTAACAAATATCTTCGTCCTTTCTGTGACTACACATACTATAGTGACGAAGCAATGGAAACGGAAGTGCCAAAGGGCACAGCTTTCAGCACTGCTGGCAAGACAGCTATTGACTACTATGTGAAGTTTACGCTCACAGACCGAGGGAAGCGGGTCTTTAGCGATAGCGAAACTAATCCGAATTGGATTCACATGATAGAACATTTCGGCGGACGTTATGTGAGGAGTGACGAGAGTGGTAACATTTCAAGAAACAACTCTTTCGACGAAAGCGATAATTATCAGTGGTGTTTTGTGGGCAACCCTTATTGTTTCCGTGTTTATAACAAAAAATCCCAAAAGTATCTGAGAGCTATAACGCTTGGTACAAATGATGGAACGAAAGTCAATGGTGCTATAGGTGACACCAATATCGAGTGGGAAGCATACGCACCTTCCGACAAAGGTTGGGAGTGTGACATCATTCTGAAATATACTTGGGAAAATCCCACGCAAACGTCTTTCTATGCTGGAGATAGAAAAACCCTTGTTGAAAGAAGTAATAGTATGGACTATAAATTTGAAATACCGCAAACCTATACTTTCAATATTGTTGACAATGCCGGGAATATTGCAATCAGGTACTCTAAGTACATGTTCACCAACACGCCACTTTCTGGCTACGCTTCTATTCCAGAGGCAATCCGTAGCCCTTATATCGAAGGCGAAATTATCACTTTCTATAAGACATATAGCGGTGGTGGACGTAAAAATCTATCTGGTTCGATAAATAAGGCAGATGCCACAGAAACCAATATCTATGTCAGCTACACCAACACGCACCTGATGGAGAAACCACTGCACCTGCACGGTGTGCGTGGTTTCGAGATGAAGGTGGGTGACGAGTATGTCTATGAAACAGCAGGGGCATTTAACCACACATCAAGCACTGACAATGTGGATGACCTTAACCACCTTTGGTACGTCAGAGGACTTGACCCATACGCTGTGCGAGTAAGAAATGTGGAAAGCGGGAATTATATCACTGCCAACACGGGTACTCCATCGCTGTCACTGCAAGCTGATGGTGATGCTGATGGCGCACGCTTCATCATCATGGGGGGCGAACAAAGTGTACTGCCACTTCCTGATGAAAACTGGGAAGACCAGTTTGAGCTGATGGTGGCCAATGGTACAGATGTAGCAACGAGCGATAATCAGTTCAGGATTAGCCGCAGCAGCGATATGACAGTAGAACAAACCACAGGTGGAACCGTGGCCGTGCAGATGCAGTTCAATGCTGCGCATTTGATGGTAACCTATCATATCATTGACCTTCAGGGAAAAGAAGCATTTAAAATAACGAGCGACAACGAGGAACTGGGATTGCCAGCCGAGTTCAAAAGCCCGCTGGCGTATAATTTCAGCTACTACACAGAGGATGATTTCACCATCACCAGTGGCACTTACTCCCTCAAGAGCACCGCTGACCCAATAACAAGTACGGCTGAATCCACAGGAGGACAAATCTATGTGAAATATGAAGCAGACAAAACTACTATTGACTTGGATGGCCGCTCTACGGGCAAGATGTACCGTCTGAAGTTTGCCAATGGCGACACGTTCCATCAGGAAAACAGCGATGCCGTGCGCACCGACTTGCGTCAAGCAGTCTATCCATACAGCAATGGCGATGCCAGCTTCTATGTCTATGGCGAGGATAAATGGCAGAGCGATCTTGCCGGTGCATCCAGCACACGCACCCGCTGGGCATGGTTTGTGGAGGGCGATGACCCCTACCGCGTGAAGATATCATCATATCAAACCCAGACTACAGAGAGCGGAACAGCCCGCCATGCCTATTTCCGCACTTATATGCCCAGCGACTACAACGAGGTGGTGACAGGTTCGCTGACCGACAACTCTAAAGCTTCCACTGCGGGTGACTTGCCTTCGGAATATATGCTCTTGGGAGCCAAAGGTGCCTACAAACTGGTTACCATCAATGAGGTAGGTACTGACAATGCTGGCTACCAAAGCACAAACTTCCGCGTGGTGAACAGTTTTGAGGAGTACTGGAAGAACTATCCCACTGTCAGCAAGATACTGTCCAGCAACAGCCAAGGCAGCGTGAATGGCGAAGCACTCACTACTGCACAAGAAACATATATGAAGAGCATTGATGACACTGGCCACGCTTGGCATACCTATACCGCCTGGGCCAATGCCGCCCCTTGGGTGAAGCGCGACGACGGAACCACCAACAAGCAGTATGAATACAAGAAACACTGGTACCAGACCATTCAGATGGGTGACGGTACATTTGACTTTGAGGACATCAACTTCTACGGAGCCATCATCCTTGTGGATAATCACGGCTGGGAGGTGATGCGCCGCACCATGCTCCCCAAGGACGATGAAGACTACAACGAGCGTATGGCAGAGATTCGTGCCTACGATAGTCCGATGGTGAAGGAATACCAGTTCTGGACAGACTTCCCCAAGGCCAGTGGCTACCATATCTACCGAAAGGACGAAAACTCTGTGCCGCAGGGCACAGGCACGTCGCTGACCCAAGCCCCTTTCCTTCTTGGTAGCAACAAAATGGGCATAGACGTTTATGTCACCTATACCGTCAAGCAACGCTACAAGGACATCTATAATCCCGAAACGAAAGAGAGCACAGAGGCATTCGTGCTGCGACAGGGCGATCAACTGGCCAAGACAGAAGACGGCAGTAGCATCACCTATACCGCAGTTAGCGAAA
Source organism: Bacteroidaceae bacterium (assembly GCA_017453465.1). Classification (GTDB taxonomy): domain Bacteria; phylum Bacteroidota; class Bacteroidia; order Bacteroidales; family Bacteroidaceae; genus Minthosoma. The sequence continues at coordinate 32,312 of JAFTEV010000061.1, read as the reverse complement.
CAGGCATACCGTCAGGCACCATCGATGGTCTCAATGATGACAAACTACAATGGTATCTGAAGCCTAATGCCACCATCGACCGAGAAATGGGCTACCTCTATAGTGGCGAGCCAGGCGCACAGGACGATGCCCCCACACAGAGTGAATACGATGCAGCCAACTTAGAAGCAGGTCTTAACGTGTTCGACCCCTACAATGTGCAGATTGAGAGCAAGAGTCAGAATGGGAAATACTTCACTACCCATGCTACGAAGGCCGTTCTTGCCAGCGGACTATGGAGCGGCGACGAAACAAGCGTTAGTCTGGCTGACCAAAAGAATCCCGACACAGGTGCTTTCGCTGCCACTGGACACGACAATGTAAACTGCCACGTTACCAACCAGACCTTTATGGCCGTGCAGGATGCGCATGGCAACATGCGTCTGATGCCCCGTTTCGACAATACGCATATCGTGGAGGAGTTCACCAAATTGGAGCCCTCTGCTGCAGTACGGCCCTACGACGATGAGTCAGGACCGCAGACCACACGCCTCTATCAACCCAACAAATATGTCTATATTGTCATCGACAACCAGGGGCGTGAGGCACTGGGTTATACAACGGTTAGCTCTGGTGCACCTGAAATTCCTTACAAGTTTGCCAGCCCATTGGCAAAAGACTTTACCTTCTATAAAGACCAAGAACTTACCCAACAGATTACAGGCTCGTTTGCCGCAGCTGGCATGTCTTCTGGCGGAACTGTTTACGTGCGCTATAGCTATGACCCAGACAGCGACAAAGACGGACTGCTGAAAGGCTATCGATATAACATGTATATCAACGACCAGCAGACACAGCTGTCGGGCAGCGACATTGCCAGTGGCAACACATACGGCATTTGGCGCTTTATGCACAAAGCTGCCGACGATGCCGACCCCTACGCAGTACAGCTTTACAACCATAGTGCCCCAGACACCCCTGTGGGCAGCGACCGCTACATTGTGATGCGTCATAACACCTCATCGAGTCTATACGCCCTGATGAAAGCTAACGACAAAAATCTCACTGACCAGACCACTTATTCCTTCCTTGATGGTTCGCCACTGCCCGCTTCTGTCAAACAGCAATCTGACTATATTACTGCCGACCCAGCCTTAGCAATGGATGCAAGCATGAAAATTAGGCTGGAGAAAGCGACTGTATTCAGTGGCGACCTTACCTATAAGATCATCACCAACCTTGGCACTATGGCTATCAAAGGCGACACAGCTACTTTGGCTGGCGGCAAGTTGAAGATACCCGAATGGCTGAAAACACCGCTGATGGATGACACCGCCTATGAATACTACCCTGCCGCTGAAGGCAGCGATGAAACCGGCTTTACTGTAAAAGGCTTCCCCATCGAGACCTCCAGTGCCCTTGATGAGAAAGTGGTCTATGTGCGTTACGACTATAGTAAGCACGCCAAAGGCACAATGCTGAATAATTCAAACAATGATTTGAGCATTAGCGATCCCACAGCCAAACTTTATCTGGATGGTAAGACCCCCATAAAGTTTGCCTTCAACGACCACCGTGCTTTGTTCGTGAATGCCGACAAGTTCGTTCGTTTGAGTAATGGATCGGACTATGAAGAACGCTCACAGTGGTTATTCCATGGTGATGACCCGTATGAGATAAAGATTAGCAACCGCATATATGGTGATGATAAGTTTGTGTGGATCAACCCAACATCTGAAAAGAGAGATGGTACTATGAGTAAACTTATTGATGCCGCAATGATGTTAAACAATGCCGAAGGTGCATACACCGTCAACACCTTTATGGTACTGACTTCAGGAAGCCACAACAATATAGTAATTTATGCCACAGGCTATGCCAACAAGCCTGAATCAGAGGGTAACATCATGCTCATAGAGTATTCAAATGCACTTAGGGCTTATCGTGACACAGAGCACAAATATGAATATTACTATAAAAATAAAACTAATCAACATGCAGGCAACAATAGTGCCCAATCAAACTTTTTCTTTGTTCCTGCCATTTCCTACCACATTATCACCAATGGTGGCATCCTGGCCATATCGTGCTCGTCTGGAACGAAGGACTACGCCACGATGACCATTCCCAGCCCCATCCGTACACCGCTCATCAAAGCCAGTGATTTCAAGTATTACACCAAGGTGAACACGATTGATAGCAAGCTGGTTGTAGATGAAAGTTCAGAAATTAAAGACAAATCATCTATCTACACTCTGATAGACAATGGCATCTTTGACGTTTATCTGCGTTATACCTACGACCCAGAAAACAGCATAGAGTTCCCCAATGGTTTTAATGAGTCTGATGGCGCAGGGTTAGACTTGAATGGTATGACATGGTACATAATGCTGTCGGCCAAGAATCATACGAAAGAGGGAGGTATCTACGACCAAGTTGTTTACGTCAACGACACAGACCACCATCTTTATATAAATAATAGCGGTATAGATAAAGAAAACAACAAGACTGTCGATAATAAATTTTCCTTTACCGACAAACAGGTGCTGTGGCGTTTGGAAGGCAATGACCCCTATGCTATCAAGATACGAAATGCTTATGAAGGAGTAGAAAAATATGTGTCTGGCACTTATAATGCTAACGGTTCAAGCTTAAATTTCTCAACAGAAAGTGAAACGCCCCGTTACACCACTTTCATGTATCTCACAACAAGTGCTAGACAAGAAATAAACATAGTTCAAGAAAACAAGCTTGGTGCAGCTTTCGTACCTACTGGATATGTTTCCGATGGACTTATCGTTAAACTTAATACGGAATCAAGCGAAATAAAGTTGATTAATACTTGGGAGCAACAGCCCATTGCACCATTCGGAACTCAATATGGTGCTAATGGTGCTTTTGATATTCATGCATGTACCACTTGGATAACCTTCGTCAAGGCACCTGCCACTCGCAAATACCGTTACCATGCCGTGAAGTTTGAGGGGAATGAGAACAAAGGCGTAGCTTGGGATGCCGTGTTGGAACATGACCTGCTGACACCCGTTGTACTGGAGGACGAATTTACACGACTGTTCGCAAAATATGAGAAGTACGGCACCGCTGGCGACTTCCAGAGCCGCGAAGCCCTGCAAGCCAATTTGGTGAATGGCACTTACGATGCATGCTTCTACAGCAATGAGGCGATGACCGAGCGTGTCTATGACACCAACAACGACACCTACGATGTCTATCCAGAGATTGAAAAAGATGACATCTACGACATCTACTTCAAGTACCAGCCCATGACGAATGAGGAAATCCAGGCGACAGAAATGTACAATACATTGCCATTCCAGTGGAGCGACGAAACAAAGATTGCTGCGGACATAAAATACCACAACGAGAATGGCAAGCTGGAAAAGGGCAAGGTGGAGGCCAACTGGTACTTCATGGTGCTCGACACCGACGAGGGTGTCACAAGCACGGTGTCGGGCGGCACCAAGACCCGTGTGGGTAACCAATACTTCCTGTGCCGTGAAGACGAAGGCACGGTGGATTGGATGAACAATGCCTTTGCGCTGCACAAGGACAGCGAGGACAACTATAACAACTATAGCTATAACCGTCTGGCTGAATGGTACAAGTATGGTGACAACGATGCCTTCCGCGAAGGCCGCTGGCTGTGGGCCTTCGTGGGTGGAGACCCCTACAACGCCAAGGTGGTGAACCTGGAGGCCCGCATGGGTGTAACGCCGCTGTCGCCACTGGGTGCTTATTCTCTGGCAAAGCAAGACGAAAGCTGTGTCACCGTTTCGACGACCATCACAGACGACAACTACCCCGCCGTCATGGTTTCCGACAACGAATCGGCTGGAGCTTACCAATGGGGACTTGCACCTGGCTTCAATGCAGAGCAAACCCTGAGCCTCGTGTCATCGACCCTGCACCCAGCCAACGACGAAAATGTAAACATCCAGCTCTTCTGGACCATGGTGAACAAGACACAAAGCGGAGTAACGACCGACAGTGTGGCATTGGCTCCCCGTGCCAACGACCGCTCCAATGCCATCCAGCTGCTGCCATACGAACCTATGGTTTATCAGGACATCAACCTGGCCATTCGCCGTGATGATGAAGTCGGCACATACCTCACAGCTCATTCCACAAAAGACCAAGATGCCCAAGATGCCCTTGATGCCATGAAGACGGGTACCGTCTATATGTTCTTTGCAGCCGAAAGCCGTGAATACGCCGAAGGTGACATTATCACGTCCGACAATATGCCACTTATCGTGAAACGTCAGTTCTGCGACTACACGTTCTACAGCGACGACTTCCGCAATCCTGGAAGCTACACCGTGCAGGATGGTCCTTATCGCTACGAAAAGCAGACGGAGACAATCACCGTCGATGGGAAATCTATTACCAAGACGAAGTTCGACGATTACGGTAACACCCTCTATACATATAAATATAATGTAGATAAGGAAGGTGAAACTCCATTGAGCACGCCACAGACCGTCTATATAAAGTATGAGGTGACGAGCGACATCTTCCTGAAGAAGCACCCCAACAAGGCAGAGGTTGCCGAAATGACAGCCAACAACGACCACGTCTATTTCATGGACTTCACCGATAATCTCACAGCAGAGGGCTACGACAAGGGACATCACGCTTACTTTGATGAAGAAGCCACCTTCCAGGAACAAATCGGAACTGTGCACGATGGTACCAGTGAAAAGCAGATTTGGAATGGTTCCGAGTTTGTGGACGACACGAAACAGCCCTACAACTTCTGCCAGTTCAAGACAACCACGAACCGCATGGAGTCTGTGCCTGAAAACCTGAAGTGGTACTTCGTGGGCGACCCCTACGCCGTACAGGTATATTGCACGGAGGATGAGTTCAACAAGGACGAAGTAACCATCGATGGACATATCTACGCCGCAGGAGAGCTTGCTTCCAACCTCTGCCGCTTCGATCCGACCGAGAGCAAATTCCAGTTCGTTGTTGACTGTGTGCACTTGCGCACACCAGCAGCAGAACCTATCGACAAGCGGACAGAACTGGACTACCACGACCCGCTGACAAATGAAGTCATCGCTGGACAGTCGGAAGATAACCCCAACTACGACAAGCCATACTACAGGCCCTTCTACTGGGAAGTAGTTCCCGCCTACAGCGACCGTGAGGGAAGTTTCGCCCTGCGCTTCAAGGCCAGCAACACCGTATTGGGCTACCGCAATGTTTACTACTACCTGTCGCACGACGGAAAGACACGTACCTACAAGGAAAGTATCGAAGAGGACAAGAAAGTATATAAGGTAAACCTGAGTTACGACGAGGAAAACGCCAAGCTGCTGACCTCCACCAAGTACAGAGGCTACCACAAAGCCAACGACAAGGATTGCGTCATCCATCTTGTGCAGCCCGCTAAACTCTACGTTTCTGCCTACAAGGAGAACTACAGCGGAGAGCCCGTTGTCAAGGAGGAACTCTCCGAATATTTCGGCGTAGGCGAAACGCTTACCGATGTGCCTCGCCATCTGAAGCGCAAATATGTGAAGTACGACAACTGGCAGTATCAGCACAATAACAATTCGACGTGGTACGACACCTCGCTTGGCTTCACTCTGACTGCCGACAAGACCGACCATGCCTACAACATGGAGGACTGCACAGACATGACAGTTGGCAGTACCACCTACCCACTGGATGAATGGTTGTTCACCAAGAGTGGCATAATGAATCCCGGCACAACCATCAACGGTGGCACTGTGCCCCAGAAACGTGCATCTTATAAACTGCGTGTCACCTACACACTGGATGATGAGACGCAGAAAGAAGACAAGACACCGAGTGGCATTCACCTGTTCACTTCTGCCGAAGACTTCGCAGCCGGAACCCCCACATGGCTCGACGTGAAGGTGGGCAACAACGGCACCAGCGGATGGCTCTACTACGACAAGACCAACAAGGGCACGGACGGCGTAGAAAACCAGACCACCCTGCTCTCCAACTTCGGCTACAGCAATGTTGCCGGACAGAAGGACGGCTGGAGTACTGGTCTGAAGGGCTTGCACTGGGCATTCGTCGGCGACCCGTACAACTTCACCGTTGTTAACCGCCGCCGCTACGAAGACGAAACGGCCACATCCACTGATAACAACTACTGGCTCGGCACCCACTACGGCGAAAACAGCAAGACCGAAAAGGTAAGAACTGGCAGAGATGCCGAAACAGGTAAATTCATAGAAGAAGACAAAAACGTTACGTATGACTATCTCTGGCTGGGCAACACAGACGTGAATGGAACCCTCTGCACAACCACATACGATGGTAAAAGCCCTTACGATGGCATAAATGGTGAAGGCGGCACAGGAGCCAATGGCAATACTACCTGGAGCCTCAACTACTGCAAGACAGGCGGAGACAACGACTTCTTCATGCGCTCTGCATCGCTTAAGACCACCTCGCTAAGCGAACTTGTGGGCGACTATGCCAACAAGTATGTGGATGCAACGAACAAGCTGCACAACGAGACCAACGACTACGAGCGGCTCATCGTCAAAGCATTCACGTCAAAAGCAGGGGCAAACAGTGGCTTCGTCACTACCCCATTCAGTCTGGACACCAAGACGAACCAGATAGACAAGGTGACCATCCGCACCGTGACAGAGCTGGACTACGACGGTGGAAAAAACGACTGCTTCGATGCCAACGTGCGCATCTACAATGAATACGGAGAACAGAAGGCCGCCCTCAAACATGTGGAAGTGGTCTATGGCGACGTGTTCGATGCGATGCCCTACACGCTCCGCCGCTACGGTTGTACATATACAGACTGCCGCGAACTGTACTACCCCGACTACACGACTGCAGACCTCTCCAACCTGAACAATATTACCAACACGGATCCAATGAAGAACAAGTCCTTCCTCACCGACAAGTCACCAGCACAAACCTTCAGCACGGCCACACTCGCCCCCGCTAATTGGCTTATCACAGATGACAACGGTCGCCGCTACATCGAAGTAGCCTACACCTATAAGGTCAACGAGGATGTGGCACAATTCTTTACAACTACCGAGGCTGAGAGCATGGACGACTACACCTGGACCAACCCCTACTACCGCTGGACGGAGACACACCCAGGTGGAAAGACCTCCTACCCCGACTACATCAATGTCTTCGACCACTACGTCTATAGCCCCGACGGACACATCATCGACGAGGTATATAGACAAGAACTCGGAACCAAGACCTCGGACGGCAAGCCCTACACCACCACCGACTACGGATGGGTCAACAGTCACACGGGGGCGCAGAATGCCTACGCTAACGAGACCACCCAGGACGAGAGCGACCAGCAGAAGTGGGCCTTCATCGGAGACCCCTATAGCTTTGAACTGAAGAACTACGCAGAGTATCTGGAGAAGGCGAAATCGACCCTCAACTATACCAAGACAGATGAACCAACCGAAGAAATCAAATTCTCCACTTCAGGCAAGACACACTGGGCCATCATGCAGGGCGACCAGGAAACAAATATCGTCGATGGCAAGACCGTGAAAGTGACCGACAAGGACGGCAACCCCATCTATCTCTACTACCTCGCGCTCATCGACGACGACGAGAACAGTCCCACCTACGGAGGTGCTATCAAGTTCGTCACCTTCGACCGTCCCGAAGACCGCAAGGACTACAAACAGTACCTCTATACGAAGGGCGGAGCCGACCTCAACTACCCCACAGGAAACGTCTATAACACGGAGGATGTCAAGCCCTTCTACATTTCGGAACTCTCGAAGTACGCCAACCTCATCGTCTATCACCTGGTCATTGCGCACCAGCATTCACGTGACCCCAAGGACAAGGTCGCTTTGCAGAAACTGAATAATGTCACTTCACGCGAAGGACGCTACAATAAGGCTATCTGGGAGACCATCAATAACGGAACCTACCAAGACGTGCCCTACAATGTCATGGACCACTTGGCAGAATGGGACTGGTACAACAACCGTATCAGCGAAAAGCAGCGCGACGACTATCCACTTGATGAGACAGAAATAGAAGCCCTGGGCGACAAATACATCAAGCCATCCTCGCTCCGCGATGTCATCAGCGACCCCATTCCCGACTACAGTGTGCAGCGCGTTGGAATTGGCAACCGCCTCAGTGTGCCTTGGTACATGAAGCGACAGTTCTGCACCTACGACCTCTACCAGCGCGACGTGATGAGGTCCGTCACAAACTACGAGGACCCAGCCTTAGAAGAAGCCGATGCAGAATGGACGGGCGAGACAGTCACCATCAATGGTGTGAAATACAAGGTTGACCCCACCAATGCCTATACAGTGGATGTCGAGGTCGGCGGCAATACCTACCACAATGTCGTACAGAAGACCTTTACAGAAAACGGAGAAACAAAACGCGCCTATAACGTAAAGTGGGAATCTGTACTCAACAGCTGGAACGAAAGCATGGATGAGGCAAGCAAACCACGTGGCTACGACGCAGTGAAAGCGCAGAACAGCCACCTCATCACACGCCTCGACGACAGCCACCGCAACCGTATGGTCATCATCGACGTGGTCTATCACGTCAACCCCGAAGAGTTCCGCTTCGCCGACAAGCGACGCAACACCACAGCCTGGTACTCCATGATGACCGACAACCCGAAGGACGGACTGATGAACTTCTCCTACAAGGACGGCATCGGCGCACGCCACGGACGCGAAAAGCACTACACCAATAACTACCTGTGGGCACCCGAAGGCGACCCCTACGGCTTTGTGCTCCACAGCCGTTATGCCACCATCAACGGTACGGGCTGGGACAACGTGGTAGTCACTACCACAGGCCAGCTGCCTACCGATGCTACGGTGACAACCGTTTCAAACATCACAAAGGACGGCAGCACCTATACAGAAACTTCTGGAAAAACCTCGGATGTGGCTACCTACACAGGTGCCCTCAGCGACACCCGCTTCACCTACAACCGCATCATGCACCGCAAGAAAGGCGATGTTGATGAAAACAATGTGGAGGCTAAGACCTGGGCAGCACGCAACGCCGTCTATGAAATGTTCACGGGTTCGGCCAGCAACCTCTTCCTCATGCACCCCACCAGTGCCTACATCGACATTTCGACCGACAAGTTCAGCAGTTTCTACATGGTACACAACACCACTAACGGTGATGCCAACTTCCACAAGGCAGAACTGCAGTACGAGTCCGACGTGAAGACACTCCGCACCAATCCTGATGCAAACTGGCGACTCTATACCACGCCCGAACAATTGCTGCCCTACTTCGAGCGGTCTGGCTACGTGGGCGGTCTGGTTCCGACCATAGCCAATCACCACGAGAACATAGACCTCTACAACACGCTGACAGACTACAAGCAGAAGTACCGTACCGACCCGTCGGTCATCGACTTCAAGATCATCGACAAGGCACGCGAACTGGTCTATGGCGGTAAGTTCTATACACGCAGCAGCAACGGCAGCTATACCGACGAACTGCCTTACAACACTGACCGCCCCACAGACTCAGACAAGCTGCCACTGAAGTTCGTCAGCACCAACCTTGTGCCGCTCCAGCAGGGCTACTACCGCATCGAGGCATTCTCAGACAATGCGCTCAATGCCGACGGACGGAACGTGGACGGCACGGGCGAAGTGGGCATCATCGGTCCGCGCTTCATCAGCGGCTACCGCCACCAGTCGGAGAAAGACTATGAAGGATATGACGGCAGCACGCTCAAACCAGGCAGCCGCTGGCTCCACTTCTACGAGACGGACGAGGCACACACCACGTTCCACACGTTCAAGGAACTGAACAGTCTCATTGGCAAATTGAACTCGAACCCCAAGAACTACCACAACCGAGACATCACCCCCCACCCCGCCCTTCGCGGCAACAACGAGATTCTGCCTGCTGAGTACGACCCATCGAGCATCTTCTACTTTAATTCTGTTGCTCCAACAGGGACAGACAAGCTTGACCGCTACGACCGCTATACCTTCGGCACACAGAACCTGTGGGTACGTGGACGTGCTGGCGGAGTACAAGGCATAGATTACGAATACACCACTGACCCAAGCATCGACCCAGATGCCACTACATTTGGTATCACAAAACTGGTGGATAACCTTACAGGCACAACCACGCAGGGCACAGAGGAAAGCACTGGCACCTTCGACGACCGTTTCCGCATGGACGACATCGGCGGCACCGCCTTCACCTTCCGCATCCTCAGCACTACAGATACTGGTAGCAGTCCCGACAAAGAGATAGAAGAAAACATCAAGACCAACTACCTCTGCATCGATGCCAACCACCGCTACCGCATCACCATCCACACGAACAACGAAATGAAGGAGATTGGTGACAGCTACGACCATCTTGATGCCGAACACTACTGGCAACTGGATGACATCAACTACGGAATCCAGGACACCAAGTGGCTCCTCAAGCCCGTTGGCACAAGGACAGAGTGGCCCTACAACGAGATGCCGCTCAGACTCAAGGTCAACAAGGGAGGCGTGAAGAAGGAATACTACCAGACCAATGCCGACGGCAGTGTGAAACGCTACGAGACAGGCGACAAGAAAGGACAGCCCATGATTGACGAGAGCCTTACCTGCACACCAGAGAACGTGGACGGAAACTACTACGCCTCACTCTACGTGCCTTTTGACACAAAGCTCAACTCTACCCTCGACGTGGCCTTCACCAACATCAAGAACGACCCGCAGCCCTTGTCGCTGACACTCTCCAGCGTGAGCCAGCTCAACGGCACGGGTAACCCGCAGTTCATTCCTGCAGGATGGCCGGTCATCATCCGTAGCGGAAAGCCGAAGACAGGACAATGGATGAAGTACGCTGCTCCCGGAGAATCCAACATCGTGGAGGACACAGAGAACACCTTCAAGTATGTGGAACTGAACCTGCCCAACCGCCAGACCACCAGCATTCCGGAAGGCAAAGCCAAGATTAAGCTTGAAGGCGAGTATCTGGAGAAGGAAGTTGCAGTATCGGGCAAAGTCATGGTATTCGGCCTTCCATTCACGGAGGACGGAACGAAAACCGTCTGGAGCGACACCTATGACAACAATTCGAAGAGCTACTACAAATACGATGACACGAAGGGTGCCGTGGGCTTCTACACCAACGAAAACTGGTGGCGCGGACATACGGAATATTCAACCATCGCCACACAGGAGGAATTCGATACTCCAGGTACCGACCAGGCTGCAAAGGAGAATGCACACTGGTCAACAGCACGCAATGCCACATCGCAGCAGCGCAACAACAAGTATGTCTATCACAACAAGGCATACTTCGTCTATGCCACTGGCGGCGGTGCCAAGCCGCGTTACGCAGTCATCTTCGACGGGGAGAGCACAGAGGACGCAGAGAAGACAGAGGTCACAGAGGAGGAAGAGGCCGAGCAGCCCGACTTCACGGAGAAGGAGGACACAGACCCATGGCCGTGCGATGTCTATGACCTGCAAGGCCGCCGTGTGGCTGTGAACGAAACACCGCAGAGCCTCAGACGCAACCATCCGGGACTGCCTCGCGGCGTGTACATCTTCGGACACAAGAAGGTCATTGTCAAGTAGGCTGAGAGTTCAGTGCTGCATCTGCAACACTGCGGACAAAAAAAGATGGCACTGCGGTCTCAAAACGATGACACTGCGGTCTCACGACAATGACACTGCGGTCTCACAACAATGGCACTGAAGTCTCACAACAATAGCACTGCGGTCACAAAACAATGGCACTGCGGTCTGCTCACAATGGAATAGAAAAGCAAACTAAAAAAAAGAGAAAATATAATATGAGAAACTATGTTTCGGGTGGCGGGCGCACCCTCCTGCCAGTCCTGCTGACAGCGATTGGCCTCGCAGCGTGCAGCGACTGGAACGACATAGGCACGGAGACCGTGCCCGACGGCATCACGCGAGAGACTACTGCTGAAGAGGCCATTGCCTTTGAAGCCTGTGTCGTGCCGAGCGTGACAGCACCCACCAGAGCCGACGGCTCGCTCATCAACCGTCTGGAGACAAGCCTCTTCGAGACCAAGGAACGGAGCTACTGGGGATATGACGACAAGGGAGAACTCACGGAGAAGAAGAAAATCTACTCCGTCGGCATCTATGGTGTCTATACAGGCAGCAAGACTTGGCATGAGACATGGGACAACACCACGAATCAATACACGGGGACGGCCAACTTCATGTATAACCAGCCCATGACTGTTGCTCCGCCAGACGCTGCGGGAATCAACGCGCTGAACTACTACAGCAGCAAGACCCTGCAGGACGCGAAGACAGGGACATACCTGCCCACCGACTCGCTCATACGGTTCTGGCCCAACAGCGAGACAGAGGGAGGCGAGCACGACAAGATTTCCTTCTGGGCATACTACCCCTACAACCCCACCACAGCGGGCGGCCCAGGAGAGCACGGCATACACATCTCCACGGGCGAGAACGGCGTGGACACAGGCAATGGCATGGGAAAGGTGCAGTTCACCATGAACTCCGATGCATCGGAGCACAGTGACTTCATGATTAGCGAACTGGTGGCCGACTGCTCCAGAGACACCCACCCGCTCGTCTCCGACAACAAAGGCGGCTATCAGCCCAAACCCGTGCGCTTCCGCTTCCACCACATGCTCGCACAGGTCCGCCTTTATGCCTACATCACAGGCACCGACAAGCTGGTTTATCCCACCTACACACCTGCGGGTGAGAGTGACCCCGTCCCCATCAGCGTGACCGCCATAGATGGAACAAACATCAAACTCTCTAATGGAGACACCAAGACGGTTGACATTGAAAAACAGACATACCTTGACGCAAGGGGAAATCTACAGACAGTAAAGGTGGGCGATTTCATTCCCGACGACACGCCGTGGCTCAAAGTGGCAAACCCCGCTACCGAGCGGTGGCTGCGCGATGAGACTGTAGATGTCAACGGAACGAAACACGCGAAGGGAAGCCTCAGCATGTCGTTCAACAACATCTACACCAGCTGCACCTTCACGCCTGTCATCACATACGATGACATTTCGGGCACATACACCACAAAGTCCACCTACACTTCTGCCACAACGCTCGGAAGCGTCACCGTGAACCACTACATCATGAACCCCTACTGGTTCCGCTTCCTGAACGGAGAGCGCGTCATGCTCAACGAAAACTATATGTACGACTACTTCGAGGGTACACCGGCATACAAGAAGGAGCGGAGCAAAGACAACTACGACGGATTTGACTGGAGCAGCAAGGAGGAAGGCAACTGTCTGAACTACGTGCTGAACAACGAGAACAAAGACCCCGACTACACCAAAGGCTCTACCCAGCCAAGGTATGAAGGCGTCAACAACGAGGACGAACTGCACTACAACTACCCCACGGGCAACATCATTCTGGCTGTGCCGCAAGTCTTCGACGATGACAACGTGCCCAACATCACGATTGATGCCGTAGGAACGAAAGTAGAATACGAGCAGAACGCCGAAGGAAAATACTCAGTCAAAAAAGGTACAGAAACAGCAGCCACAGCCCGCGTCACCATCAACATGCTCCAGATGGGCATCAAGTGGGAGAGCGGATTCATCTACTGCTACGCCTTCGTAGATGACCTCCGTCCTGGCGACGACAAGGTCAGAGGTCCAGAGACCATCACCGTCGTCTTCGACCCCTCAAGACATACCGACCAGTGGTAAGGGTTTTCCCTTAGTCATATAGGCAATGCGTGGCTGCGGCGTAGGCAATCTGTCGAGATTGATTGCCTACGCCGCAGCGACGCATTACCTATGTGACTCCGCTCAATTCGATTTGACAGGGCGAACAGGCAGGGCTTTTTCGCCCGTCAGGTCGGTCTTGCCAAAATAGATGTAGCCGTTGCTGTCGCCCACGGGCCACAGCTGGAGGCTCTTCGTCCGCTCGTTGGTCCAGTAGTAGCCTGCGGCGGGATTTGTCTGCGTGTAGCCCTCGCCGCTCCAGTAGCCCGTGGCGGGCATATAGACCTTGGGGTCGTAGCGGTTGTCATCGGTAAGCGCGGTGTGTGCCTTGGTATAGAAATAACCGCCTTTGTTGCTGGCTCCTTCCGATGGACGCATATTCAGCTTTGTGCCGTCAGCGGTGTCAGTCCCCGTCATGGAGAAGACGGAGAAGACGCTGCCGGCTGGCATCTGGAAGCCAGGAGGACAGGGGTCGTAGAGTGTCTTGGCAGAGCCACCCCAGTAGTCAGCCGTCGGATTCCAGCCCTGCGCCATCTTCGTGGGATTGGAAATAGCCTCAGCAGGCGAAGCAATATCCGCTGCTGCAAAAGAGGCTGAAATATCTGTTGTGCCGTCGTACAGCGTCCGCGCCGTCGTGCCGTCAACCCTCAACTTCATGGGCAATGCCGTTGGGCGACCCCACTGATAGACCATGCTGGTGCCCGTAACAAGTTCGGGTATGGCTTCCTGACGTATCTTCAGGTGGATTTTGTTGCCTGTAGTGACATTGATTTCATTCAGCTGTTCAATCTCTACCCAGACTTCACGGGGCTGGTAAATGCCCCACTCCATATTGTCGGGAACCCACCCTAAATTGACTGGAAGGATTTGCTTCGTGGCATCATCGTTCAATGTGACGATTTTTGTTGATTTATCACTATTGTAGGAAAGATATAATTCTTCAGCCTTCTTTTGCAGATTATCTTTCACACCTGCATCATCTGTCACGCCTGGATTCACATCTATAGTCATCTCTGCATTCGGATAGACTTCATCAGTCACCCAAATGTGCCAAGTCCACAGAATCTCTGAGGTGGGCGAAGCAGTCCAATCTTGCTCAATGACATCATCCTTTCCATCTTCTTTCACAACAATTTTTGTAAACTTCTTATTAGCTTTCAAGGCAACGAGACAGTTTCCAGGCTGAATATTCGCTTTATTTACCCGAAATTTCATAAAGCCCCCAGATGATGAGGGGTAGTCAAGAGCAAGATCAGATACAAGCCCCTCAACATCTTGCCACAACAATTCTGCCGAAAGCCCCGAATGTGTACCATCATCATATTTAATAGAGGTAATACGCTTTTCAGTAGAGGACAAAATCGTCACAACGTCGCGGCTAGAATATTCTTTTATTTGGTCAAGAATATAGGCATGTGTTATTTTCTCGCCTATATGGTCCACAAAAGCATCAGTTGTGTTCGGTGATTCGGCTCCGTTTTTAAACGAATTTCCATAGACCAAAGGGAACTTGTATGTTCCTGCAGCGTTTACAATATAACAGTTTGCGGTGTTGATAGGGCCTGTGCCACTTTCGCTGGCCATGGGGGTACCTGTCGCTGTTTTATCAGGGAAGGTTCTTGAAAGGTCAAAATCTATAGATGCTTCCACTTCTGCATGCCCATTCAGTACTGTTTTATGATTGGCTGTATAAACTGGCGACTGAGGAGCAATAATGTAATCAATCAACTGGTTGTCTCCTGAGCTGTTTGTTGGCATTTTCGTTCCTTCACTTTCACCTACCGCATTAGAAACATTTTTCCAACCAGTAATGCTCATCAACCATGCAGGACGATTGTTCGCCGTGTATCCATATTTGCTATCTTCACTGTCATTGGTTGGCGAAAAACCATTCACTCTCCATCCTGCACGCTCATGCACATTGACACCCGAAGGCTCTCCCGCTGAATAGTTCTTATAATTACGGAAGCTATGGATGATAAAACTGCCCGTGGTCTGGGCATTGCTGTGCTCTGCCGACATAGAGCCTGTGGAGTATTTCGTTTCATCGCCTGTCTCGCCAGCCTTAGGAGCCTCTATTTCACCTGTGGTCTGATAGGTGCTTGGCTCCACCAGCAAGTAGTAGTCACCCTTGATGTTGCCGATGGTGATGTAGTAGGTAATGGTGTAGCCTTTCTTCCAGTAGCAGCCAATGAGCGAAGAGGTGAGCTTGCGCTCTCCCTTGCCGTCGCCCATGTCGATAGTCACCTGTAGCTGGGCTGCCTGCGTCACGATGTGGGGCATGACGAAGAGCACCTTGTCAGTGATATATTCGTTCTCACCATCAGTATTCTTATATACATTCTCGAAGTTGAGCGTACTGGTGGTAGGCGACTGGCCACCTGGAGTATAGTTTTCAGCAGTCCAGGCATCCACGTCTATTTCGTAGGACCCCGTGCCGCCTTCGCCACTGGGCACAACCCAGTTGCCCAGACCCGTGTCGCCCAGACCCGGCATGGGCAGCACGACGTTGTCAACGGCCTGTGGATAGTAGGTGCCTTCGTTCTTGATGTGGTAAAGGCCAATCTTCGTTATCTTCGCTCCCACGGGGATTCGTCCCTGAGCAAAGCGGATGGTAGTGAGCAGATGCTTGAAGTTGAGCGTGACGGTCTTGTCGTCATCGCCCAGATGCTGCTCTTTCTCGGTCGTGCCCGTGTTTTCGTAACGGCCTGTGCCCGTGGGAGGGCCAGCCTGCACGTCTATCTCGTCCGATTCGCCATAGAGCAGGTCGCGCTGCTCGTCGGGATCATCGGGAATGGTATAGGAAAAGACTGGGGGCGAATTGTAGGTGGGCGCGGCCTTTACCTGCAAGTCCTCCAGTTCCTCCAGCGAGGGAGAGACGGCATAGAAACGCATCTTGGTGGCCTGTCCGTTGTCGTAGGGCCAGTGCACGGAGGAACGCCATCCACGTATCTTCTTGAGCAGACGCTGACCGAAGAGTTCACGCGAGTAGGTTCCGTCGTCGTTATAGGCATAGCCCCAGATGGTGAGCGAGTCGTGGAAGGTGATCTGGTTGTTGCCCGCTGGAATGATGGCATCGACCGAGGCGCGTGTTTCGGGCGCAATGCCGCTGGCCACGGTTTTGGGGTGAATGCCCACAAAGGGCAGCTGAAGGGCATAGACCTTCATGTCCTCCACTCCGCCATCGAAGAGGCGGGGGCCAAAGGTGGGGTCTTCTACCTCTGTGGCAGCAGTGTCGCCGGGCAATGTGGCTGCACGTGTGCCGCCCTGCTCGTAGGCCAGGTCTGCCTGTTCCTGCACGTTCAGGCTGAAGACCATGCCATCATCGTCAAAGTCACCGTTGTTGCCATAAAATTCATCCAGCAGCTTGTCAGTACAGGCCGAAGCCAGCAGAGCCAAGAAGAAGATTGGAGAGATATGCTTCATGATTATTTTGTTGGAGTTAAGAAGTTAGGGAGTTAAGGAGTTAAGCCGATACAGAAGTCAGTAATGGCTTAACTCCTGTCCGAAGGACGAGCGAAGCAATAACTCCTTAACTCCTTAACTACCCATTATAAATTATGCATCGTAAAATTGTCAAATTGTAAATTGTTCATTCTTCATCAAGCACCTTCTCCTTCGGGAGGCTGGTCTTGTCGATGTCGGACATATCGGTAATGAAGCGGAGCGGGAAGTCCCAGTCCTCCACACTGACCAGTTCGAAGGAGACGTGCTCCACTCCGATGAGGCAGTTGAGCACATAACGCTTGCCGCCCTCCAGCTTGCCCAGGTTGATGGAGGGGCTTGTGATGTCGTGGGTGATGCGCGAATAGCGGTGCTTCTTGCCAGAGTCGGTGAGGTAGTCCAGTTCGAGGGCATCGTCCTGGGTGACGAATGAATAGACGATGCGCGGTGTCAGCTTCACATCGTCTTCGCCCAGAGGAATGATGTAGAAATAGGTGGGTGAGCTATAGAGCAGGCGCGGCTCTTCGGTAACGCCCGAATAGTAGGCACCTGTGCCCGCCGTGTTGCGCGTGAAGAGGCCGTCGGGGTTGGCATTCCATGTGGTGTTCCACTCGTCCAGCTCCATGTCCTGAATGGACTCCAGGTCTGCCTCGGTGGTGCCGTGCCCCACGACTTTTGAACCAGAGAGGATGGCGTGAATCTCGTCTCCTTCACACTGAATGACGGTGCTGGTGCTGGACGACGAGGAGGAAGGCAAAGCAGTCCACGAGCCATCGTCCAGACGCAAGCGACCCTCGGAGTAGAGGTTGCCCGTGAGCGAGAAGTGGCCAACAAAAATCTTGGTGTCGGTGGCATTGTCAGGCTTGTGGGCAGGGTCGCCAGGCAGGTAGTCGTCATAGACACGCTGCACGGTGACCTTGATGGCGGCCAGCGCATGGTGGAAGGTGAAGGGCACCTTGGCATTGACCGAAGGCTTCAGCCAGTCCAGCTGTGGTGTGGCCCAGAGCAAATCCACGTTGCGGCCAGCATTGCGCCTGTAGTCGATGGTGGGGGCATAGCATTCCGTTCCGTCAATGGTCTTGGCGGTGAGCTGACTGCCGTTGATGGCAATGATGCCCGTCGATGGTTCCGATGTGGGGTCGTTAGGTTCGCTCGTGTCAATGGTGCCGAGGTCCACGTGGGGGGCGTAGGCAAAGAAGCTGACAGGCTCGCGCTGCAATCCTGTGCCCCACTCGTCCACAGCCTCGCCCGTGCCGTTGGGCCAGTACTTGACGGGGGTGTACTCCCAGAGGCTGGAGGTGCTGTTCCACCCCACTTGCTGGTTGTACATGAAGTTGGGAGCAACCGTTCCACTCTTGTCCTTGGCATACTCATTCCAGGGGTAAGGGGAATCATCGGCTTTTTTCCCCGTGTAATAAGCATACACGCCGAAGTCAACCGTGCCCTTCAGTTTGTCCAAGTCGAGTTCTGCATCTTTGTAACCAGCACGTGTATCGACCTGACTGACCTCAAAGTTAACGGGTATATCGGTGACTGTCTGCACAGTGGTTTCCTTCTCGGAGCAAGCACACAGGACAGTCAGCCATATTGCTAAATGATAGTTTTTGAGTTTCATACTTTGCGGTTTTACGATGTAGAAATCCGAAATCGTAACTCGTATTTCGTAATTCGTTTTTGCGGTTTATTTCACCAGCACTTTCTTGCCGTCCTTGATGTAGATGCCTGTAGGCAGCGGGCCGTCGGGGTCAACCTCCTGTCCGCGCAGGTTGTAGATTTTACCTGTGACCTGCGGCTCGGTCAGTTCGTCGATGTCATCCGCCATGTCGCTCACACCCACAATGCCAATGTAGCGAGGCTTGGCTGGGGCTGTTTCGTCTTTCCAGAGTGCATCCACAATGTTGTCTTTGGGCAAGATGAGGTATGCCTTGTTGGGGCCTAAGGTGTTCAAATCATCGACAGATTCTGTAAGCGATGTGCCGTCTTCATTCGTCAGTCCATCAGTACTGCTATACTTGTGCAGACGATAGAAGGCAGCAACTTCGCGAGTCTCGAATGCCGTTGGCGGAGTTACCGTCTTTGGTTTATCTCCTTCTTTGACAGCCGTCCACGTCATGTAGCGTTTAGCCAGAATGAAGCGGTAGTAGTCTTTCGTCGTTCCATCAATAGCATTTGTCGTTTCCACTTCTGAGTCGAATGTAGTTGCCGAAACATTGGGGCGCATCAGGTTGTTCACAAAGTTGGCTTCAGCATCGGTTTCGGTCGTGATGGCTGGGACAAAGAGCGGAACATTGTAGGTAGTCACACTGCTTGGAATTGATTCCGTCTGCTTCAGCACAAGTCCAGTCTGTGCTGGCACCACATATCGCTGGTCAACAATGCTGACATTCACCGTCCGATGGTCGGCAGAATAGACGGGATTTGTGGCTTGCTGTATGATGGCGTATGCACCTACGGGATTGGTCGTGAGGTAGCCCGTCAGCGAATGGTCGATGATGGCATCACGGCTCTCGGTTGCCCAAGCTACATCCCCTACCTTGTTCAGTTGCTTGAACTTGTTGGTCACGCCAATGGCATAGACATCAGCAGCGTTGTCGAAGGTCAACACTGCATCGTTATTCGCCGTGAAGTGATAGCGATATTGGCCTTGTTCACTATCTACATATTCTGCGGACTCCTCTGCATTCGTAACGGCACTGGGCTTTTCACTACTCCTTATATATATATAATAATGTGTAAAGTCAGCCCCTGGTGTCGGCACGATAATCGAGCCACCAGCTGTAATGCTCAGTTTACCATTGCGCCATGTGTTGCCAAGCAGTGCACGAGCCTTGTCGCCCGATGTCGTGCTCTCCATGTCGAGTGTCAAACTTGCGCTTTCATCATCTGTCTCATCGCTGTTTCCTAACGTGTTCAGTGAGAAGCCCAGACCTTCCGTCTCTGGCAAAACGCCCAATCCACGGCTCACCAACTGTGCGCCGCTGACGAAGTACGACCCATACTTGCGTGTGTCGTAGCCCTTCGTAACCACCTTTTCATCATTGCCCGTCTGCGTCCAGGTATCTATATCCTTGCGATACTCATGCGCGCCTGTCGGGTTGGTTGCCTTGTAGTTCGGGTCTTCCTCGTAATAATTATCGTAGCTGTCAGCTCCCGGCATACCCACCGTGCTGCTGCCCACCTTCGTCTTGGTCGTAGCCCGATACTTGGTGAAGTCCCATGTGTAGGGGTATGTCTGCTGTGGCTTCTTCCCCACGGTGATGACCCATGTGTTGCGGTTGGCCACGTAACGCTCATTCTGAGAATAGCTCGTCAGCGTGACGTATATCTTGCCGTATGCATCGGCAGGATAAGTGAAAGAAGCCGTCGCGCCATCAACAGTCCTGGTGGCTCCCGCACTCGTAAGCGTTGGGTCGAAGTCAATGCTCCACACTTGTGGTGCATTAGGAGCATTCTGCGAATCCTTGGGCAAGAGACTAATCGTATGAGTAGCTCCATCACATACATATTGATGGGCTATGTCAATGGTTTCTCCACTGTCAATCGTTCCTCTCAGGTGCTGCGCCATAGATGAACTGAACTCCCATCCCGGTTCGTGCAACTCTATCTGCTGGATGCTGATGTAGATATTGTCGTCCACGGTGAAGGTAGCATCCACACAGCCGTCCTCGTCCAGTTCCACATATGTTCCGTCGCCCTTCGGCGTGCCAGCCTGTGGCACCTGGAACATATAGGTGCTCGTCTGCCCAGAGATATTATAGAAACAGTTGCCAATCTTATACGTCTTGTTGATGTAATTGCCATCCACATCCGCCAGGTTCTCCATAGACAGACGCTCAGCCATGTCTTCCTTATGGCGAGTCCAGCGCACTTCTATCCACTGGCCCGGCTTCACCTTGGGGATGACAAGACGGCCACCACGCAGCATCATCAGGTTAGAGCAACGATAGCTGCCATCGAACAGCTTTGCGTCGCCTGTGTTCTTTTCACCGCTCGTCACATCGGGGTCGCTGGCTCCGTATGTGTACATCTCCACACCCATCTGTTCATTGGCTGGAGCAGAATAGATGTGCAAGCCCTCTGTCTCTGGAATAATCAGCGCATTGTCTCCATCGCACGGATGATTGTAGAAATAGACCATCGAGACATCGGTATGCCCCTTAATCTTGCGCACCATGCCCCAATGCCTGTTCGCTTCAGTTGGTTTGGCACCGCCGTCTTGAGGCTCATCAATCGTAGCAGTAGCCGCAGCCCATTCACCTGTACTAGGTTCCCAATCTTTTAGTCCAACCGTCAGGCCATGTGTCGTTCCATAGTCATCAGGCAGGTCAGTAGCAGTAAGCGAATACGCTGCACGTTCAGCAGCCACAGCTGTTACATCCATTCCCTGTATCAGGTTGTGCTGGAATCTCCATACATGACTACTATAAGCAACCGTGAGTGTTCCTTCCAGTTCGTATTTTTCCCATGTTTCAGGGGCTGAACTGGTCTTAAATTGATAGCTGGCATAGATGGGGATAACACCACCATTGTTATTAAAACCTGAGATTGTAAGTGTCTGAGAGGATACAGATTCAGCAGCACTTGATGTTGGATTAATAGTATTATCAGATGCATCCTTAAAGACAAGGGCTGCACGATTCTCATAGAGGTCTCCCCTAATGGCTTCATACATCTTCTTAACATTAAAGGTGTAATCTTTGGTCACATCCTCATCCTCAACACCAACAATCTCTATTGTATAAGACGTAGCGTCATTGGCAATGACAGGATTCATCTGATTCAATGTACCGCCCGTGATTGTATAGGTGAATGTCTTCTCGATGGCACCCAACGTAACTTTCAGTTGAACTGTACGAGCGCCTTCAATGGTCAAGTTGGCTCCCGAAAGCGTGATGCCAGGGGCTGGGTTCAGCACCGTAAACTTCAGTTTACTTTTAATATCCTCAATCGCAGCAGTTTGTTCAACAGTGCCATCATCACCAAAAGTGTTGCCAACAATAATCTTCAAGCAACGGACTACCAGATTATCAGTCTTCACACCAGAGGCGGCAATGTTTTCGGTGTGGTTGTTCACATCAAGCCCAATCGCTGTTACAGTATAGGTTCCCACTTTTCCATTCAGAAGGCCAGCACCGCTGCCCGTTGCCGTTACTTCATAAATCCCGTAGGAGGCACCCAGTGTTGCTTCACCTGTTGATGTATTAACGGTTGTCGCAGGGGTATTTGTCTTGTTCTCATACGTGTAGGTAATAGTTGTTTCACCTTTGTTCATCACGCCATTGGTGAAAGATCCGACTCTTGCATCCACGTAGGTTTCATTGCCATAGCGGAATGCCATTTCTGCCGACACCTTGATGTAACGCAGGTAGAGATAAAGATTGTGTGAGGGGTTCTTGATAACAAAATAGCCATCGTTCTTTGCCAAGAAATATTGAGATTCGGGCGCACCGTCGTTCACGTAGAAGTAGGTCACGTCTTCACCGTCCAACGTCGTAACACCCTCAAGCTCCATTTCCGAGAGACGGTCATCAGCATTGGCATTGATTTCAACCAACATACCCGCCTTTACGGGCACACGCACCTCGCCGCCGCCATTGGGGGAGGTGTTGCTTCCCACTCCACGGCCAAACAGGTGCAGACAAGAGTTACCCGCTGTTTTGCTCCACACAAAGCGGTGGTGTCCACGAGTCTGAAGACTAAAAGCCTGAGGTAGCGGCGTGTTATCATTCCGATAGATATATTCAAACTCGGCATTGTCACGATTGGCCACATAGAATCCCTTGCTCCAGCCTGCCGAACCTTCCATGGAATTGTTGTCATAAACGGTATATGTTCTGAAGTCCCACATACCGCTAACTACTTTCACATGGATAGTCTTGGTAATGGGACCATAGAGTGCTTTGTACTCGTCTTCGGGATTCACGGTCAACATTACATCAAGATAATCCTGAGTGGCGTCTTCAGCAACAGTGATTTCACCTGTGGTAGAATTTATACTCACACCAGACAAAGGATTAACAAGCGTATATGTTCCTGTTGTTTCATAGTGCTCCGCCCAATCACTTTCTTCATTTCCATTTTCATCTTTAATAGTAAATTCCTGAGGCAGATAGGTTTCGCCACAGAATATTACGTCCTTGTCCGCACCAACCATGCCTGAATAAGTGAAATCAAGCCGCCCCTGTTTACGATAAACTTCAATTTTCTTAATTGTTACATCCGATGAGCCTGTATTTGTAATCACCACTTCGCCGCTGCTGCCCGTAACGGTCGTCAAATAACGTTCATCATCGGCAAGAGTAGAGGGAGATTTAGCACCCGTAAGCTCAATGTTTCCGCCACTTGTGGTGATGGCAAAATAAAGACCGTTGGCAGCCGGAACTTTATATGACTTTCCTGCGGCTAACTCCCAACTTGGCTCATCTGTATAATCATGACTATAAAGACGTGTCACAGCAGTGGCTGGAGCAAAATAATTAGTACCAAGAAATTTTGCAGACAAATAACATACACCAGTGCCGATGAGAACTTTGTAAGGACTGTCTGTATCTCCATCATTAAAGTGAATCTTTTCATCGGAATTTTTATGCTTGGCCATAGCGTTTGTCAGTGCCTCAGCAAAACCCATTCCGCCACTACCCTGCAAAGAAACATCACCATAAAATGCAACAGGAGAATCGAAATACAAATCATTTTTCTTGGTTTCTCCTGTATAGCCATAGACATAATCATCGGCAAACCTCAAATCTATTGTTCCTTTTGAATCATCTAACTCAACGCCATTGTTCAAAGTGTAAGTAAAAGTGATGGAATTAAGGAGAAAACTTACCTTGTTTTTCTCCGACAAATCATAGCCTTTCAATTTAATAGTGAGGATATTACCAGACAACGACGAATATGTCAAGGTTGAGTTTTCTTTTACTACCGAACCTTTGCCTTCTCCGTTAATATATATACTAGGCGACCCTTTGATTTCATAACCCGTATTCAGTTTTACACTTGTAATAACCACATCAGTAGCAACTCCTGTTCCTACCTTAACACGCGGTGTAATAGTAATACTACCATTGCCCTCCTCTGAGTTAGGTTGACTATTTCTCAATATAAACGTACCATTATTTTGATACTTAGCACCATCCCCTCCTTCAAATTTAATTTCAAAACCAGGAATTGTACGATCCAGTCGATGATAGTTTGCATTATTATTAGGTGTAAACAACAATGACTGGTCTATCAAACTGATGGTTGTACCCTCCATTTGTGTGAAGACAAAAGAATTAAGATACAGTGTCGGTGCAGAGGTATTATCTGGATAATCCACATCACCAGCTTGTGAACCCGCAGCAATCATCCATTGCGTTTCAGCAAACACATAATATGTTGCACCACTTGTGAGCAACGTGTGAAAAGTATAATCTTCCCATACTTTCTTATGGACATTTGAGATTCGTATCTTCTCTAATATGTTTCCATCCTGATCTGTTAGTCGAATACCATTCGTTCCATCCTTCAACAAACCATGAATTTTCAAAGTACCATTCGCCTTGGGAGTAAAAACAAAATATGAACCCATTGATGGACGTATCCCAGAAAAAAGGACATGAGAAAAATTATTAGCGTCAATACCACATACACCCGACTTTGTCACAGAATTATTATCGGTCATAGACTCAACGCTTTGTGTTTCATCTGGATTTCCAAAAGCAATCGAAATCGTTGTACCTTCATTGTTTTCTGGCAAATAGCCAGTGCCTGTGATAGTATATTCCTCCTTTTTATTTTCTGCATCATTATTAAAAGTCCCCGTAGCCTGAGATTCGCCTGTCACGGTAACAGTATGCGTTGCAAAATAGTCCACACCGTTAATCGTTGCCTTTGCTGTAATTACAGACCACCCATTATGAACGAATGTCACTTCACCAGTAGTGGCATTAACAGTTGCAACACCCTTATTGCTTGAATCATACGTCACAGTATAATTATTGGGATTGACAAGTGTTGGTGTTGCTGTATTCCCACATATTCCGCTACTACTCCCTTCCTGATATGCAAAAATGGCCTTAATGAAAATATAGTCCAAGCCGTAATTTTGGCTACCACCTTGCACACGAATGGGCACGTCTTCTTTCGTTTGAAAGATAGTGCTTGAAAATTCTTGCCAATAACCATTACCAGTAAATGAATAAACGGACTCATCACCAGAACTAAAGGTAAACGTCGTTTGGTTATTAGAATATGCAGCTGCCTTTATCTGATAAGCACCCTTGGGAAGGGTCACCAAATCTAAAAGACTCCCTGTATATCCACCCGCAGCATTAGAAGAGCGTGAATTGTTACCCCCTTTTTCTGTTCGGGACATAATATCTTCTGCTTCTTTAAGATATACAACATTGGTTTCTGCTGAAGCCTCATAATTCAGATTCTCCTCCTTATGGTCTGCGTCCAGTCCAAAAGAATATTTATAAGATTGACTTATAACTCCTTTATGATATAACGTTCCATCTACATTTATATATTTAGGATATGGAACTACGATTGTTGAGCCAGTAACGCCTATTCCCGAAGCTATCTGTTGAACATTATAACTTGCATTGGTTTTAACTGTATAGCTGCATAGGTTTGTAGTGATACGCAGATTGTCGAACTGGCATCGTCTATCGTTATTATCATAATTAGAACCAATTTCAAAAGTTGCAAAAGGGTCCGTACTGCTTTCCATGTCAACCTCATGGGAAGCAGTTGTTAAAGTTCCTCCTTCCCCAGACTTATAGCATTCTGTAACTGTTGTGATTTTCTGTGTATTGTAATTCAATGTTATATTAAATGAGACTTTGCGCTCCCAATCAACACTCGGATTATTATAATACATATTCCCCAATTCAACACCCAGGTCTGTTTCCAGAATTGCGCTATATGCATTAAAATCGAATGTGGCAATATTTACGCCACTTTCGTCTTTTAAATGAAAATACACACTCCTATTCACAAGTTTACCAAAAGCCAACTCAAAAGAAACAGTAACAACCGTTCCTGCGCGTTGGGCTTCAGGCACAGTTACAAAACTCGTACCCTTTCCTATGGCAAGCCTTTCATCTATAATTTCTGTATTACTACCACCTATTGATATATAATTAGTAGAACCATTTACTTTCCCATCAGAAATCGAATTGCTGAAATCTATATCTGCAATGGTTCCTATCTGTCCCCACGCGCCATTCACGCCCACCAGCATCATCACCAGCAGGAGCGCGGACAGGCGCAGGAACTTATTCTCCATGTTCGTTATCTTCGTATTCATATATCTTCTGTTTTATAACTATCCACTAAAACAAGAATTAGTCGTTTTTGGTCAGAGCCATTTTGCAAACCGTTGTTTAAAAGCATCTTCCTTCAGGCATCTTCCTTCATCGTAAGCAAGTTGCGCCTCGTCAGCCGCCTCTTTCATGGCTGATGTCAACACTATCCGCCTTTCGTTCTCTATATTATTATGGTACATGCGTACATTATTATATATATATGGGCTAACGCTTGCGGGCAAGGGAGGAGCTGGCACTGGTGCCGTGCTCCACAAGCACCTCCACGTCGGTCTCCTTATCCTGCCAATCTGTGGCGGTGACGTTGAGCCGAAGGGTCTTCAGACCAATGACAAGGTTGATGTAATACTTCACATTGGACTGCAGCTCCCAGCCGGAAATCTTGATGGTCGATGTGCGATTCTCCTGAATGTAAGTGCCATCGGGAGCCTTGCCGCTGATGTACCAATCAAGCACGAGCTTGTAGTCAGCAGCAGGATGAGGAATGACCATGAAGTTCTGCTCGTTGCCACTGTCGTCAACAACCAACGTTTGCTGGGCGGTCTGCGTTACACCCGTCAACCCCTCTGTTGTCATAATCGCCTCTGCATCTTCCGCTGCCGGATGGCGCAAGGCTGCCTTCACATCGCCATTAGCCACAGTGAGCGTAGCATCCTCGTCTTCAAGGGATTCCCACTTGGCAATGGGCTTGCCCGACACCACTTCCGTGCTGTTGAGGTTCAATACTCCCTTGTGATAGAAAGTGCCTTTGTTGCCCGATGTCTCATCGCCCGTGAGTTCCAACTGGTTGATGGTAATCTTATAGTCACCACTCTCGCCCAGCAGGTTGGCCACATTCGACTCGTCGGTGAAGTCGCTCAACACGTTGTCCTTGTCAACGATGGCCTGCACATGGAAACCAATGGCGCTCAGTGCGTGGTGGAACGTCATCAGGATGGGGCCGCCCGTCGTTTCCAGCGTCTGGTCGCGCCACGGCAACTTGGTCGTCTGGTTCACGCCCCAAAGCAAATCGACAGCCTTGCCCGGTTGGGTCGAGATGACGTAAGTCACCTTCGGGTCGCCCGCCGTCTCGCCATCGGCTGGCACCACATTGATGATGCCCGTATCACCAGTCTTGTTGAAGTCCGCGCTCCCCACGTAGGGCGCATAGCCATAGAAGGAAATCTTGTCGGTGGCGGGCCAATACTTCAGCGGTGTGTCGGTGTCCACATAACTCCAATTGCCAAAGTAGTAGTACAGCTCCAGGGGGTTCTTCACGTCGGCGGCAGGGGTTTCTCCCGTATAGCTCACCAGCTTGTTGCAGAACAGGCTGGGCACAGCCGCAGCAGAGTAGTCTGCCCCGCCTGTGGCATAGGCAAACACGCCGAAGCCCGTCTGGACAATGCCGCGATAGTCCATGTTGCCCTTCACTCCGGCACGTGTTTCGGGGCTTTCCACACGGGGAGCCAGCTGAATGGCCTGCTCCGAGAAGGCGGCAGGGAGCGTGTCGTCGCTGGGCGAACAGGCAGTCCACACGGCGGCAAATGCCAGCGTCAATATGTGTTGTTCAAGCTTTTTCATGCGTCTCGTTTCTGATGTTCGTTGATGGGTTACTGAGTAATGATGACCTCAAAGTTCTTCTCAATGGTTATGTTAAAGTTTTTGCTTACGCCCTGTTCAAAGGTGGTCGTAAACTTGATGTCCTCGTTGGTCTTGTCGAAGCCCTCAATCGTAAAAACCAGTTCGACGGTGGCCTCAACGCCCGGAATTTGCAAGAGGTCGGGGGCATTCGCAGCAATGGCCGTATTGCTGTCGAAAGTCTGACCCACAGAGTGCTCAATGGTCTGCTCGTCCGTGCCGCCCACCCAACCAGACCAAGTGCCATCGGCCAGCGAGAATGTCCCCCCGGTGTATAGCTTACTCTTCAGCACCAGCTTGTCCAGGGTGATGTTGTGCCCCGTGCTGTTGGCGATAGTTCCGAGCGAAATCTTGCCGAGGGCGTGCCGGAAATTCAGCTCGACGGGACTGTTCTCGTCATCGCGCACGACACCCGTCTGCGAGGCCCAGAGCAAGTCCACCTGGTTGTCCTCAGCGCACGTGAATGTCAGTGTGTTGGTTGCCGCAGAAGCTACAAGCGTCGCATCGTAGGGTGCGTATGCATACAGATTGTATGCCTTGGTCTTGTCCATGCTCCACAAGACGCTGTTGCCGTAGTTCCACGCCTCATGCTCCCACAGCACCTGCTGATTGGCAAAGTGGAAATCGGAACAGAACAGGCCAAAACCTGTGGTGCTGACCTTCAGACCGTCCAGGGTTGTAGTGCTGCGGGTGGTCAGGTTCACATTCTCGTCGCGCCAAGGCTGCTGAGTGACGACGAAAGCCACAGGCTGCGGGTCGGCAGTGGCATCAGCCGCCTCCCGCTCGTCATCCGTGCAGCCAACGGCAAGGAGGCAGAGCGACAGGGCTATCAGTAAACTATGTATATGTCTGTAAAGCATAATCTTCTGTCTTTGTTTTCTGGTTGAGGTACTAAAACGGCGCGGGGCTTACTCCAGCACGTCAAATTCCTTCGTGATAGACTTCCACTCCCTCACCAGTGGGTTCACCGTGATGGGAGTCTCCCAATCGACCACCTCAACGATGTCGAACTTCACGGTCGTCATGCCCAGAATCATCCTGAGCGTATATTTCTTGTTGGCCTCGAAGTGGGCATCCTCGCCCGTCAGCTGGAGCGTGCGGTGGATGTGGTTGTTGATGATGGAGAACCCTGCGGGCGTGTTGCGCACCAGGGCGGCGTCGCGTGTAATCACGTCGTAGTCAATATCCACAGTCACCTGGTTGAGCCAGTTGAGTGTCTCGTGGTCCGTCGTGCCGAAAGCATCAGTGGCGGGATTGCCCACCGTCGTCGCTGCGGGGATAAAGAGGATGCCATAGTCCGCATCGTCGCCGCTGTCGGGCAGGTTCAGCACATTCTTTGGTGTCACCGTCACGCCCTCAAGCAGCAGGTCGAAGTTGCTGGCCGTAGAGAGGTAGCTGCGGATGTCGGCCTGGTTGCGGATGTCGGCCCGCAGCTTGCCCTCCACGTTGGAGTCGTCCTTGCTGAGTTCAAACTTAAAGGTCTCCGTGTCACCGCTGATGGGGGTCTCCCACCGCGCTTGGTTGGCCACGGTGTTGTCCAGGTTGAGCCACGCACTCGTGGGAGCCTGCATCGTGACCGTCAGCTTGTTGATGAGGATGCGCGTGTCTTCAGCCACATCCTGCGTACCGGGCGACACCTCGTCAAACGCGCCCTGCACCAGCAGACGCAGCTGTGACGTGGCGTGGAGGAAACGCAGCTGCACGGTCTCGCCCACCGAGGGCTTGGTCAGGTCCACGGGCGGCAGCCCCTCGGTGGGGCGCGACGTGGCGTTGACAGACTGGTAGGCACTCGTGGCACTCACGCCCCACATCACGTCCACATTGTCCTTGATGTAAGCCCCGTCGGGGTTCAGCGCATAGCGGAGCCGGGGGTCGCCCGCCTGGGCATTGCCCGTCAGCTCGCAGATGCCCCACGTGTTCATCAGCACGTCTTCGGCGTTCTTCTCCGTCACCGCGCCCGTGCCCACGGTCACATCCACGTAGGGGGCGTAGGCAAAGAAACTGAGCCGCCCGCCGCTCTGCGAACCCGTGGCAGGGTTGTTGCCCGTGTCGTCGTCCTGGTCGTCCACACCGCTGGTCGAGAAGTCGTTGGGCCAGTATTTCATGGGGGCATACTCCCACTTCGTCACGTAGTCGTCCGACAGGCCGTCGTTCCACTTCACCTGCTGGTTATACATGAAGTCGGGCTGAGCCGTCGCCTGTGCCGCCGCCCAGAGTGTCTGGTCCGTATGGTAGGCAAACACGCCAAAACCCTGAGTTTCAGCGTCGGTAACAAGGTCGCGCAAGCGGTCGTCGTCCACCTCGCCCACAGCCCCCGCACGGGTCTCTGCCCGCTGGCTGACCGTAGTGCTAAACACGACTGGCACCTGGGCCTCTTCTGGCCCCCGCACCGTCCCGTCTTCGCTCGGCGAACACCCCTGCAACAGGGCGGCCACAAGTACCGACACGCCCCACAGACCGAGGCACCGCGCCACAGCCCTATATGCTATTCCGAAAATCTGACATTTTTCCACAGCCATATATTCTCCTTAAAAATTTGGCAAATATACTAAAAACGCCCCACGCCACAAAGGAACTGCCACCTTTTAACACGTTTTTTGCCCCAAACAGCACAAAATTGCCCATAACAATCCACAAAATCGCCCATTACGACCCATCCTCCCGCCATACAATTATTCATATTATTCATATTCGTTTCCCACGAAAGCCGCCCTCACAGCCCACTCCCAAAACGGTTAAAAAACCATAAAAACCCGCCGCCGCTTCACACAAAAACTTCCCCCAAAGAAGAGCAAACCTGAAAACTGTGCCTTGCAAAGTTGAAACAACGGCGTTGTTTGCAGAAACAACGTACATTGTTTTTAAAAACAACGGCGATGTTTTTATAAACAACGCCGTTGTTTCAACTTTCAAAGCCACACCCGACAACTTCGGAAGGAAGAAAAAAGAAAAACTCCTTGCAGCGGTTCCGAAAAATTTACGTATTTTTGCAGCGCAAAGACCTTTATCCCAACAGAACGAAATGACTTTACGATGGAATCTGAAAGGGGCACTGGCTGCGGCCATGCTGCTGCTCTGCCCCACCCCCGCTGCACTGGCTGCGGGGAAAGGGCACGTCCGCGTGCCCGTCCTGCTGGTGGCAGGACAGTCGAACACCGACGGGCGTGTGCCGAACAGCGACATGCCCGACTACCTGAAGTCTTATGGCGAAACCCACGGCGGCCACTACCCCTACACGCAGTGGTGCTACGGCTCGGCTGGGCGAATCCAGACGGGCGACTCGCTCAGCGGCTCACCCTTCGCCCCCTACTAGCCCTTCGTGGCCAAACCCGACCTGCCCCAGCGTCACGGCTACGATGCCTACGTGTATTACCTCTTGGAACAGGAGTGGCAGCAACCTTTCTACGTGGTGAAGTGGAGCCTGGGCGGAACGGCCATCTGCCCCAAGGCCAGTTCGACCGACGGCAAGCACTGGTGCGCCATGCCCGACTACCTGGCCGCCAACGAGAGCACCCTGCGGGGCGGCAAGTCGCTGCTGAAGTCGTTCCTGGAGGAACTGGACCTCTGCCTCGACGGGCCACTGAGCCAGCTCGCAGAGGGCTACGACATCAAGGCCATGCTCTGGCACCAGGGCGAGAGCGACTACCGCCAGGGGGCCGACTACTACGAGCAGCTGCGAGCCGTCGTGCTCTACATCCGCAAGCATCTGGTGGAAAAGACGGGCAACAAGCGTTATGCCTCGCTGCCCTTCATCTGCGGCACCGTCTCCCGCCAAAACCGCTGCTACAATGCCGAAGTGGAGGCCGCCCTCTACCGCCTGCAGCACGACCTGAAGCACTTCTACGTCATCGACATGCAGCACGGCCAGCTCCAGCGCGACCAGTTGCACTTCACTGCCCCCTCAGCCGAACACCTGGGCCGCCAAATGGTGGAAAAGATGAAAAAGATTGGAGCCACAAAGCTGAAGTAAAGCCCCCAAAAGGTAGAGTTCCCCCCTACCAGCCAAGCGTTTTTGTGAAAAGTTTGAAACAGAAGGAAAAAGGGGCGAGCCGTGCGGCTCGCCCCTCTCATTTTACTAATCTTCGCTTGTCGTTTGCGCAACGTGCTTTTTTTCAATGCGCCAATCTTGATATTTAAAATAAATCAGACCCAGAATGGCTAAAACTGCCATTGAACCAGAGACAATCAGTGTGTTCATTTCTTTTTCCTCCTTA
>JAFTEV010000060.1 GCA_017453465.1 Bacteroidaceae bacterium | reverse complement strand
ATTCAGCGGCACAGAGGGTGCAGCCGTGAACATCACGCTGAAGACCGACAAGACCACTGCTGCGGGTGACTACGACATCCAGGTTTCCGACATCCTGCTGATTACCAAGGAGGGCAAGGAAATCTCTGTGAAGGACTTCACCGTCAAGCTCAGCCTGACGGAATGGAAGCAAATCACTGTAGGTGACATCACTGCCCTCATTGACGAGTATTTGGAGCAGTAAACCAGACGGAAGGCATTAGCCACTAATGGGTGCACACAGGGGAGTCTCTTCCCGCTGTGTGCACTTTTTTTGCCTTGGTGTTTTGCAAAACAAAAAGATTTCGCCACTAATGTTTTGCTATATGAATTTTTGTTTATAACTTTGCAAAATAGGCACGCACCAACGTCTATAACAGACGTTCAACGATTTAGCAGGTGTTTGAAGTTATAATGTAATGAATGGAAGAATGAATAAAGAAATGGCATCAACCGACAGACAAGGAAATCAGGTACTACCTGATGGGTATGAAACTTGGCGAAAGGAAATTGTCAATTTGATAGAACACGTGAAATTGCCAGAAGACAAACCCACCATTGGTTTGCTACTTTGCCGCTCCAAAAGTGACACAAAAGCACGCTTCGCATTACGTGGAGTTACCCAGCCTCTTGGCATTGCCCAATATGAAACAGAACAACTGTTTGCTGATGTTGCTTCTGTTCTGCCACAAATAGAAGATTATGAATAACGCTATTATATATAAATAATGTATGGTGAAATATATTTTTGAGCACCGCGAGAAGGTGCGCGATTATGAGTGTGACTTGCAGGGCATCGTGAACAATGCGAATTATCAGCATTATCTGGAACATGCGCGGCATGAGTTTCTGGCGGCGCATGGGGTGAGCTTTGCTGATTTGCATGAGCGGGGCACGGATGCTGTGGTGGCCCGCATCACGATGCAGTTTAAGGTGCCGCTGAGGAGTGGCGACGAGTGGGTGTGCAAGTTGTGGGTGAAGAAGGAGAGCGTGAAGTGGGTGTTCATGCAGGATGTGTACCGTGGGAACGACATGAAGCTGTGTGTGCGCGGGCAGGTGGAGACGGTGTGCCTGGTGAACGGCGTGCTGGGAGAGAGCGAGGAGCTGAACGAGAAGTTCTTGCCGCTGATTGGTGGTTAACACTTGCGGAGGACTATGGACAGGGAGAAAGAGACGTTGTACACGGTGGCCTTGACGCTGGTAAAGGGCGTGGGCGTGAATCTGGGCAGAAAGTTGTATGAACAGGCGGGCAGTGCTACTGCGCTGTTTGAGAACCGCCACTGCTTGCAGGATGTCATCCCTGATGCCAAGCCAGAACTTGTCAGGCTGATGCAGGATGTGGACTTGCCGCTGAAGCGGGCTGAGCAGGAGCTGGAGTGGATGGCGGGGAAGGCTGTGCGGTGTCTGACGTGCAATGACGAGGAGTATCCGAAACGGTTGCTGGAGTGTGTGGATGCGCCGCTGGTAGTGTACTATTGCGGCAATGCCGACCTGAACAAGCAAAGGGTTGTCAGCATGGTGGGGACACGGCGTTGCACGGGTTATGGGCGCGACATCTGCCAGCACTTTGTGGAAGAACTGAAGGAGGCAGACCCCGACATCATGGTGGTGAGCGGGCTGGCGTATGGCATTGACATCTGTTCGCACAGGGCTGCTCTGGCTCAGGGCATGGAGACGGTGGGCGTGCTGGCGCATGGGCTGGACCGCATCTATCCGTCGGTGCACCGCAAGACGGCTGTGGAGATGACACGGCAGGGCGGTCTGCTGACAGAGTATGTGGCGGGGACGGTGCCTGAGCGGGGGAACTTTGTGCAGCGCAACCGCATTGTGGCTGGACTGAGCGATGTGACGATTGTTGTGGAGAGTGCCGAAAAGGGCGGTTCGCTGATTACGGCTAATCTGGCTCATGGGTATGGACGCGAGGTGCTGGCTTTTCCAGGCAGGGTGTACGACGAGCACAGCAAGGGATGCAACCGCATCATCCAGAACGAAATGGCACGTCCTGTCCGCTCGGCTGAGGACTTGTTTGCCATTATGAACTGGAAACTGAAGGGGAATAAAGCCAAGGCAAAGCAACAGGACTTGTTTGTCAGCCTGACGGAGAAGGAACGCCAGGTGGTCGATTGTTTGCAGAAGGCAGACGATGTGGCCATTGGCCAGATTGTAGCGGAAACAGGGATGCCCTTCAGTGAAATCAGTGTGCTGATGTTTGAACTAGAAAACCGTGGCATTGTGGACTTTGTGGGGGCTACTCGTTACCGTTTGCTACGCAGGAATGTATAAAAAAGGCAAATGTGGGAAAAAATTTGTCCATTTGTCAATTATCCAATGATAAAATTTCGTACCTTTGCAGCCGCAAAAATATCAATAACAAAATCTTATAAACGCATTTTTAGAAAAAAATGAAAAAAATCGTGATGATGGCAGCAGTGGCTATGTCTGCCATGACGTTTACCGCCTGTAACCAGGGGGGCAAGCCAAGTTTGAAAACAGACGTTGACTCTATTGCTTATAATTTGGGTGTAGCTCAGGCTCAGGGTCTGAAGCAGTACATGACAATGCAGCTCGGCGTGGACTCTGCCTATGTGGATGAGTTCATCAAGGGCATGAAGGAAGGTGCCGTGAACAAGGCTAACCCCAAGAAGGAAGCCTACATGAAGGGTCTGGAAGTGGGCAAGCAGGTGCAGCAGATGGCCAAGGGGCTGGGCGACGAGGTGTTTGCCGGTGACTCTACGCAGACCATCAACGTGAACAACATTCTGGCTGGCCTCATCGCCGGACTGAAGGGCACGGAGGCCATGAGTTCGGAGGATGCTTACGCCAAGTTCAACGAGAAACTGGAGCCACTGCGTAAGGCCAACCTGGAGAAGCAGTATGGCGACAACAAGGCTGCTGGCGAGAAGTACCTGGCCGAGAACAAGAAGAAGGAAGGCGTGAAGGTGACTAAGTCGGGCATACAGTACAAGGTGCTGGTGGAAGGCAAAGGTGCACTGCCAACCGATACATCTACTATAAAGGTGAACTATGAAGGCAAGCTGATTGACGGCACCAAGTTTGACAGCAGCTACGACCGTAACCAGCCATTCGAGGTGAACATGGCTGCTCCACGTGTCATCCCTGGATGGGTTGAGGTGCTGAAGATGATGCCAGCAGGCTCGAAGTGGGAAGTAACCATTCCACAGGAACAGGCTTACGGTGCTCAGAACATGGGCCAGATCAAGCCTTTCTCTACACTGATTTTCACGATTGAAGTATTGAAGTAAAAAGGAAAATGAAGAAACTGAGTATTCTTATTGCAGCGCTTGCTATGACAGGCGCTGCTTTTGCGCAGACTAACGCAAAGGACAGCATTGCAGCCGCAAAAGCTGCCGCAAAGGAAAAAATTGCAGCCGAGAAGTTGGCTGCCAAGGAACGTGCCGCTGCCGAGAAAGCGGCCAAGGCTCAGAAGGCCGCAGACCTGAAGGCTTTCAAGGAGAAGCAGAAGCAGGATTTGGCTGCCTTCATCGAAGGACAGAAGGGTGGCGCAGCCAAGGCTTTCCAGACTCCGAGCATTGAACTGAAGAATGCAGGTGACAGCCTGGGACACATCTTCGGTATAGCCCAGAGCAACGGACTGATGCAGTACATGGTGGGACAGCTGGGTGTTGACACTGCCTACATCAGCGACTTCTGCCGTGGCATCATGGACCGCACCAGTGTGGACCCTACGAACAAACAGCTGGCTGCCTACAATGCAGGCGGACAGATTGGCGGACAGATTCTGAACATGGCGCAGAGCTTCTCGAAAGACTACTATGCTGCTGACCCCGACAAGAGCATTGATGCCAAGATTGTGGCTCAGGGCATTATCCAGGGCTTGCTGGGACAGGGCGAGATGAAGGCTGACAGTGCTGGCCAGGTATTCCAGGCCGCCATCACCGCTCGTCAAGCCGAGAACAAGGAGAGGCTCTATGGTGCAAACCGCATTGCCGGCGAAAAGTGGCTTGAAGAGAACAAGACAAAGCCCGGAGTCGTGACGCTGCCTTCAGGACTGCAATACAAAGTCATCACGGAGGGCACAGGCGAAAAGCCAAAGAGCACCGACAAGGTGAAGGTAAATTATGAAGGCACGCTCATCGACGGCACTGTCTTCGACTCCAGCATCAAGCGCGGCCAGCCAGCCACATTCCAGGTGAACCAAGTCATCAAGGGCTGGACAGAGGCTCTGAAGATGATGCCTGTTGGCTCGAAGTGGGAAGTGTATATCCCCTATCAGCTGGCATACGGCGACCGCGAGACAGGCAAGGAGATTAAGCCCTACTCAGCCCTTATCTTCTCGGTAGAACTCCTGAGCATCGAACCCTCGACAAAAAAGAAGTAAAAAGCCGTAAGAACGGACAATTTTACACCTTTTCATAGAAAAAAGGCCTCAACTTTATGTTTTTTCGCATAAAGATGAGGCTTTTTTCATTTAATATCACTACTTTTGCTGTTAAATTGTAAAATCACTATGGAGAAGATAGACAAACTCGACACGCAAATCATGGAGATAATCTCCAGCAATGCGCGTATTCCTTTTAAAGATGTGGCAGCCGTGTGCGGCGTTTCCAGGGCTGCCATCCACCAGCGTGTGCAGCGACTGATTGACATGAACGTCATCACAGGCTCTGGCTATCACATCAGCCCCAAGAGCCTGGGCTACAAAACTTGCACATACGTAGGCATCAAGCTGGAGAAAGGCTCGATGTATGCCAGAGTGGTGGACGAGCTGAAGCTGATTCCTGAAATTGTGGAGTGCCACTACACCACAGGCCCCTACACCATGCTCGTCAAGCTCTATGCCCGCGACAACGAACAGCTGATGGAACTGCTCAACCGCAAGATTCAGGGCATACACGGTGTGGACTCCACCGAGACGCTCATCTCCCTGGACCAAAGCATCAAGAAGCAGGTGCCCATCAAGGTGGAAGAAATCGACGCACACCCCACCAAAGGCGGAAAGGCCAGGATTATCTTGAACGAAGATGAGTGACGGAAACTTCAATCGGCAGCTGCTGCCAAAGACCGAACTTTCGTCGGGCATCAAGGCGGGACGGGCGCAAATGCGAGCCAAAGCGGAGCAGGCTTTCGATGCAGTGCTCACAAAATACTTTCCTGAAGAATCGCAAAGCCGACACAACGAAATGAAAGCTTATTTCATGGATATGCTGAGAAAATAAAGGGTTTCTCAGCATATTTTTTTGTTTTCTCTTGCAAGTGTGCACCAAATCATTTATTTTTGCAAATCTTTAACAGACCAACAAATCAAACAAACTCTAATTAATAATTTTTAATCTCAAACATCTTATGTGGTTATGTAACTCTTCAATCGGAAGAAAAGTAGTAATGTCCGTCACTGGTCTTGCGCTTGTTCTCTTCCTGACGTTCCATGCTTGCATGAACGTAGTTGCACTCTTCAGTGCTGAGGCATACAACCAGATTTGTGAATTGCTTGGCTCCAACTGGTATGCCATAGCTGCCACCTGCGGCCTGGCTGCCCTTGTGGTCATTCACATCGTGTATGCCTTCATCCTCACCCTCCAAAACCAGAAGGCGCGTGGCAACAACAAGTATGCCATCACCGACAAGCCTGCGAAGGTGGAGTGGGCCAGCCAGAACATGCTGGTGCTCGGCATCATCATCTGCCTGGGTCTTCTGCTTCACCTACACGACTTCTGGGCCAACATGATGTGGGCTGAAATCGTGGGTGCTGAACGTGCCATTGCTCCTACCGACGGCTTTGGCTGGATTCAGCACACATTCGCCAACCCCGTCTTCTTGGTGCTCTACCTCATCTGGATTTGCGCCATCTGGTTCCACCTCACTCACGGCATCTGGTCGGGTGTGCAGACACTGGGCTGGAGCGGTCACATCTGGTTCAACCGCTGGAAGTGCATCAGCCAGATTTGGGCCACCATCGTCATGGGCATGTTTGCCATTGTAGCACTTGCCTTTGCCTTCTGCCCCGACTGCCTCGGCGGACTCGACGGAAAGGTTGTCCCATTTGAAATGGCATTCTGAGAAAACAACGTAAAATTGTCAAATCGTAAATTGTCAAATCGTAAATTAAGCTATGGCAATCAATATAGATTCAAAAATACCAGAGGGACCAGTAGCCGAGAAGTGGTCGAACTACAAAGCACACCAGCGACTGGTGAACCCCAAGAACAAGCTCAAGCTTGATGTCATCGTTGTAGGTACAGGACTTGCTGGAGCCAGTGCTGCAGCCTCCCTTGGCGAGATGGGCTTCAACGTACTCAATTTCTGCATTCAAGACTCTCCGCGCCGTGCCCACTCCATTGCAGCACAGGGCGGTATCAATGCAGCCAAGAACTACCAGAACGACGGCGACTCCGTCTATCGCCTCTTCTACGACACCGTGAAGGGTGGTGACTATCGTGCCCGCGAAGCCAACGTCTATCGTTTGGCCGAGGTCAGCAACAACATCATCGACCAGTGCGTGGCTCAGGGCGTACCTTTCGCCCGTGAATATGGTGGCACACTGGCCAACCGCTCCTTCGGTGGTGCACAGGTGAGCCGTACTTTCTACGCCAAAGGCCAGACGGGTCAGCAGCTCCTGCTCGGTGCCTACAGCGCACTTTCTGCCCAGGTGAACGCCGGCAAGGTGAAGCTCTACACCCGCTACGAAATGCTCGATGTAGTCATCATCGACGGCAAGGCACGCGGCATCATCGCCAAGAACCTCGTCACAGGCAAGCTGGAGCGTTTCTCCGCCAACGCAGTAGTCATTGCAACAGGCGGATACGGCAACACTTACTTCCTCTCGACCAATGCCATGGGCTGCAACGTCACAGCAGCCATGTCTTGCTACCGCAAGGGAGCCTACTTTGCCAACCCCTGCTACGTACAGATTCACCCCACCTGCATCCCCGTGCATGGCGACAAGCAGTCGAAGCTGACCCTCATGTCAGAATCACTGCGTAACGATGGCCGCATCTGGGTGCCCAAGAAACTGGAAGATGCCAAGGCACTCCAGGCTGGCACCAAAGAGGGATGGGAGATACCAGAAGAAGACCGCGACTACTACCTGGAGCGTCGCTACCCAGCCTTCGGCAACCTCGTGCCACGCGACGTAGCCAGCCGTGCCGCCAAGGAGCGTTGCGACAAGGGGTTCGGTGTGAACAACACAGGTCTGGCCGTCTTCCTCGACTTCTCTGAATCCATCCAGCGACTCGGCATCGACGTGATTCGCCAGCGTTACGGCAACCTCTTCGACATGTACGAAGAAATCACCGACGTAAACCCAGGTGAAAAGCGTGCCACAGTGGGCGGCATGGACTACTACAACCCCATGATGATCTTCCCCGCCATCCACTACACCATGGGCGGCATCTGGGTTGACTACGAACTCCAGACCTCCATCCCCGGCCTCTTTGCCATTGGCGAATGCAACTTCTCCGACCACGGAGCCAACCGCCTCGGTGCCAGTGCCCTCATGCAGGGACTTGCCGACGGCTACTTCGTGCTGCCCTACACCATCCAGAACTACCTGGCCGACCAGTCCATCTGGCCACGCATCTCTACCGACGCACCAGAGTTCGCCGAAGTGGAAAAGGCAACCGAAGCACGCATCCAGAAACTCATGAACATCAAGGGAAAACGCTCCGTTGACTCCATCCACAAGGAACTGGGCCACATCTGCTGGGAGTACATCGGCATGGGCCGCACCAAGGAAGGACTGGAGAAAGGCATCAAGCTCATCGACGAACTGCGCAAAGAGTTTGACACCAACCTCTTCATTCCAGGCAACCGCGACGGCCTCAACGTAGAGCTTGACAAAGCCATCCACCTCGACGACTTCATCACCATGGGCAAGCTCATCGCCTACGATGCACTCAGCCGCGAAGAGTCCTGCGGCGGCCACTTCCGCGAAGAGCACCAGACAGAAGAAGGCGAAGCCAAGCGCGACGACAAGAACTTCTTCTACGTAGGCTGCTGGCAATACCAAGGCAACGACGCAACTGCCCCAGCCCTCATCAAGGAACCACTTGAATACGAAGCAATCAAGGTACAAACCCGTAACTACAAGAACTAATCACTATGGCCGAGAAAGTTTTGAAACAATTCACAGTAAAATACTGGAAGCAAAACGGTCCTAAAGACCCCAATGCTCATTTTGAAGAAAAGGTAATGAAGGACATCCCTGGTGATACCTCGTTCCTTGAAATGCTCGACATCCTCAACGAGCAGCTTATCGAAGAAGGCAAAGAACCATTCGTCTTCGACCACGACTGTCGCGAAGGAATCTGTGGCATGTGCTCACTCTACATCAACGGAACACCCCACGGAAAGACCGAGCGCGGTGCCACCACCTGCCAGCTCTACATGCGCCGCTTCAACGAAGGCGACACCATCACCATCGAACCCTGGCGTTCAGCCGGCTTCCCCGTCATCAAGGACTGCATGGTTGACCGCACAGCCTTCGACAAAATCATCCAGGCCGGTGGCTACACCACCGTGCGCACAGGTGCCCCACAGGATGCCAACGCCATCCTCATCCCCAAGGAAGATGCTGACGAGGCCATGGACTGCGCCTCCTGCATCGGCTGTGGAGCCTGTGTAGCCGCCTGCAAAAACGGTTCCGCCATGCTCTTCGTCAGCTCCAAGGTGTCACAGCTCGCCCTCCTGCCCCAAGGCCGCGTAGAGGCAGCCCGCCGTGCCAAGGCCATGGTAGCCAAGATGGACGAACTCGGCTTCGGCAACTGCACCAACACCCGTGCCTGCGAAGCCGTATGCCCCAAGTGCGAAACCATCGCCAACATCGCCCGCCTCAACCGCGAGTTCATCAAGGCAAAGCTGGCCGACTAAAGCCTACATTCATGAAAAAAGAAGAAAGGGCGGACAGCTTTTCAACTGTCCGCCCTTTATAGAAACTCGTGACAATAGAACTGAAGAAAGCCCATGAAAACAACAAACGAATACATCAACCTCATCAAAGCCCACACCAAAGAGCTACAAGCTGACTTTGGTGTAAAAACATTGCGTATCTTCGGGTCCGTTTCACGTGGAGAACAACATGAGGGCAGCGACGTGGACGTTTGTGTAGAAATGGAACCACGCCTCTTCCTAATCGCACGCCTCCAGCGTTACCTTGAACAACTGCTACAATGCTCCGTAGATGTCATCCACATGCACCCACATATCAATCCCTATTTGCTGAAAAACATTGAACAAGATGGAATTTACGTCATTCAACGACCGCAACAGAGTTAAAGAAACCACATTGCACATGGATATTTTGACATCAATGGCTATCTTGTATTTTCCACCATTAAGGACGACCTTGACACCTTGCAAGAAGCCATTAGCTACTTTTTAGAAACCATCTAAAAACAAACACACCAACAAGAGACACAGAGAGCCCACGCCTTACGGTGTGGGTTCTTTGTGTTTGTAGCCAACGGGAACAATGGGCAGCAGTGGCTCCCGCTGGCATCTGTTAAGAAACATTTCATGCGGGAAGAAAGGGAGCGTTGCGCAACGAAAAACAATCAGTAACCAACTAAAGCAGAGCAACATAAAGAAACAGAGGGAATTGCGTGCTGCATCCATCGCACTCATGTAGGCAATGCGTCGCGCTCGCATAGGCAATCAAACGCAAACCATTGCCTACGCGAGCGCGACGCATTGCTATCACGGCTTAACAAAAATCAATCATTAAGCCGCACGCTATAGCAAAGATTCTTGACCGAAGAAAGGGGCAAAAGCAGCCAAAAGGGAACGGAAGGCATAAAAAAACCGCACAAAATCAGAATTTTCGCCCTTTTCCTTTGTCTATTTCGCAGAAAGTCGGTACATTTGCGGCGTTAAATCGGAATCCGCCCACTCGTTTGGGCAGGAAGAAGAGGCAACAGACATATTGCTAAATTAGAGGAGCGTATGCTTTTCTTGTTGATTGAAACCTGAGAAATTTCAAATGGAAGCAAGATGGCATAGTGAACTTCTCCGCGCGTGTAGCGTGGGATTGTTGTATCACTATATCTTTCTTTCATGGGTTTTCTCAGGACCTCAATCAAAAAGATGTAGAGCACGCACAGTTCTACGCTTCTTTTCTTTCCACACATTATTTATATATAGCACCGCAGGGGACTGGGCGGCGCGCAACACTCGCAGAAAGAAACAAACAAAACATCAACAAACAATTTATTTCAACCTAACTCTTTTATTTATTAACTTAATTCTTTTTATTCATGAAAAAATTTACTTTGAAAGCCCTCCTTGTGGCCACAGGGCTGGTCATGGGAGGCAATGCGTGGGCAGACCCTATTGAGACTGTAGGTGCCAGTGATTTTTCAGTTGGTTATCTTGAAGGGAAATCCACAGTAAAGACAATGGCCAGTGGTACAACCTTTCATTACACATTTACACAAAGCAAAGCTACCGATGGAAATTATAAAGGATGGCTTTTGTATGTAGGTCCAAATGGTAGTGAAGTAACATGGGATAATGGTATTTCCATTGTTCGCGGTGATAATTGGGATGATAAATGGCCGACAGGAGATGAGAATACACCTTATGGTAGCAATGCTGGTTGTACAAGTAATTTCAATTGGGACACTTTTAATGCAGACATGAATGGTGCGACAGTTGACATGACTATTACTTATACTTTGGGGTCACTCACTATGTCTTCAACAATATCTAAGGGTGAGACAGTCTATTCTTACAGCTATGCTAAAACTATTGATTCAGCGCCAACATCTGTAGATGTTTGCCTTTCTGTGAATGAAGCTTATTTGGAAATTACAACTGCTGAATTTGTAACACCTGCTATCACTGCTATCCCCGCGACCTTTGATTTTACAGCAGAGAATGCGTTAATAGCTCCTTTTGATGCTGGTTCTATAAGGAAGGGCACAAATGTACAAGCTTTGACAGTCACTAATCAAACATCTACTGCATGGTTTGACAGCGACCAAGAGACAGCAGGAAATCAGCCATACACATTAGCAAACAACGAAGAAGTTACATTTACGCTCAATGCATACCATGGATGGCTTGCTAGTGGAAAAACAACTACTGTGACTATTTGGGCATCTGATGAAAAACCTTTGGTAAGCTATGTTTATAATGCTAATGACAAAAAAATTACGGATGTAAAAATAGGTGATGTTACCCCAGATGGGTTTGTGGCTTTCGCCAATAACCATTTGAATGGTTTGGTGGCTAATAGCAGAAACCCATTTGCAGATGATGGACAAAATCCTATTATCACAATCTCAATTAGTGGTTCTAAGTACGTTAATGTTTCATTTGTCAGAAATGGCACGACAGATGCTGCTTTCTCTGGCAAATTAGGTGACGATGTGACAGCAGAGTTGGAGAAAATAACCATAGTGGATGCATCCAATAATGCAGACCGAGCATACCACCTTGGCAAACTCTCAATCACGACAGAAACCGTCTCGGCTACAGATATAACTTATGTATTTGAAGATACTGAAGGTAATTCTTTGGCTTCAATTAAAGCAAACCAAACTATGCAAGGAAATATCGGTGAGGCCATTGCTGATGTAATTCCTGAATCTTACAAGAACACATTCTATAACAGCGATGAATCCGTAAAATATGTTTATGATTCTTTCACTTGCTCTGACGAAACTGTTCCTGCTACTGGAACAACTGTTACGCTGAAATTCTCTGCTATTGCCAAATTCACTTATAATGTAAATGCTGTTGATGCAGAAAACAACGTACTTGCAACAATTGCAACAGTAAGTGGCTTTACTGGCGAGACAAAAGAGGTCTTCTGGAGCAAGTATGTTAAGATTGATGGCCAGTGGTACGTGGCAAATGCTCCATTCTATCAGGGCAGTATCACAGAGAGCGGTGAGAAAAACGTAACATATACACCTTCTGACATCGCTTATTTTATTGAATGTGAAAACATGAATGGTGTTAG
Source organism: Bacteroidaceae bacterium (assembly GCA_017453465.1). Taxonomy (GTDB): domain Bacteria; phylum Bacteroidota; class Bacteroidia; order Bacteroidales; family Bacteroidaceae; genus Minthosoma. The sequence goes on along the minus strand of JAFTEV010000060.1, from coordinate 12,537 downwards.
AACAGACCGTTGGGTTTTAGAGACCTCTGAAAACAACTCTGGCTATCGCAAGATTCGTATCAACAATTACTATACTACAATTTATACAGATGCCTTTGCAGAAAGTGGTGTTTTCGACCTTTATCTTCCGTATAATAATAGCAATGCAAGTAACCACACTTATCAAATTAGAACAAGAGATAATAGTAGCAATTTGACAAATGTTGCTGAATGGACTTGCGAAGGAGGATCTAAGGTTTACACATTGAAGGGTATCGTTATTCCAGCCGGTAGCTCTTTGGCTATTTCTTGTGACGGTATTAGCGGCAATTCAAATGCCCGTATGGACTACTTGACATTGACTCCCTCTAAAGCTTCTGCCACTATTGGCGCAACAGGATACACTTCATTTGCAAGCTCATACGCACTTGACCTTGACCAAATTGAGGGTGCAACTGCTTACTATGCTTCTTCTGTTACAGATGGCAGTGTTAATTTGCTTCAGGCTACAGGCACAGTAGCTGCTGGCACAGGTCTGATTCTGAAGGGCACAGATGGTGCTGCTGTTACCATTCCAGCTGTAACTACTGGCGAGGCAATTGAAGGAAACTTGCTCGTTGGCTGTCCTACAGAAACAACTATCAACAATGAAACTGCTGGTTATGCTAACTTCTATGTACTTTCTGCTGAGGCAGCAGAGTTCCAGAACCTTGAAAAATATGTAACAGCAGGTAACACTGTTACTATCCCAGCTGGCAAGGCTTATCTGAATGCTACTACATCAGGTAGTGCTAAACTCCGTGTTATCTTCGAAGGTGAAGATGCTACTGCCATCACAACCATTGAAGCAGTGAAGGCTGCAAACGATGGTATTATCTACAACCTGCGCGGTCAGCGTGTAGCTCAGCCTACTAAGGGCATCTACATCCAGAACGGCAAGAAGATTCTTGTAAAATAAAAGAAATGACCGCAGGGCGGTCTTGGGCTTTCCAGAAATTGTGATAAATTGTTCCGTTAATTATGGGAAATTTATCATCATTCGCGAGATAATTTATCATCATTTCTGAAATAATTTGTCATCATTTCTGGAAAGACCTTTAACCGCACAGCGGTTCCCCCAAAAAACAATTTATTTAAAACAAACAAGGAGAACAAATTTATGAAAAAGACATATCAGAAACCAGAGATTACTGTAACAAGTGTTGTACCCCAAACCCTGATTGCCGTATCAGGAGACAAGATTCAATTGGGCGGCTCTTACTCTGGAGGCAAAATTGGTGCTAAGGACCGTGGCGACTATGAGCCAGAAGACAACACCAGCTTCGGCGACCTCTGGTAAACAGAACATCGACATACACACAGTGAAGTTCCCCCTCAGCGCAGGGGGAACTTTTTTGGTGGCATGAAGCAAAGGGGAAGCTCCGCCAACTTTGGTAATGAAAATCGGCCAACTTTGGAAATAAAAATCGGCCAACTTTGGAAATAGCCAGATTTTTTGCTTACCTTTGCAGCGAAAAATGAAGCGATTATGAAAAAATATAAGAAACGCATAGCGGATGGCATTTTGAAGAATAAGCTGGAAGGTATGGGTGCGGTGCTGATAGAGGGACCCAAATGGTGCGGAAAGACCACAACGGCAGAGCAACATGCAAGGAGCATTGTGTATATGGACGACAGCGGCGAGGGTACAGACTGGGTGCAACTTGCCAACATCAATCCTGCGGGAGTGCTTGCTGGAGATACCCCCCGACTGATAGACGAGTGGCAGATGGCTCCTAAGCTTTGGGATGCTGTCCGCTATCAGGTTGACCACAGAGGTGAGGAGGGGCAGTTTATACTGACAGGATCGGCTGTGCCTGTGGATGACGAGAAGATGAAACATTCGGGCACAGGACGTGTTTCGTGGTTGACCATGCGGCCCATGAGCTTGTGGGAGTCGGGGGACTCGAATGGCGGGGTAAGCCTTGGGGCGTTGTTTGAAGGCTCGGAGAATGTGTTTGTGGAGAACATGCTGACACTGGAAGATGTTGCCTACCTGGTGTGCCGTGGTGGATGGCCACGTGCCACAATGCAAAAAAGGAATGTTGCTTTGGGCAGAGCGTATGACTATTATGACGCGGTCGTAAAGAAAGATGTTTCGCGTGTGGACGGTGTGAGGCGTGATGTTGAGCGCGCTCGCCGCATCATGCGGTCGTATGCACGCCATCAGGGAACGCAGACGCCCATCAGTGTCATTGCGGACGATGTGCGCGTGAATGATGAGATTGACGACAAGACGGTTTATGCATACGTGGCTGCCTTGAAGAAGATTTTTGTTATTGAGGACATGGCTGCATGGAATCCCAACCTGCGCTCAAAAACGGCAATCCGCACTTCTGATAACCGCTATTTTGTTGACCCCTCCATTGCGGTTGCTGCTTTGGGACTGGAGCCTAACGACTTGATGAACGACCTCAACACGTTTGGCCTGTTCTTTGAGACACTTTGTGTGCGTGACCTCCGTGTATTTGCTGACGCGCTTGACGGCGAGGTGTTTCATTATCGTGACAAGAACGGCTTAGAATGTGATGCGGTTGTGCATTTGCGCAATGGCTCATACGGGCTTATTGAAATTAAGTTGGGCGGAGAGAAGTTGATTCAGGACGGCGTGGACACTCTGACAGAGTTGGCATCAAAGATTGACACGACCAAGATGAAGGAACCGGCGTTCTTGATGGTGGTGACCGCTGTGGGCAGGTTTGCTTATCGGCGTGAAGACGGCATTTATGTTGTCCCCATCGGATGTTTGAAAGATTAGAGTGCTACTTGTTTTAAAATTGTATTAATTATGAATGACGATGAACGTTATATGAGGCTGGCTCTGGACGAGGCCAGGAAAGCACTGGAGGCCGACGAGGTGCCCATTGGAGCTGTGGTGGTGGCGCAGGGCAGGGTGATAGGCCGTGGACACAACCTGACGGAGACGCTGCACGACGTGACGGCTCATGCGGAGATGCAGGCTATTACTGCTGCCGAGGAGTATCTGGGCGGCAAGTATCTGACGGACTGCACGCTGTACGTGACGGTGGAGCCGTGCGTGATGTGTGCAGGTGCCATTGGCTGGAGCCAGTTGCCCAGGATTGTGTTTGGTGCCAGCGACCCGAAGCGGGGATACCAGACGTATGCGCCGAGGGCGTTCCACCCGAAGGCCAAGGTTACGGGCGGTGTGCTGGAGGAGGAGTGCGGCCAGCTGGTGCGCGATTTCTTCAGAAAGCTGAAGGGCTGAGCGTGGTGCAACACTGACAGTTTGTCACCATCCTTGTGTCACTTCGACCCATTGGCACAGGCATTGTTAGGTTTTTGGATGGAAACAACAGAATACACATTATATATAATATATACATTAACTAAAAACTCATTTTCACTATGAACATTAAACCACTTGCAGACAGGGTGCTGATTCTCCCTGCTCCTGCTGAAGAGAAGACGGTGGGTGGCATCATCATCCCCGACACTGCTAAGGAGAAGCCCCTGAAGGGCGAAGTTGTTGCTGCTGGCAACGGCACAAAGGACGAGGAAATGGTCTTGAAGGTTGGCGACCACGTGCTCTATGGCAAATACGCTGGCACAGAGGTTGAGCTTGACGGCACCAAGTATCTCATCATGCGCCAGTCAGATGTACTGGCAGTCATTGGAAGTTAAAAGTTAAAAATTAAAAGTTAAAATCATGGCTGCTGACTTTGAGAACACGGTTGCACAAAAGTCATACGCATTGGCCTTACGCATCGTAAAGGCTTACATCTATTTGAAAGACGAGAAAAAGGAATATGTACTCTCTAAGCAAATGTTGCGTAGTGGAACGTCGATTGGTGCACAAATTCGTGAAACAAAATTCGCCCAAAGCCGTGCAGATTTTATCTCTAAATTCTCCATTGCACTAAAAGAAGCAAATGAAACTCAATACTGGCTGGAATTACTCTATGAGAGTGGCTTCATCGATAAACTTGCTTTTGAGTCTATCCACAAAGACACAGAAGAAGTGACAGCCATGATGGTTTCCATTGTAAAAAAGGCGAAGGAAACAGCCCAATAATTTTAACTTCAAGATTTAACTTCCAACTTTCATCAAACTAATCATTTTAACTTTTAACTTTTAATTTTTAACTTAATAACACTATGGCAAAAGATTTGAAATTTAATATAGAGGCTCGCGAGACACTGAAGCAGGGTGTTGATCAGCTGGCCAACGCAGTGAAAGTAACACTGGGCCCGAAGGGTCGCAACGTGATTATTGAAAAGAAGTTTGGTGCACCGCAGATTACGAAGGACGGTGTGACTGTGGCCAAGGAGATTGAACTGGCCGACCCATTCCAGAACACGGGTGCTCAGCTGGTGAAGAGCGTGGCCTCGAAGACTGGCGATGATGCTGGCGACGGTACAACTACAGCTACTGTGCTGGCTCAGAGCATCGTAACGAATGGCTTGAAGAACGTGGCTGCCGGTGCCAACCCCATGGACCTGAAGCGCGGTATCGACAAGGCTGTGGCTAAGGTGGTAGAGCACATCAAGGGTCAGAGCGAGAAGGTGGACGACAACTACGAGAAGATTGAGCAGGTGGCTACCGTCAGTGCCAACAACGACCAGGAGATTGGTAAGCTGATTGCCGATGCCATGAAGAAGGTGAGCAAGGACGGTGTCATTACCATCGAAGAAGCTAAGGGCCGCGAAACGACCATTGGCGTTGTCGAGGGTATGCAGTTCGACCGTGGCTACCTGTCACCTTACTTCGTGACCAACACGGAGAAGATGGAGTGTGAGATGGAGAACCCGCTCATCCTCATCTACGACAAGAAGATTAGCAACTTGCAGGAGTTCCTGCCTATCCTGAACCCAGCCGCACAGACAGGTCGCCCCATCCTCGTGATTGCAGAGGACGTAGATAGCGAGGCTCTGACCACACTGGTTGTGAACCGTCTGCGCACGCAGCTGAAGATTTGTGCTGTGAAGGCTCCAGGCTTCGGCGACCGTCGCAAGGCCATGCTGGAAGACATTGCCGTGCTGACAGGCGGTGTTGTCATCAGCGAGGAGAAGGGCTTGAAGCTGGAACAGGCCACACTGGAGATGCTGGGTTCTGCCGAGAAGGTGAACATCACGAAGGACAACACAACCATCGTGGGTGGCAAGGGCGACAAGCAGCTCATCACTGACCGCACCAACCAGATTAAGAATGAAATCAAGAATACAACCAGCGACTACGACAAGGAGAAGTTGCAGGAGCGTCTGGCCAAGCTGAGCGGCGGTGTTGCCGTGCTCTACGTAGGTGCAGCCAGCGAGGTTGAGATGAAGGAGAAGAAAGACCGCGTAGATGATGCGCTGTGTGCCACACGTGCAGCCATCGAAGAGGGTACCATTCCTGGTGGCGGTGTCGCTCTCATCCGTGCCATCGACGCTCTGGAAGGTCTGGAAGGCGAGAATGCCGACGAGACAACGGGTATCAAGATTATCAAGCGTGCCATCGAGGAACCACTTCGTCAGATTGTGGAGAACGCCGGTCTGGAAGGCTCGGTTGTCGTCGAGAAAGTTCGCAACGGCGAGGGCGACTTCGGCTACAACGCCCGCAAGGACATCTACGAAAACCTGCGTGCCAGCGGTATCATCGACCCAGCCAAGGTTTGCCGTGTGGCTCTGGAGAACGCAGCCAGCATTGCCGGCATGTTCCTCACCACAGAGTGCGTCATTTGTGATGCCAAGGAAGACAAGCCCGAAATGCCAATGGGTGCACCCGGCATGGGCGGCATGATGTAATCGGACGTACCATTTAACAGGTACAATCTACCGCTGGGCTGGTATTCAAGAGCCTAAAACATTTAAAATACTTTAATAATTTTGCAGTCCATTCTGATTTGCACTATCTTTGCAAACTAAATGGACTGCAATTTTTGTTGTAGCCCATTCGCGTGTGATAGTTTTTTCTAATTTAATCATATTCGGATGAAAACCTACAAAATCTTGAACGACGCCACAGGCTGGCTCGTTTTCCTGATTGCCGCCTACACCTATTGCTCTACGATTGAGCCGACGGCAAGCTTTTGGGATTGTCCTGAATTTATCTCCACAGCTGCCAAGCTGGAGGTAGGACATCCACCTGGTGCACCTTTCTTTATGTTGATGGGCAACTTCTTCAGCCAGTTTGCCAGCGACGCATCGCAGATTGCCAAGATGGTGAACACGATGAACGCCCTGCTTTCGGCTGGTTGCATTCTGTTCCTGTTCTGGAGCATCACCCACTTGGCCAAGGCTCTTTTCTGCCAGAAAGAGGAAGAGCCTACCCTGCCACAGACCATCGCTATCCTGGCCAGTGGCATTGGCGGTGCACTGATTTACACGTGGTCCGACACATTCTGGTTCTCGGCTGTCGAGGGCGAAGTGTATGCTTTCTCCAGCTTCTTCACCGCGCTGGTGTTCTGGCTGATTCTCAAGTGGGAGGACAATGCCGACCAGCCCGGTTCGGACAAGTGGCTGGTGTTCATTGCCTACCTCATTGGACTCAGCATCGGTGTGCACCTGCTCAACCTGCTGTGTATTCCCGCCATTGTGCTGGTCTATTACTACAAGCGTGCCAAAGAGCCAACGACGAAAGGTTCATTGGCCGTGTTGACAGTCAGCGCACTGATTGTCGTGGCTGTACTCTACGGCGTGGTGCCAGGCATCGTGAAGGTCGGTGGCTGGTTTGAACTGCTGTTTGTCAACACACTGGGCATGAGCTACAACACAGGTCTCTACCTCTATCTGGTCATCCTGACAGCCGTCCTTGTGTGGTCGCTCTACGTCACCAACAAGGGCGAAAACCGTCAGCAGATGAACATTGCAGCCCTGGCCAGCACAGCCATGCTGGGCATTCCGTTCTATGGTCACGGTTTCAGCAGTGTGCTGATTGGCCTTGTGGCACTGGGCGTTATTGCCTTCCTGCTGTTCACCCGCAAGGAGGTGACCGCACGCTTGCTCAACACTGCCATCCTCTGCATGACACTCATCACCGTGGGCTACTCTTCCTACGCAGTCATCGTGATTCGCTCGACGGCCAATCCGCCTATGGACCAGAACTCTCCCGAAGATGTCTTCACACTGGGTGAATACCTGGGACGCGAACAGTATGGCGACCGTCCGCTCTTCTTCGGACAGACCTACGCCAGCCAGCCCAACATCGTGACCAACGGCGACGGAGACCTGGTCTATGAAACCAGCAAGGGCGCACCCGTCTATCAGCGCAAGGAGAAAGCCAGTGCGGACGAGAAGGACGAATACGTAAAGATTCGCGAAAAGATAGAACTGGTCTATCCCTTCAACCAGTGTATGCTCTTCCCCCGCATCTACGACGAAAGCCACAAGGGTGACTACCAGTCGTGGCTGGGCGACATCAGCACCAAGACGGTGAACTACGACATCCCCGGCAACAGCAGCCGTCAGATAGAGATTCCTACACAGGCCGAAAACCTGCGATTCTTCTTCTCCTACCAGATGAACTTCATGTACTGGCGTTACTTCATGTGGAACTTCGTTGGTCGCCAGAACGACATACAGAGCCATGGAGAACTGGAGCACGGCAACTGGATTACCGGCATTGATGCATTTGACAACCTGCGCCTTGGCGACCAGTCGCTTCTGCCGTCCGACCTGAAGAACAACAAGGGACACAACGTCTTCTACTGCCTGCCCCTCATCCTCGGTCTGCTGGGCTTCTTCTGGCAAGCCTTCCGCGACAAGAAGGGCATCCAGCAGTTCTGGGTAGTCTTCTTCCTGTTCTTCATGACAGGCATTGCCATTGTGCTCTACCTCAATCAGACTCCTGTGCAACCACGTGAGCGTGACTATGCTTACGCCGGTTCGTTCTATGCCTTCTCCATCTGGTGCGGCTTGGGCATTGCTGCCATCTACGAATGGCTCTGCAAGGCCCTGAAGACCGACGGACGAAAAGGCTCCACCACCCTGCTGGCATCAGTCGTCAGCCTTGTGCCAGCCATCGCTGTGCCGCTCCAGATGGTCAGCCAGACCTGGGACGACCACGACCGCAGCGGTCGCTACGTCTGCCGCGACTTCGGTCTGAACTATCTGGAAACCATACCGCACGACGGTGTCATCTTCACCAACGGCGACAACGACACCTTCCCTCTCTGGTACAACGAAGACACCGAGGGCAACCGCACCGATGTGCGCGTCTGCAACCTCAGCTACCTGCAGACCGACTGGTACATTGACCAGATGAAGCGTCCAGCCTTCTCTGGCGAAGGACAGTCCAGCCCGCTGCCTATCACGTGGACACGTCTGCAATACACCAGCGGCAAGAACGAAATGGTGGAAGTAAACCCAGCAGTGGGTCTCAGCGGCGGTTCCCTCACTATGAAGGAACTCATTGCCAGCGTCTATGAACAAGACACCACCATGGCACGCAAGATTTGGGGCGACGACCCATTCGAACTCCACACGGCCATCCACAAGTTTGTCCTGAAAGAAGACATACCAGCCGAATACAAGGAACTGACCGACAACCTGCCAGCCTGTCTGCCCAGCGACACACTTTACGTCACAGTAGATAAGGAAGCCGTGCGTCGTTCCGGCATGATGATTCCCGGCGACTCCATCCCCGACAAGATGGTCATCAGCCTTGCGGGTCAAGGCCGCGTCAGCAAGAGCTTCATCATGATGCTCGAAATGATAGCCGAAGCCAACTTCTCACGCCCGCTCTACATGAGTACCACCGTAGGCGCACCCAACTACGGCAACCTCTACTGGCACTTCATTCAGGAAGGCATTGCATGGCGCATCACGCCGTTCACCTTCTCGCAGAACGCCGTCATGAACACCATCGTGGACAGCGAAAAGATGTACGACAACATGATGAACAAGTATCGCTACGGCAACCTCAAGCAGCCCGACCTCTACATCGACGAGACCACCATGCGCATGTGCTACACCCATCGCCGCTGGTTCGCCAACCTCATCAGCACACTGGTGCGCGAGGGCAAGATGGACAAGGCAAAGAAGGCACTGGAGAAGTGCGCCACCGAGATACCAGAGTACAACGTGCCTCACGATGCTGGCAGCGGCTCACTCGAAATCATCAACGCCTACATTGCTTGCAAGCAGACCGACAAGGCCGATCACATCATGGCCAGCCTCGCCCAGAAGAGTGAAGAATACCTGACGTGGTACCTCTCCCTCAGCGACTTCCGTTTTGCCGCCTCCTACCGTGAAGCCCAGCAAGCCATCAGCATTCTGGCCAACATTGCCGGCACTTACGAGAAGATGAGCAAGGAAAACGGAACATTCTCTAAGAAAGCCGAGGCCATGGATGACAAGCTCAACACGCTCTACGAAGCATTCGTTGCCAAAGCCTCGTCAGCAGGCGTTCTGCCACAAAAATGATTATAGAACAACCAAGCAAATGGCTACGCTGGCTCTACCCCAGCGCAATCTGGAGAATGGACCCATCGGAGAAGGCCGTCTATCTGACCTTCGACGACGGGCCCATTCCCCAGTCCACACCCTGGCTCATCGACACCCTCGACCACTACGGCGTAAAGGCCACTTTCTTCATGGTGGGCGAAAACGTGGAACGCTTCCCAGAACTCTACCAGCTCATCCGCAGCCACGGCCACCGCGTAGGCAACCACACCTACAACCACATCGGCGGACTGCGCCACTCGCGCAAAGGCTACCTCATCAACGTCCGCAAGGCCGACGACCTCATCCACAGCCGCCTCTTCCGTCCGCCCCACGGATGGATGCGCACAGACCAATACCTCTACCTGCGCAAGAAGTTCACCATCATCATGTGGGACCTCGTCACACGCGACTACTCCAACCGACTGACAGCCGACGAAGTCTATGACAACGTCCGCCTCTACACACGCCCCGGCAGCATCATCACCTTCCACGACTCGCTCAAGAGCATCGACAAACTCCACACTGCCCTGCCCCGCGCCATCGAGTGGCTCCAGTCGCAAGGCTACGAGTTCAAGGTTTTCGATGCTGACCAGGAACGCTCACGCCACCTGAAGTGAACCGACCGCTCAGCCACGGCACCCTCTCCACGTAGGGCACCAGCCAAGTACAAACACACAGAATGAAGACCGTGAGCAAAATCACATCATCCCAGTGCCCACGAATGCTGTGCCCAAACGACAGGCGCAAGAACCTGTACAGATGGATAAGCGGATAATGCAAGACAAAATATACCATTGAGTGCTCGCCGATATAGTTCACGGCGGGCACTCTTTTTTGTGGCAAACTCAGCAGCAAACCCGAAATGCCGACCAGGGCACACACCGTCCCCAGCCCCGCACCCCACGGATGCTGCACCCACTTGTTCAGGCTCATGTCGTACTCCCCATGATAAACGCGATTGCACACCACGAACAGCACAACCAACGCCAACGACACCCCAGGGTGCAGCGGTCTGCACCTGTACCAGCGGCCCAGACAGAAGAAAAACACACCCATCGGCACATTGCTCAGCGACATCCACAGCGGATTGCCCTGCCTGAATAACCAATAGCTGACAAAGGGCAGCAACGGCACCAGCACAGCGAGTGCCCGCTGCCAGCGCAGTGCATTCACAGCCCCAATAATGACATACGTCGTGAAGAACGAAAACAAGAACCACACAGGCGGATTGCCCCAGAAGTGGCTCACCGTGTAAACATGCTCCCAATGCAGCTTGCTCGCCATCGGCCTCAACCCCGGCACCCCATAGACAAAGCCGAAAAACACGACCGACCCAATCAGGCCCCAGCTCAAGTAGGGCACCAGCAGCCGCTTCACCCTGTCGTGCAGATAGACACCGAAGTCGCCCACCACGCCCTTGTTGAAATAGCCCGCCTTGAAGAAGAAAAACGACATGAAGAAGAACGTCCATGCCATCAGCTTGCCAAACCAAAACTCACCCCGCAGTCCACACACACTCACCGTGTGCAGCACTATCATCCGCAGGATGCACAGTCCGCAAAGGAAATCAAAAGTATGATTACGCGCTTTCACGCTGCAAAGTTACGAAGTTTTTCCGAGTAACCCACACGTTTTCTGCAAAGAAAAGGTGCACACAGCGGGAAGAGTCTCCCCTGTGTGCACCCTTTAGTGGCTAATGCCTTCCGTCCGGTTTACTGCTCCAGATACTCGTCGATAAGTTTTGTGATGTCCTCTACGGTGATTTCCTTCCATTCCGTCAGGCTGAGCTTGACGGTGAAGTCCTTCACAGAGATTTCCTTGCCATCCTTGGTTACCAACAGAATGTCGGAAACCAGGATGTCGTAGTCACCCGCAGCAGTGGTCTTGTCAGTTTTCAGCGTGATGTTCACGGCTGCACCCTCTGTGCCGCTGAATGGCTGTCCTGCTGGTGATGAAACTTCAAACTTATAGCTGCCACTGCGCAGTTTGTAGCTGACTTCCTGGTCTGCGCCACGGTCGGTGACGGCAGCACCCTCCAGGGTCACTTCTGCTGGCAAAGTCAGCTTGAACTCCATATCTGTGATTTCGTTGTCGTTCTCCAAGTTGATGGGCAGCACGATGTTCTTACCAGCCTTTGCTGCAATGCTGCTTGCCGTGATGCTCGATGTCGGCTCCTCAATGGTCAGCTTGGCTGTGAAGTCGGCCACGGTCACCTCTTTGTTATCAGCCGTAATCAGCGATATGTCAGAAACCTGAATGTCGTAGTTGCCCGCAGCGATGCCAGCGTCAGCCTTCAAGGTGAGTTCCACGAATGCGCCCTCTGTGCCGCTGAAAGCATTTCCTTTCTCAGAGAAAACTTCAAAGTTGTATTTGCCAGCCCGCAGCTTGTAGTCCACTTCGTGGCCGTTGCCACGACTTGTCACCTTCGCGCTCTCCAGCGTTACGCCTTCTGGCAATGCCAGCTTGAATTCTGCTTCTGTGATTTCATCGTCGTTTTCCAGATTGAGAGGCAGCGTGAATGTCTTGCCAGGGCGTGCTGTGATGTCTGTGGCGGTGATGGAATTAGTCGAACCTTGTACTGTCAGTTTAACTTTGAATTTGTCTTGCAAAATCATGCCTTCTGTTCCTTCCAAATCAGCTTTATATACATCTATCTCATAATCGCCATATTGCATATTACTTCCAATTTGCAATGTGACATTCGCTACGGAACCGTTGTTTCCTTTGAGATAGGCAGGATGCCAATCTTCGTCAAACCCCCAAATGACAAAAGCTAAATAATTTTTGCTCGCATCCCAATTAACAGTTTTCTTGTTGTCAGGAATATCACTGGAGCGGCTTGTAAATTCCACATTTTCTTCAGTTACTCCTGCTGGCAAATAGCATCTAAATTCAACCGAGCGAACAACATCCTCATTTTCCACCTCAATAGGCATAACAACTTGTGAGCCTGGTGCAGCTACAATGTCGGCTACTTTTATCACATTTGTACCTGCACTTGCCAGCATCGGCAGCAGTGCCATCATCAATAGAGAGAAAATCTTTTTCATAATCTTCTTGTTTTAAATAATTTGTTGTTAATGAATAAAATTAGTATTAGTCCAAGGTCGGGGAGAAGACAGAAAAAGAAAACGT
>JAFTEV010000059.1 GCA_017453465.1 Bacteroidaceae bacterium | reverse complement strand
TCATTAGAAAAATTCACTATCAAAATAACACGCCAAACTCAGATTTACTCATCATAACGCACACGCCTGCTTAACTTGGAAGCATAAATATGCATAATAACGAACAAAATGTAAGCCGTCATTTCTAATGACCGATTTGGGATTAACAAATAATAATCGTAACAATGAACAAGAAAGATTATCAGAAACCGACGATGGAAGTCGTCGAGATTCAGCAGCAGGCACAACTGCTGCAAGTCAGCGGAGAGGTGAATGCGACACAGGTGAATGCGACAATGAACAATGAGTGGGGGGAGGAAGACATCTGATGCCCCTTGCAGCCATCCGAGTATTAACAACAAAAAACGAAGAAGAAGAACAATGAAAACAAAGAATATCTTCAAGACGCTGGTCGCAGCCATGCTGATGCCAGCCATGCTGCTGACCACTGCTTGCAGCAGCGAAGATGATGCCGTCGGCACCGAGATTAACAACCAAAAAGGCTACCCCCTGCCCGTAACCCTCAACGTGACCCGTCAGGGCGATGCCGCCACCACTCGCGCCACGTTTAACGAATCTACCAAGAAGCTGGAGTTCAGCACGGGCGACAAGCTGTTTGTTAGTGGTGAAACCGAAGATGCAGGCCATTATATCGGCACGCTGACATGGCAGTCTGGCGGAACATTCAGCGGCACTATTTGCACTGAAAATTCCTATTCTGGCACTGCCGACGCACTTCTCTCGGCGCACAGCGGAACATCGGCCATAGCCTGGCTGTTTCCAAACGGCTACGAATCACGTGATTTTATATCTATTGTAAAATCAAGTCAGTATCAAGCTACTGTCAATTGGAATGGCACCAAGACTTTTGCCGCCACGAAGGCAGAAGCCGTAGAGCAGTTCAGCCTGGAAATGGCTGACGGGTATAATAATGGCTTTGCCCTGAGCCCCCAAAATGCAATTCTCAACTTCGACATCAGAGGGTTGGCGTCTAATACTGAGGTCGAAGTGGTTTTAACAGTTGGGACTTTTAATGTTTCCGGAACTGTAAAAACCGATGCTTCGGGCACCGCTACATTTGCTATAGGCGTTAATGGAGATAGAGAGTCAAAAGATCTCGCCCTGACAGTGGGTGGCACAGCTATCACCCTCAACCTCGATGAGGACAACAACAAGACATTCGCAGCCGGCAAGGTCTATAACATCAACAGGAGTACGGCAGGCCATACGCTTTCTGCCTCTGCTGTCGGCGATATTGTGGGCAGCGATGGCAAGGCATACGCCGTGGCCGACAAGGAAAAAATGCCCAAAGGCGTGACTGCTGTGGCTATGGTGGCCTACAAGAACGGCTCTAACGGTCTGGCTATCCAGCTCAACAGCAACCCTTCAAAAATGTCTTGGAGCGATGCCAATGCGTATGTGGGCTATCCCACAATTTCCGGCAGTGTTGGCACATGGCGCTTACCGTCTGACGATGATTGGGAGAAGATGTTTACGGGCTGTGCCATTGATGGCGACGGCTTACAAACAAGTGATGACACTACTAACTCGTTGTACTATATTTCTGGCTTTGTGGCAAAGATTACCGCTACAGGCACAATATGGAATAATGACGGCTATTGGTCGAGTACGAAAACAGAGGAGGCAACTGATACGTATTATGGTTATATGGGTATCAACTTTTCCGAAACCCCCGTCGCCCACTATTATACGTACTTCAGCAAGATGAATAAGGAATATGCCGACCAACAAGTCGTGTCGTTTTACGTTCTTGGTTGCCTCGCCTTCTAATTATCTATTCACCAATTTGTCTGTTTTAGCTGCAACAGCGGTTTGGGATACTGACTAACAGGAGGGTGGCACCGTCGCTGTGGCAGACGGCACCGCCCTCCTTTCGTTTTGCCCCCTCTCACTGCCCCGCCGCAGTAAAAATTCCACCGAAACTGTGAGGATGTCGGAAAATAGTTGTATCTTTGCACCGTTGAAACTCATAAATGTTAGGATTATGGCAAATAAAGAGAGAGCAGAGAATGGCTCAGCATCGTGGCCGAAGACCTGAGTGTGGCCGAGGACCTCTACAAGACAGGCCATTGGCTCTACGTCGGTTTCATGTGCCATCAGGTGGTGGAAAAGACTTTGAAGTGCTACTGGTGCGTGTGCCGCGATGACGATCCGCCATTCATTCATGAGCACTGGCGCATAGCTGAGGGTTGCGGCCTCTACACAATGATGAGCGAAGAGCAGAAGAACTTCCTCGAAGGTATCAAGAGACTGAACATTGAGGCGCGCTATCAGGAATTTAAAGACGATGTGGCCCGGATGCTTAACCGCGAAACGACTGCCGTAATTTTGGAACAAACTAAACTGATGCACACATGGATACTCGAAAGGATAAAGGAAAAGTTATCGACCCGGTGACGTTCACTCCCTCCACCATACAGGGCATTTTGCCCAAGGAGTTTGCCCTGGAATTGGTGCGCCGCTACAAGGAGGTGATTACTCCACGTTTCGACCCCGCGCTGAAGGTGATGATGTTCGGCTCCTACGCCAAGGACTGCCCTAACGAGTGGAGCGACATTGACGTTGCTGTCATTGTGCCCAAGGTTGACCACGAGAAGTGGTGGGACACGGCGGTATCTCTCGGTCGTGCCAGGGAGAACATCAGTTGTTATATCGAGCCTATCCTTTTGGAAAGCGGTGAGGACTCGCCCATTTACCGCGAAGTGATGCGGACAGGCGTGGCGGTGTAAAACGTTTCGCCCCCTTTCACCGCCACACCTGATGCAATGGGTTGGCCTTCCCGTGCCGATTTCTTTGCGGTTGCAGAAATAAAGTAGTGCTTTAGCTTTAAATACTCTTAAAATAAAACTGCAACAACCTTTTTTAGCAATTTTTAAGTGCGTGCTGTCAGCATAAAGTGGTAATTTTGCACCCGAATTTAAAAAATGACACTTTATTTATGGCAGAAGCTATTGATATTCGTGAACTAAACGAAAGAATCGAAAGACATAGTGCTTTCGTCACAAACCTGATGACTGGCATGGAACAGGCCATCGTCGGTCAGAAACATCTTGTGGAGTCACTGCTCATCGGCCTGCTCTCCGACGGTCACATCTTGCTTGAAGGTGTGCCGGGACTGGCCAAGACGAAGGCCATTAAGACGCTTTCGTCGCTGATAGATGCGCAGTTCAGCCGCATTCAGTTTACACCAGACTTGTTGCCCGCCGATGTGGTCGGTACGATGATTTACAGTCAGAAGGACGGGCAATTCATTGCAAAGCGGGGTCCCGTCTTTGCAAATTTTGTGTTGGCCGATGAAATCAACCGTGCGCCCGCCAAGGTGCAGTCGGCTCTGCTGGAGGCGATGCAGGAGCGGCAGGTGACCATCAGCGGTACTACTTACGACCTGCCCAAGCCGTTCCTGGTGATGGCTACGCAGAACCCCATCGAGCAGGAGGGCACGTATCCGCTGCCAGAGGCCCAGGTGGACCGTTTCATGCTGAAGGTGGTCATTGACTATCCGAAGCTGGAGGAGGAGAAGAAGATTATCCGCCAGAACATTTCGGGCGACGCGACGCAGATTCGTCCCATCATGACGACCAAGGAGATTGAGGATGCCCGCAAGGTGGTAGCTCAGGTTTATCTGGACGAGAAGATTGAGCAGTATATTGCTGACATCGTGTTTGCCACTCGTTACCCGGAGAAGTACAGCCTGAAGGAGCTGAAGGGACTGATTGGCTTTGGTGCTTCGCCCCGTGCTTCCATCAATCTGGCTTTGGCTGCCCGTGCGTTTGCTTTCATCAAGCATCGTGGCTATGTCATTCCGGAGGACATCCGTGCCATTGCGCACGATGTGCTGCGCCACCGCATTGGCTTGACTTACGAGGCTGAGGCCAGCAATGTCAATTCGGAGGAGATTGTGAGCAAGATTATAAATAAGGTGGAAGTGCCTTGATTGGACAATTCACAATTCACAATTGGAGTATCAATTCCTAATTCCTAATTCCGCATAAGCTTTGGAGTACGAAGAACTTTTACAGAAGGTCCGCAGGATTGAAATAAAGACACGTGGTCTCTCCAACAATATCTTTGCTGGAGAGTATCACTCTGCCTTCAAGGGACGCGGTATGGCTTTCAGCGAGGTGCGTGAGTATCAGTATGGCGACGACGTGCGCGACATTGACTGGAATGTGACGGCTCGCTTCAATAAGCCTTACGTGAAGGTGTTTGAGGAGGAGCGCGAGCTGACGGTGATGCTGCTGGTGGACGTGTCGGGCAGTCTGGACTTTGGTACGCAGGTGCAGACGAAGCGCGAGATGACGACCGAGATTGCGGCTACGCTGGCGTTCTCCGCCATTCAGAATAATGACAAGATTGGCGTGATTTTCTTTTCGGACAGGATTGAGAAGTTCATTCCGCCGAAGAAGGGGCGCAAGCACATCTTGTTCATCATTCGCGAACTGCTGGATTTCCAGCCCGAAAGCAACAGGACGGACATCGGCATGGCCATTGAGTACATGACGAATGCCATCAAGAAGCGTTGCACGGTGTTCCTGCTGAGCGACTTTTTCGACCATAAGGACTATACGAACCAGATGACGATTGCGAACCGTCGGCATGATGTGATTGCGGTGCAGGTGTATGACCAGCGCATGACGGAGTTGCCGAATGTGGGCATTGTGAAGATGCACGATGCGGAGACGGACGAGGACATCCTGGTGGATACGAGCAGCAAGGCTGTGCGCCGTGCTCACCACGAATGGTGGATTCAGTATCAGGCTTGGCTGAAGTCGGTCTTCACGAAGTCGAATGTCGATAGCGTGTCTGTTCGCACGGATGAGGATTATGTGAAGGCGTTGCTCAATTTGTTGAAACGACGAGCTTGACGAATTGGACAATTGGACAATTTATAATTCACAATTTATAATTCACAATTCACAATTGGAGTATCAATTCCTCATTCCTCATTCCTAATTCCTCATTCCTAATTCCTAATTCCTAATTCCTCATTCCTAATTCCTCATTCCTAATTTGACAATTAACATAGAAAAATGAAGAAGGCGTTTTTGTTCCTTGTTGCAGTTTGCTTTACGGTCTTGTTGGCGGATGCTCAGAATGCTATAGTCAATGCAAAGCTGGATTCGGCAGTGTTGTTCATTGGCGGCAGGATGGGCGTGACGTTGGAGGTGACGGCAGATGCAAAGAAGGTGGTGGAGATGCCCGATTTCGACTCTCTGCAGCAGGTGGTGCCTGGTGTGGAGTTTCTGGGGGCAACTCCCGTCGATTCGGAGTATATCAATGATGGCAAACGGGTGGTGCTCAGGAAGAAGTATTACATCACTTCGTTTGACACGGCTCTCTACAATATCCCGCCCATGGAGGTGAAGGTGGACGGAAAGGCTTACAAGTCGAAGAACTTGGGCATGAAGGTCATCATTCCGTTCCAGGTGGACACGCTCCATGTGGACAGCATCTTTGGCCTGAAGGGGGAGATGGCTCCGCCCTTTGTGTGGGAAGACTGGCGGCTGGTGTTGTGGCTTTCGGTGCTTTCGGTGCTGATTACGTTGGCCTTGATTTATGTGGCTGTGCGGCTGAAGGACAACAAGCCCATCATTCGCCGCATCAAGATGAAGAAGCGTGTGGCTCCCCACAAGGCTGCCATGCAGAAGATTGAGGAAATCAAGGAGGACAAGGCACTGTGGCAGAGTGAAGACTCGAAGGAGTATTACACGCAGCTGACCGACACGCTGCGTCAGTATATCCGTGAGCGTTATGGATTTAACGCGATGGAGATGACTTCGTTTGAAATCATTTCGAGGTTGCAGGAGGTGAACGACGAGGAGGCCATCAACGAACTGCGTGAGCTGTTCCAGACGGCAGACCTTGTGAAGTTTGCCAAGTACAGCACGCTGATTAACGAGAACGACCGCAACTTGGTGAGTGCCATTGAGTACATCAACCAGACGAAGCAGGAAGAGACGGAGGAGCAGAAGGCGCAGCCCGAAGAGATTGTGGTCGTGGAGCCTCACTCCAAGATGACGAAGCGGCTGCTGACGGCGGCTGTGGCTGTGGCGGCTGTGGTGCTGCTTGGCGTGGTCGGCTATTTGTGTTACCGTATTTATATGTTGACGTTGTAAGAAAGATGGAATTTAAGAATCCGCTTTATTTCATATTGTTGCTGGCACTGATACCCTACATTCTGTGGTATGTGCTGAAATACAAGAAGAGCTTGCCTTCGCTGAAGGTGCCTGAGACGATTAAGTACCGGATTGCACCGAAGAGTCTGCGGCTTTATCTGTTCCATTTGCCTTTCCTCTTGCGGCTGGCTCTGTTCACGCTGGTGGTGTGCATTCTGGCTCGTCCCCAGAGCAAGCACACGTGGAGCGATACCGATGTGGAGGGCATTGACATCATGCTGGCTGTGGATGTCTCGACCAGTATGCTGGCGCAGGACTTCAAGCCCAACCGTGTGGAGGCTCTGAAGGTGATTGCCCAGCAGTTCATCGAGAAGCGTCCTACCGACAACATCGGTCTGACCATCTTTGCGGGCGAAACCTATACGCAGTGTCCGTTGACCACCGACCATGCCGTGCTGATGAACCTGTACAACAGCGTGGATTGCAACATGGCTATGCGTGGTGTGATTGACGATGGTACGGCCATTGGCGACGGCATTATGAATGCCATTCTGCGCCTGAAGGAAAGTCCGGCTAAGTCGAAGGTTATCATCCTGCTGACCGATGGTGTGAACAACAGCGGAAACATTTCTCCGCTGACGGCTGCCGAGATTGCCAAGAAGTATAAGATTCGCATCTACTCCATCGGCATTGGCAAGAACGGCATGGCTCCCTATCCGTTGCCAACGGGCGGCACAGTGATGTTGCCTGTGGAGATTGACGAGCCTACGATGAACAAGATTTCAAACGAGACGGGAGGCCGTTATTTCCGTGCTCAGCAGAATGCCGACCTGTCTGCCGTCTATGCTGACATCGACAAGATGGAGCGCACGAAGTACAGTGTGAAGGAGTTTAGCAAGCGGAGCGAATTGTATGAGCCTTACGCTCTTGCGGCTTTCGTTGTGCTGTTGCTTGAGATATTGATTCGTTATGTAATTTTAAAGAGATTGCCATAAAGTTATGTTCCGATTTGCAAATCCTATATACCTTTATCTTTTGCTGCTCATTCCCGTGTTTACGGCACTGTATGTGTTTTTGCGCTGGCGAATGAAGAAGCAGTTGCGACTGTTTGGCGACCCTCGGCTGCTGGCTCACCTGATGCCCGATGTTTCGGCCATGCGCAATCATGTGAAGTTTGCCCTGATGATGACAGCCTTGGGGCTTATTGCCGTCATCATGGCTCGTCCGCAGTTTGGCACTCGCAATGAGGAGGTGAAACGCTCTGGCATAGAAGTGATGATAGCTTGCGACGTGTCGAACTCCATGCTTTGCCGCGACGTGATACCCAGCCGTCTGGACAAGTCGAAGATGATTGTGAGCAAATTGATAGAGCAGTTTGACCAGGACAAGATGGGGCTTGTGGCCTTTGCGGGTTCTGCCATCACGCTGCTGCCCATGACTTCCGACTATGTGAGTGCGAAGATGTTCCTCGACCAGCTGAATCCTGCCACGATTCCTGTGCAGGGCACGAACATGGCCGAGGCCATTCAGCGGTCTGTGGCAGGTTTTTCGGAAAAGACCAAGGTGGGTCGGGCTTTGATTCTGATTACCGATGCCGAAGACCACGAGGCTGGTGCTGTTGAGGCAGCCAAGGAAGCCCGAAAAGCTGGCATACAGATATTTGTGCTCTCGGTGGGCACTGCCAGCGGTGGTCCCATTCCGATGGGTGGCGGCACTTACAAGAAAGACCTGTCGGGCAATGTGGTCACGACCAAGCTGAACGAGCAGGTGGGCAAAGAGATAGCCAAGGCTGGCAATGGCATGTACATTCATGTGGACCAGAACAATCAGGCACAGAGAATCTTGGAGACAGAGATTAGCAAGATGCAGAAGGAGGACATTTCCATGGCGATGTATTCCGACTACGACGAGCAGTTTGTGGCTGTGGCCATTCTGCTGTTGCTTGTGCTCATTGCCGAATGTTGCATAACCGAGAAGAGGAACCCAATCTTCAGGAAGATAACCCTGTTTAAAAGGAGATGATATGAAGAATAGATTGTTACACACGTTGCTGATGCTGTGCCTTTGCTGCCTGTCGGCCCTGGCGCAGAGCAACGACCGCGACTATATCCGCATGGGCAACCGTGCTTTCCGCTCTGAGCAGTATGACAAGGCGGAGACTTACTACTTGAAGGCTCTCTCGAAGGGACACTCCTATGAGGCTTTCTACAATCTGGGCAATGCCTATCTGCTCCAGGGCAAGGATTCGACAGGTGCAAGGAAATACTTGGATGCCGACTCGCTGGGGACAACCAACCAGCTGAAGCGTGCCATGAATTTCCACAACCTTGGAAACGTGTGGTATGCGCAGGGCACCTCGCTCCTGAAGAGTAACCAAGATGCTACGGGCGCATTCCAAAATGCTGTTAATCTGTATAAAAGCAGTCTCCGCTGCAATCCTGATGACAACGAGACACGCTACAATTTGGCCATGGCCATGCACCAGCTGAAGAAGAGTCAGAACAACAACAAGAACAATGGTGGCGGCGGTGGCGGCAACGATGACAAAGACCAGAAGAAGGAAGACAAGAAGGATCAGCAGCAACAACAACAGCAGCAAGACCAACAGCAACAACAAGAACAGCAGAAGCAGCAACAGCAGAAGCAGCAAGAGGAAAAGAACCAGATGTCGGAACAGGTTGCAGAGCAGTTGCTCAATTCGGCTCAACACGATGAAAAGAATGTTCAGCGGAAGGTGAAACAACAGGCTGCCAGCCGCAAGAGCCTTGAAAAGGACTGGTAGGGGAAGTGGACAATTGGACGATTTACAATTTTACAATTTGACAATTGGACGTATAGACTCACAAACGTAAGAACGTACAAACGTACACAAGATGAAGAGAACATTAGGCATACTTATATTATTGCTAACCATTTCCGTCCGCCTCTGTGCCGACGGGGTTACGTTCACAGCCTCGGCTCCTTCAACCGTCGAGGTTGGCGACAAGTTCCGTGTGCAATTTACAATAAACACACAGGGGGCAAGCCATTTCACGCCGCCCGATTTCAAGGGCTTTGAAGTCATCTACGGCCCCAGCACATCGTCGCAGAGCAGTTTCCAGATTATCAACGGACGCACCACACAGAGCAGCAGCATCACCTACGGCTTTGTGGTGCTTTGCAGTGTTCCTGGCACCTACACCATCAATCCAGCCTCTGTGCAGGTGGAAGGCAATACAGTAAAGTCCAATCCTGTGAAGATAAAAGTCTTGTCAATGGGGCAGGGCGGTGGTTCGCAGGGACAGCAGCCGGGTGGAGGCCGTTCATCGTCGCAGGATGGGGGACAGAGTTCACGTCCCGTCACTTCGGGCAGAGACATTTCCACCAATGCCCTCTTTATGACGGCGACTGCCAGTCGCACTCAGGTCTATGAGCAGGAGGCCATCTTGCTCACTTACAAGCTCTACACCCTGGTCAACATCACTCAGCTTGAGGGCAAACTCCCCACGCTGGACGGCTTCCACATTCAGGAAGTGACACTGCCCCGCAACAAGGATTTTCAGCTGGAGCAGTACAATGGCCGCAATTATCGTTCTGTAGTTTGGAGCCAGTACGTGTTGTTCCCGCAGAAAAGTGGCGACCTTGTCATACCATCCGTTACTTTTGAAGGCACGGTTGTGACGCGCAACCGAAACATTGACCCCATTGATGCATTCTTCAATGGCATGACGGGTATGCAGGAGATGACCAAGCACATCACCACACCTCGGCTTGTCATCCATGTCTCTCCGCTGCCCAGCAAGCCCGCCAACTTCTCTGGCGCAGTGGGGCAGTTTACAGTCTCCTCTTCGATGAGTCCGCAGGAGGTCAACGCCAACGATGCTGTCACGTTGAGGCTCAACGTGAATGGTGTGGGCAACATGAAGCTCATCAACACGCCCGAAGTGGCTTTCCCGAAAGACTTTGAAACATACGATGCCAAGGTGAACGACAAGTTCTCGCTGACTCGCAGCGGACTTTCTGGCTCCAAGGAGTTTGAATACCTCTTTGTGCCTCGCCATGCTGGTAACTACACCATTCCATCCATTGACTTCGTTTATTTCGACACACAAACAAAGACGTACAAGACGCTGAAGACCGAACCCTACACCCTCAAGGTG
Organism: Bacteroidaceae bacterium; assembly: GCA_017453465.1. Taxonomy (GTDB): domain Bacteria; phylum Bacteroidota; class Bacteroidia; order Bacteroidales; family Bacteroidaceae; genus Minthosoma. The sequence goes on along the minus strand of JAFTEV010000059.1, from coordinate 3,612 downwards.
AACAAAGGACTGGGCGGCAATACTCAGGCAGCCGACTACTCCAACAATCAGCAGGATGTGCGCGAACTGAATCAAGACATCCGCTACATCAAGCAAGGCGAGGTTCGTCTGCACAAACACGGCGAACAGTTCTGGGGTACAGGGCGTTATCTGCTCTCCTATGCCGTGCCGTTCCTGCTCTTCGTGGTGGCACTGGTCATTGGCTACAAGCGCATGGCCTTCAACAACGACAAGGCCAGAGTGCGTGGACGTAAAGCCAACAAGACAGCCCTGAAGCGCATGAAGAAAGCCAACAAACTGCTTGCTGCAAAACAGCAAAGTGCCTTCTACGATGAAGTGCTGCGTGCCATGCTGGGCTATGTGGCCGACAAGCTCAACATTCCGCAGGAACGTCTCAACAAAGACAACATCCAGACGGAACTCACGGCCAATAACGTGCCACAGGAACACATAACAGCCTTCATCAAGACACTGAACGACTGCGAGTTTGCCCGCTATGCTCCAGGCGATGCCACTGCCAACATGGAGAGCGTCTATAACAGTGCCATCAATGCCATTTCGCAGATGGAAGGCACCATCTAATCAATCATTCTTGCTACAGAAAAAGACAATGAAACGACTTATCTTGCTACTATTACTACAGACCCTCGTCGCTGTTCCTCAGTCTTTTGCGCAGACCAAGACCGAGGCCGATGCACTCTACAGCAAAGAAAAATACGCCGAGGCAGCCAAGGCATACGAAGCCATCCTCTCCCAGCAAGGTGTGGCTGCTGAGATATACTACAATCTGGCTGGCTGCTACTACAAACTCGACAATATTCCGCTGGCCATCCTTAACTATGAGCGTGCCCTGGTGCTGAGTCCTGGCGACGGTGACATCCGCTCCAATCTGGCTTTTGCCCGTGGAAAGACCATAGACAAAGTGACACCTCCCTCCGAAATGTTCTTCGTTACATGGTGGCGCGACTTTACTCACATCCAGAGTCTTACCGCATGGGGCACCACAGGCTTGGTCTGCTTTGTCCTCGCTCTGATGTGTCTGTTGGTTTACTTCCTTGCCTTCAACATCCGCTTGCGTAAGACAGGCTTCTATCTGGCCATCGCCCTCATCGCCCTCACCGTCTTGGCCAACCTTGCTGCCTACTCGCAAAGCACAGAGATGGCCGACCACGCCGCAGCCATTGTGATGGCTCCCTCCGTCTCCGTGAAGAGTTCGCCCAGCGAAAGCAGCACCGACCTCTTTCTCATTCACGAAGGCTCCAAGGTGGAAATCCTCGACAACACCATGCAGCACTGGCTCGAAGTCAAGTTTGAAGAAGGCAAGCAAGGCTGGATTCCCGCCTCTGCCGTAGAAATGATTTGAATATAAAAAAGCAGTCCTCCCCTCATGTCCCTCTCCCAACTCATCGAACTCGACCACCAATGGACGTTGGCACTCAATGGCAGCGACTCCATCTTTTGGGATAACCTGATGTACACCGTCACCAACACATTCTCCTGGTCGTTGGTCATCCTCACGCTCATCATCGTTATCTTCAAGAACAACACCCTGCGCGAATTTCTTCTTGTCTTTCTCTTCTTGGGACTGATGATTGTCGTAGCCGACCGCATTTGTTCGGGCATTGTGAAGCCCATGGTTGCGCGTTGGCGACCCACTCAAGACCCGCAGCTCATGTATATGGTTGATATTGTACGAGGCTACCGGGGCGGACGCTTCGGCTTCTTCTCTGGTCATGCGTGCAACACCATGTGTGTGGCCGTCTTTTTTTCCTGGCTTTTTCGTTATTCCAAGATTACGCTGACACTTATCTTCTGGTCGCTTTCCACGACCTTCACACGCATCTACCTCGGTGTGCACCACTTGGGCGATGTTCTTGTTGGCTTCCTTGTCGGCATCCTGCTCGGCACACTCTTCTATTTTCTGATGGAAAACATCCATCGTCGTTGGGGAATCAAACGACTTATCTCCACCCACTTCACCCCCACAGGCTATCTTGTTGGTGACATGGAAACCCTGCTTACCATCATTTTCTTCAACTACATCCTTGTCACCATCTTTGCCATGACATTAGGGCTGGGGTAGGGCTTTTTAATGAGGAATTAGGAATGAGGAATTAGGAATGAGGAATGAGGAATTAGGAATTATTACTGTACTTTTCAGTATCAATTCCTCATTCCTCATTCCTAATTCCTAATTCCCCATTCCCCATTCCTCATTCCTAATTGTAATAACTTTCCAGCTCACTTCCACCCAGACCGTACCTCGGCCTTTGGGCAGCGTTACCGCCTTTCCACCCTTGGGGCGGTTGCAGCGGTAGCCCTTGGCAGTGAGCAGGTTTCGTATCTGCGTTTCGTTGAACCCCAGCGGAGCAAGCACCTCGTGCAATACCGAAATGGGCGATGTGCAAGCCGCCAGCTTTTCCCTATATATATATAATGTGTCCCCCTCGCGGCGGGTGCAACGGTGAATGCAGCGTTCCATCTCTGCATCGTAAATCTTCAGCACCTCCGACAGGTTCTGCATCGTGTCGCACAGATTCTCCACAGCCGCACGGTTGATGCGCTTCAAGGCGGGTACCACGTGCAGCCTCACCTTGTTGCGGGCCGCGTCGTCCTCCAGGTTTGTAGAGTCCGTCACCCATGCCGCGCCCTTCTCGCCGACATACCGCTCGATGTCCTCACGGCCAAGGCAGAGTAGGGGACGCACCACCGTGCAGCCCAGACTGTTGACCGACAGCGGCTTGATGCCGCACAGCCCCCTCACGCCCGTCTTTCGCACGGCATTCAGTAGGAATGTCTCGGCATTGTCGTCCTTGTGATGTCCCACAGCCAGCTTGGTGCACCGCTCTTCCGCCATGACCTCGCAGAAAAAGGCATAGCGCAATTCCCTGGCAGCCATTTCGATGCTCAGCCGCTCCTGCCGTGCCCATGCTGCCGTGTCAAAATCCCTGACGTGCAACTTCACCCCCATCCCCTCACAGAGGCTGCGCACAAACCGCTCGTCCCTCATGCTCTCCTCGCCGCGCAGGTGGAAGTTGCAGTGAGCCGCCACACAGTCATAGCCAAGTCCCGTCAGCATCAGCAGCAGGCACACCGAGTCGCAACCGCCGCTCACAGCCACCAGCACCCGCTCGTCCGCCGTCAGCAGATGTTCCGCTGCAATGAATCTCTGTACAAGTCTTTCTGCGTCCATTCTTCAATCTTTCAACTGTAAAATACTGCAAAAGTACGCCTTTTTTGCTTGAAAAGAAAAAAAACTCTCCGAAAAGTTTGTCAGTTCCCCAAAAACACCTACCTTTGCACTCGCTAAACGCAAACGGTGCCTTGGATGAGTGGCTTAGTCAACGGTCTGCAAAACCGTCTACAGCAGTTCGAATCTGCTAGGCACCTCCACCAGAAGAGCGCGACAAAGCTAACAACTTGTCGCGCTCTTCGTCTGTTTATCCCCCTCTGCCGTAGCACGGTTCTCCGCCCGTCGTGGCAGAACTCCCTAATTTTCCTCCGCGCCCATCGTTTTCCCCGTGCTCTTTGTGCCCTCAGTTCTGAACGGCATAGGCAATGCGTCGCGCTCGCGTAGGCAATCAAAGTAGAACAAAAGCCTACGCGAGCGCG
>JAFTEV010000058.1 GCA_017453465.1 Bacteroidaceae bacterium | reverse complement strand
ATGGTCACGTCGCCCACATCGAGCGCATTGTTGTGGTTCAGGTCGCCGTTAATCACTTGTGCGCTGGCCATGGCGGGCAGCAGCACGGCTGCAAGCAGCAGAAAGAAAGATTTGAACAGTTTCATTTTTCTGAAAGTTTTTAGGAATTATACATTATTTATTATCACTCTGACGGCAAAGATAAGGCTTTTTTGCGTCCGCCACAAAACTTTGGCGTGTTTTTTGTTGTTTTGTTCCTCCCAAAAAATGATTTATATAATAATTCATGAAAATTCATGGTCAATTCATGGTAATTTCTGTCGAAATAAAACCTTCTTTTTAAACATGAATTTCCATGAATTAACCATGAATTAGCCATAAATTAGCCATGAATTAGCCATGAATTAATCCCAGTTCTGCTGCCGTATATATTATATATAATGTGTATTTCTGTTCCGAAGGAACGGGAATACATTCCCGTACAGCCCACACTGGCAAGGGAAATTTCCACCGCTGGCATCCGAAATTTTCGGGATTGAAATAAAAAGTTGACGCAACGGCGTTGTTTTTATAAACATCGGCGTTGTTTCTAAAAACAACGTACATTGTTTTTACAAACAACGCCGTTGCGTCAACTTTGTAAGCCACACTGGATGGTTTTGGTCACCTGCATCGAAGATTTCGGGCTGGCACGGGGGCTGGTTTGCACCCCACTCCCACGTGGCGGAAAAGCCTGTGCCGCAGCGGGGGAAATGAAAAAAAGTGGCTCGGCAATAGTGCTGTTCTGTTTTTTCTTCGTACTTTTGCAGAGAAATCGGAAACTATAACTCCTGAACAAATATGATTTACGCATTTCTTGCCGATGGCTTCGAGGATGTCGAAGCGTTAGGCGTGATTGATGTCTGCCGCAGGGCTGGACTGGAAGTAAAGACGGTGAGCATCATGCCCACCGAAGTAGTAGAGAGTGCACACGGTGTGCGGGTGGTGGCCGACTCGATGCTGGCCGACAACGACTACACGGGGGCCGAGATGCTGTTCCTGCCCGGCGGTATGCCCGGCGCACAGCACCTGAACGACTGCGAGCCGCTGTGTGAGGTCATCGTGGCGCACTACAAGGCGGGGAAGCCGCTGGCTGCCATCTGTGCCGCGCCCATGGTGTACGGCAACCTGAGTCTGCTGAAGGGGAAGCGGGCCACGTGCTATCCGGGCTTTGAGCAGTTCCTCGCGGGTGCCGACTACACGGCTGCCCTCACGGAACAGGACGGCCAGTTCTTCACGGGCAAAGGTCCTGCAGCTGCCCTGCAGCTGGGTTACGACATTGTGGCTCACTTCCGTGGCGCCAACATTGCCGAGGCTCTGAAGGAGGGAATGATGTATAACTTTATTTGAACACAGAGACACAGAGTTTTTAAGAAATTCACAATTTGAGTATCCATTCCTCATTCCTAATTGTTATCTCTGTGTTCTAAAACTCAATTCACCATGGCACATAGCTGTAGCAACTGAAAAAAAACATGGAGAATCTTGACATCATGGTGACGTTGTTCCTCATCGTCATCGTGGGGTACGTGGCGGGAAAACTGGGCTACATGGGCGGGGAGTTCGACCGGAAGCTGTCGAGCCTGGTGGTGGACATCACTTGCCCCGCACTGATTTTGTCATCGACGATGAGCGGGAAACTGCCCGACCGCGAACTGATTCTGCCCCTGCTGGGCATCAGTTTCATCACGTACCTGATGCTGACGGCGGTGGCTGTGTGGTTTCCGCGCTTCCTCACGCACCGGAAGGAGCGCGAGGGTGTGGTGGGCTTTGCGCTGATGTTTGGCAACGTGGGCTTCATCGGCTACCCCATCGTGGCCTCCATCTTTGGCCCGGAGGCGGTGTTCTATGCCGCCATCCTCAACGTGGTCAACACGTTCTTTGTCTTCACCGTGGGGGCGATGCTGATTAAGGGGGACTTTTCCGGCACGGCACAACGGGGGCAGCACAATAAGCGCAAACAGCTGTTCAACAAGAAGGTGGTCTTTGGCTCGCCCATGATTGCCGCTTACCTGGCCATGCTCGTCGTGGTCTTGCGCATAGACAACATCCCCGACCTCGTGAGCAAGCCGCTCACCATGATTGGCAGTGTCACTGTGCCGGCTGCGCTGCTCATCATCGGTTCGTCGATGTCGCGGCTGTCGCCCCGAATGATGCTGGGCAACAGGACGGTGTATGCCACGACCGTCTTCCGCCTGTTCCTCATTCCGCTGGCCTTCTACTACTTGTTCACGGCCCTGGGCTTTGCGCCCCTCGTTGTGAACATCAACACGGTCATCATTGCCATGCCCGTGGCCACCTACGGCACCATCCTGTGCCTGAAGTATGGATGCGACACAACGCTGATAACCGAAGTTACCTTCATCACAACGCTGCTGTCGGTGCTCACCATCCCGCTGCTGTCGATGGTATTCTGATATGAATTAGGAATGAGGAATTAGGAATGAGGAATGGATACTCAAATTGTGAATTGTCAATTGTGAATTGTTAATTCCTAAAAATCTATCTCTGCCAAAACCTTTCGGTGATGTCTTCAAATGTGCCGTCGAGCCGCTGGCGATAGAGACGCTGGTTGGTCGTAGGCTTCTTGAGCGGACCCAAGTGGCGAATGTAGGGACCGATTTTGATGTAGTCAAAGTCGGTCTTGTTGATGCTTGAGGGGATGCGGAGCCGTCCGCTGTACCAGGCCACCTTGAAGGACGGATGCTCTTCGTGGATGTATTGTGCCAACTGGTTCACAGCCCGTGGGTCGGCATCGCCTCCCATGAAGGCAATGCAGGTGATGTCGGAGCCGAACTTGCTGACAAAAGCGTCGATGGCAGCCGTATCCAAAGGAAGCCCGATGTCGTCCCACAGATACTGGCTATGGCATCCGGGGCAACGACATGGGCAATTGGAAATGTTGATGGCAAGTGTTACTTCGTCGGGAATCTCCTGAAACACGATGCCTGTGTTGACGTATTTCAGCATACGCTACGCGGTGGCATAGTAGCGGCGTGCAGCCTCTTCCTGGCGGGGCTGCGAGAAGTTGCTCACGCGCTTGAGGTAACCGATGATGCGGGTCATGTAATCGACGTTCTTGGAGTGGCACTTGGGGCACTCGCGCAGGTATCGCTTGTCGATGTGGCCGCAGTCGTTGCAGACCGTGTTGGGGATGTTGAAGGTAAAGTAGTTGCAGCCTTCCTGGGCGGCAACCTTCAAAAGCTGGGCATACTGCTGTTTGCTCAGATGTTCTTCGAGGTTCATGTGGAGGGCCGAGCCGCCTGTGAGGTGCTCGATGTAGGGTGCGCCGTGGAGCTTGAATTTGTCGATGACCGTGAGGGTGTCGTCTTCGACCACATAGAAATAGCTGTTGTAGCAGTCGCGAGGCACAAAGTAGCCGTCTTCACGGTCCCATTTGGCATGTTTCACGCCCACGTTCTCGGCGGGAATCATTTCGCAGTTGAACATCACGTCCTTTGTGCGGTACTGCTTGTTGTACTTCTCTATCAGCCCCAGAATGCTCTGCACGAAGTGTTTGTAGTCGTCATTCGGCGTAATCTTCAGCCCCATGAACTCGGCTGCCTCCACCAGGCCGTTGATGCCGATGGTGAGATACTGGCGGCCAATGTTGATGTAGCCCGCATCGAAGAGGGGCAACATGCCGTGTGCCTGCAGCTCTTTCAGGTTCTCGTTGTAGGCCAGCTGCACCTTGTGGCAAAGGTCGATGATGGTGCCTAAGTACTCCAGGTAGTCCTGCCCGTGGTTGACGGCATACTGGATGCAGCGGTTCAGGTTGATGGTGAGCACGCTCTTCGAGCCTGTGCTGACACCTCCTGCTCCCAACGTGTAGCTGAAGCCGTTGTCGGTGATTTCGTTGCGCAAGCGGCAGCAGGAGGAAAGGGAGTCGGCATTGTCGCTCATGTAGGTGAAGAAGGAATGGCCCTCGCTGTACATTTCAGCCGTGAAGTCGCCCCACTCTTTGTCGAGACATTCGCCGTTCTTGTCGGTCAGCAGGGCCATCGTCTCAACGGGGAACGTCAGCAGGGTCTTGGTGCGCTCTTTGTTGAACCACTTCATGAAGCGTTTCTGCAACCATGAGAGTCCTTCCCAGTCGGGCTTTGAACCGTCGGGGAAATAAAATTCGCCGAAGATGCTTTCAAAATAATAGCGGTCGTAGTAGGCTACGTTCCAGAAGACGGCCTGGTAGTTTCTGGCTCCCGTAGGCTGGTTGAGCGTATAGACAATCTGCTCGAAGCAGTCGGTGATAACTTTGTCGATGGTGCGCTTCTTCAGGCTGAGGTCCACCTGTTCGTCGGCACGTTTGTAGTAGTCCTGCCCATATTCCTTGCCCACAAAGTAGTTCATATACATTAAGAATTCGGGCGTGGCGCACGCGCCGCTCAGCATACTCGACACCATGAACACCATGTTCACAAAGCCGCCGCAGAAGCTCTTCAGATTCGTGGGAGCGGTGGAGTTGCCGCCAATGGACAGTGTGCCGCCAATGAGCCAGGGGTACATCGTAATGCTGGCACAGTAGTTGGCCAGGCTCGTCTCGTCGTTCTTATAGATAAAGTGGTGTGTCAGCTTGTCGATATATTCGTCTGCCAGCTGCTTTCCGTACATCTTCTTGATGCGGTCGGTAAGCAAGCGGCGGTTCAGGCGGATGAAGTTCGACTTGGGCAGTTCGCCTATCAGAGTTGCAATATTTTTATGTTCCACATTTGCGTTGGCATCATATTTTGAACCAGTCGCTGCATTTACCGACGAGCAGTATTCGGACAAGAATTGCAGCTTTGCCAATGTCTCGCGGTCTTCGCTGTGCTGCTGACGGTAGAGCATGAACGACTTGGCAACTTTGTAGAAGCCCTCGCGCATCAGTGCCTCTTCTACTTGGTTCTGAATGTCCTCCACCTTGATGTCATCCCGTATGTCTAAATGACTTAGTATCATCGAGATAGTACCCAAATCGGCTGGTTGTTCGACACTTTCAAATGCCTTTACAATGGCGTGCATAATCTTGTCGAGAGAGAACAGGTCCTTCGACCCATCACGCTTCGTGATGGTAAAGTTTTTAATTTCCATAGTATGAAAGAATAGTTAAATTGTCAATCCCATAGGAGCGACACCGCAAGTTCCCCGTTTCGGGAAACTTCTCCACTCCCCTTCCGCAAAAAGTTTCCCGTTTCAGGAAACTTTTTCGACTGCAAAGTTATTACAATCTTCCAACGTAACAACTATGCTGCATCTTAAAAAAACATAAATGGTGACAATTTCCTACCTACAGTCCGAGAACCCCAGCTAACGGCAAAAGGGGCACAAAAACAAACGCAAAAAAAAAGAGGTTCCCCGGCATTTCTGCCGGGGAACCCCCTCAAGAAGGCGGCGACCTACTCTCCCGCATTGCGGTGCAGTACCATCGGCGCGCCCGGGCTTAACTTCTCTGTTCGGGATGGGAAGAGGTGGAACCCCGGGGCT
>JAFTEV010000057.1 GCA_017453465.1 Bacteroidaceae bacterium | reverse complement strand
CTTGTGTAGTCATTGTAAGTCTGTGTACCTGTGTAATAAGCAAACACACCGAAACCATAGTCGCCCTCTTTCAGCTTATCGGTGTCAATAGACCCAGCCTTACCAGCACGAGTCATTGCACTTTGGTTGAGGTACGTGCCGTACTGCAATACAAATTCCTTTTTGAGGGTGTGAAGTGTGAAAGCGGGGATGGTGCTATTAGGTTGTTTTGCAGCTGGTTTGTTGTTGCTTTTGGGGACAGGGTTGGGACGGAATGGGGGCGTGCAGAATGAAAATTGAGCCATTATTGAGGAAGTCGTTGGCTCAATGGTGGCTCAAAATGGGTGGGGACGAAGGGCGTTTGCGGCAGGATGTTGGGGCGGTGCGAAGGGGGAGGGTACGCAAAAAGGGCTGGCATCGTGGTGATGTCAGCCCTTTGTGTGGGGTGTTTTGCTGGGGATTTACTCTGCTGCGGGAGCTTCTTCTGTAGCTGGAGCCTCTTCTGCCGGGGCTTCCTCGGCGGCTGGTGCCTCTTCTGCTTCTGCTGCGGGGGCTGGGGTTGCCTTGGGAGCCTTTACGATGGGCTCTTCAGATACGACTTCAACGGGAATGGTTACGTTGACTTCGCGGTGGAAGTGGGCTACGGCTTCGTATGTGCCGAGTGCCTTGGCTGCCTTCATGGTCAGCATCTTCACGTCGATGTCGAGTCCCTTTTCGGCAAGGGCTGCAACGATTTCCTTTGGACCTACGGAGCCGTAGATGTTGCGGCCTTCAGAAACTTTGGCCTTGATCTGGAGCGATACGCCCTGGAATGCGGCTGCTCTGGTTTCTGCGTCTGCCTTGATTTTCGCAATTTTGTGTGCGCGCTGCTTCAATTCCTCGTTGAGCTGCTTTACTGCCTTTTCAGTAGCGAGTACTGCCAAGCACTGAGGAAGAAGGTAGTTGCGACCATATCCGTCCTTCACTGTGAGGACTTCGTCCTTGTAGCCTAAGCCTGGAACGTCTTTCTTGAGAATGATTTTCATACTGTTCTTTCCTCCTATAAATTATTTCAACAAGTCTGTAACGAATGGAAGGAGTGCAAGGTGGCGTGCACGCTTGACTGCCTGTGCAACACGACGCTGGTACTTGAGCGAAGTGCCTGTGATGCGGCGAGGCAGAATCTTGCCTTGCTCGTTGAGGAACTTCTTGAGGAACTCAGGGTCTTTGTAGTCGATGTACTTGATGCCGCTTTTCTTGAATCGGCAATACTTCTTCTTCTTAACGTCGATGGTGGGGGCGTTAAGGTATCTGATTTCTGAAGTGTTGTTTGTAACTGCCATGGTTTAAGCCTCCTGTTGTTTCTTGTTACGACGCTTTTCAGCGTAGGCTGCTGCGTACTTTTCGTTCTTAACTGTGAGGTAGCGGAGCACGCGCTCGTCGCGGCGCATCTGCAACTCATACTTAGCAATCACTGCTGGCTCTGCCTTGAACTCAATCATCTGGTAGAAACCTGATGACTTGCGGTCAATGTTGTAGGCCAACTTCTTCAGACCCCAGCTCTCTTCGTTGATAATCTCTGCTTCGTGCTGAACGAGATAATCTTTGAACTTGTCTGCCGCTTCCTTTACCTGTGCTTCAGATAAAACGGGAGTTAAAATGAAAACGGTCTCGTATTGATTCATTTTGAGTCAATAAATAAGTTGTTGTTAATAATTTGTTTTTACTGCGCTTTCACGAAGTTTCGCAAAAAGCGGTGCAAAGGTAGGGAAAAAACTTAAAAGTGGAAAGATAAATGTGAAAAAACTGTATTTCGTGGACAAAAAAAGCTTGTTTTGGGGGTGGAAAGAGGAGAAAAACGGGGTGGTTATTAAATTTCTTAGCTTTTTATTTCGCTGTTTGCTGAAAATTCGCTTACTTTGCACTCAAACGGCTTTGAACGTAAACTTTAAAATGACTATATAATGAAAAATCTTGGTATCCTCTTAATCATGATTGGTGCACTTGCGCTTGTGCTGAGTGCCGTAGTTCCATTTATGGCTGACCTCGCTGACCAGAACTGGTACACCATTGGCAGCGTTGTGCTTATCATTGCCGGACTCATTGCACACATTTATATCAATAAGCGCAAGTATTGATTGCTGGGCAGGCGGTTTGGCTGCCAGACAAAAAAGGAGGGACACTTCATGGTTTGCTTGAAGTGTCCCTCCTTTTGAGTTGTTGTGCTGGTTAGTTTTCTTCAGAGATGACGAGCTTGTAGCCCTTGCCGTGCACGTTGAGGATTTCTACGTGGGGGTCTTCGCTCAGGTGCTTGCGCAGTTTGGTGATGTAAACATCCATGGAGCGTGCGTTGAAGTAGTTGTCGTCAATCCAGATGGTCTTCAGGGCGTAGTCGCGCTGCAGGAGTTCGTTGGCTTTGTTGCTGAGCAGTGTGAGCAGTTCGGCCTCCTTGGTGGTGAGCTTTGTCTGCTTGCCGCCGATGGAGAGCACCTGCTTCTGGGTGTCGAAGGTGAAGCGGCCAATCTGGTGTACGAGCTGATCTTTGTTCTTCTTCCCGCGTACACGGCGCAGGATGGCTTCGATGCGGAAGACCACTTCTTCCATTGAGAATGGCTTGGTGATGTAGTCGTCTGCACCCAACTCGAATCCTTCGCGGATGTCGTCTTTCAGGTTCTTGGCCGTGAGGAACATGAATGGGGTGTCGGGGTTGATTTCATGGATGCGCCCAGCCAGCGTGAAGCCGTCCATCTTGGGCATCATCACGTCGAGGATGCAGAGGTCGTGCTGCTTGGTGAGGAATGCGTCGTAGCCTTGTTCGCCATCTACGCAGAGGTCGGCCTTGTAGCCTTTTGCTTCGAGGTATTCACGGAGAAGCATACCCAGGTTTTCGTCGTCTTCGCATAAGAGGATGCTAACGTCTTCATTCTTGTCGTCAATCATAGTCGTATTGGTTTTAGAGAGTTAATAATATGTTTTCTGTTGGAGTTAGGCTTCGGGCTTGACAACGGGCAGCTTGATGATGAACTTGGTGCCTATGCCCAGTTCGCTTTCTGCGTGGATGGTGCCCTTGTGGTCTTCCACGATTTTCTTCACGTAGGCCAGGCCCAGTCCGAAGCCCTTCACATCGTGCAGATTGCCTGTGTGCACACGATAGAATTTTTCAAAGATTCGCTTCAGGTCGTCCTTGGCAATGCCGATGCCGTTGTCTTGGATGGAGAGGCAGACTTTGCCCGACTCGTTCCACGTCATCACCTTCAGTTCCAGTTCTGTGTCGTTGCGCTTGTACTTCACGGCGTTGTCCATGAGGTTGAAGACTACGTTGGTGAAGTGCATGTCGTCCACATAGACGAAGGGGTCGGTAGCGTCTGTCTGTGTGATAATCTTGCCGCCGTTCTTCTCCACCTTGAGGGCAAAGGTGTGAACCACGCCAGCCACCAGTTCGTTGATGTCCACGTCCTGCTTTCTGAGGTTGGCGTTCTGGTGCTCATACATGGAGAGTTGCAAGACTTTCTCCACCTGGAAGCGCAGTCGCTTGGTTTCGTCCATGATGGTTGACGTAAGCCGTTGCATCAGCTGTGGAGTCTTCTTCACACTGTCATCGCCCAGCATCTGGGCTGCCAGAGAAATGGAGCTGATGGGGGTCTTGAACTCATGCGTCATATTGTTGATGAAGTCGTTCTTCACTTCGGTCAGCTTCTTTTGACGGAAGATGAGCACCAGAGTGACGATGAATGTTACGAGCAGCACCAGCGTGAAGATGAGTGAAGGCGTGATGAACCAAATGGAGTGGTAGATAAATTCGCTCTGCTTGGGGAAGTGGACTTTCAGTACACCAGCCTTCTGCACGGGGTCGTTCTGGAACAGGGCTACGGTGAAAGCCTTGTCGCTGCCCTCTTCTTCATAATCGGGACATTTATAGATAACTTCCCCGTTGTTTGTTTCTACGGCAAAGTGATACTTCAGCCTGATGTCATTGTTGTAAAGCTCCGACTTCAGGTACTGGTCAAGCTGTTTGAAGTCCATTCTTTCGGCCAGCGGACGGTCGTGCGCCGTATAGAGGATGCTGTAGATAACCTCGTCGAGCAGCGACTTCTCGTAGCTGTAGCGGCGTGCCATGATTTCCTGCAACGAGCGAATCTTGTCAGCGTGTGCCCCAGCATTGCGCTTTGTGAAGTATTTGTCCGACATGGAGGTGCTGGCTGTTGTTTCGAGCGAGGTGAACACACTGCCGTCCTTTGCCCTGACTTGGTGGGTACGCTGAATCACGGCTGAGTCTGTGCTGACCATGACGGAGTCGATGGCGGTGGCAATGCCTATCATGGCATCCGAACCCTGTTCCAGATAGCGCGTGGCCTCGTCCACTTCCAGCTTGTGGGCAACCTGATTGATGCTTCGGCTCACATATTCTTCAAAGTGCGCCTTGCGCATCCCCAGGATTTCATCAATGTAGCGCACTTGCAAGCCCAGCAGACAGGCAAACGAGAAGCCCATGACTACAGCCAATATGGTAATTGTCGATTTCTTCATTATCTTTCTGTGACGATAACACTAATCACGTTGCAAATGTAACTCTTTTATTAAACCAACGCCAAACAATTAACTTAAAAACTTTTTGATTTGTGAAAATACTGCACTCTTTTAACATTTGAAGCCTTGTTTGCTTGTTGTTTTGTTAATAATAGAGATAAAAAAAGGAGGTTTGCAATCGTGCAAACCTCCACTGAAAAAAGAAACTTAAAATGGGACGGCGGGGACCCACCTTGTCAAAGGTCCCATTTTAATGGGGATGACAATACTAGTCTTCGTCCTTGTTCTCGGCCTCAAACTCAGCCATGAGCTTCTGCTGGATGTCTGTCGGAACAAGTTCGTAGCTGGCAAACTTCATCGTGAAGCTGGCACGTCCGCCTGTGATGCTCGACAGGGCTGTGGAATAGCTGCTCAGGCTCTTGAGTGGCACTTTGGCGATGAGCTTCTCGTAGCCGTTTTCCGATTCAGAGCCGACAATCATGCCACGGCGACCCTGCAAGTCGCTCATCACATCGCCCATCTTGTCGCTTGGCACAAACACCTCAACGTCATAGATTGGCTCCAGCAACTTAGGACCAGCCTGCTTGAAGGCATCAGAGAATGCGTGGCGACCAGCCAGCATGAACGAAAGTTCGTTGGAGTCAACGGGGTGCATCTTTCCATCATATACAATGACGCGCACGTCGCGTGCATACGAACCCGTCAACGGACCTTGCTCCATGCGGCTCATTACACCCTTCAGGATGGCCGGCATGAAACGTGCGTCGATGGCACCACCCACAACGGAGTTGATGAAGACCACCTTGCCGCCCCATTCCAGGTCGATTTCCTCCTTGCCCTTCGGCGTAATTTTGAACTCCTGATTGCCGAACTTGTAGGTCGTTGGGTCTGGCATTCCCTCGAAGTAAGGCTCCACGATGAGGTGCACTTCACCAAACTGGCCAGCACCACCCGACTGCTTCTTGTGGCGATAGTCGGCACGAGCAGCCTTTGTGATAGTCTCGCGATATGGAATCTTAGGCTCGTCGAAAACAATCTTGATTTTCTCGTTGTTCTCCATTCTCCACTTCAGCGTGCGCAGATGGAATTCGCCCTGCCCCTTCACCAGTGTCTGCTTCAGTTCCTTGCTCTGCTCCAGAATCCACGTCGGGTCTTCCTGGCTCATGCGCTGGATGGCAGCCACCATCTTCTCGGTGTCGGCCTCGTTCTCTGCTTTGACAGCACGAATATACTTCGGGTTAGGATACTTTACAAAATTGAAGCGGTGGTCACAGTCCTTGCCTACCAGCGTGTTGCCTGTGCGCACGTCCTTCAGCTTCACGGTGCAACCAATATCGCCTGCCACCAGTTCGTCCACCTTGATGCGGTTGGCACCGGCACAAGCAAAGAGCTGGGCAATGCGCTCCTTGCTGCCACGGTCGCTGTTGGCCAGGTCATCGCCTTCGTGCACCTTGCCCGACATCACCTTGAAATACTGCACGCCGCCAATGTGTGGCTCGTTGGCAGTCTTGAAGAAATAGAGCGATGTGGGAGCCTCTGGGTCTGGCTTCACCTCTTCACCACGTGTGTTGTGAACCATAGGCATTTCGTCAACAAACGGAACGACGTTGCCCAGGAATTCCATCAGACGGCGAACACCCATGTCCTTCACTGCGCAAACGCAGAACACAGGATACATCGAGCGTGCGGCCAGACCCTTGCGGATGCCCTCGCGCATTTCGTCCTCAGTCAGCTCTTCAGTTTCGAAGAACTTCTCCATCAAGGTTTCGTCGTTTTCAGCGGCAGCTTCCACCAGCGCCTTGTGCATCTCCATGGCCTTCTCCATCTGGTCGGCAGGGATGTCCTCGATGATGGGTGCACCACCCTCTGGCTTCCACGAATACTTCTTCATCAGCAGCACGTCAATCAGTGCGTTGAAGTCTGGACCCTCGTTGAGCGGATACTGCACAGGCACAACCTTCGGGCCATAGATGTCAGTAAGCTGCTCCACTACCTGATGGAAGTCGCATTTCTCTGAATCAAGCTGGTTCACGAGGAAGATGACTGGCTTGCCCAGTTTTTCCGTGTAGCGGAAATGGTTCTGTGTGCCAACCTCCGGACCATACTGGCCGTTGATGAGCAGCACAGCCGTGTCGGTCACGTTCAGTGCTGTCATGGCTGCGCCCACGAAGTCGTCTGCCCCTGGGCAGTCAATGATGTTCAACTTCTTGCCGTTCCACTCTACATGGAATACCGTTGAAAAAACGCTGTAACCATACTCCTGCTCTACGGGGAAATAGTCGCTCACCGTGTTCTTTGCGGTGATTCGTCCACGACGGTTAATAATGCCAGCCTCATAGAGCAGTGCTTCCGTAAGGGTCGTCTTACCCGCACCATCATTGCCAAGCAAGGCAATGTTCTTGATTTCATGTGTGTTGTAAACTTTCATAATTATTTAGGGTTATACAATTTTGCTGTCTGGAGATAAGGTTTGCACCCTATGCCTCCAATTTCGGGCTAAAATTACGTAAAAAATGCGGAACAGAAAGCCTCTTTTTTATGTTGTAAAACATTTTTACTTTTCTTATTCAAAAAAAGTGTATATTTGCAACGGTTTTTGCGGTTCTACGGTCGCTTTGCTTAACGGTTGTACGGTCATACGGTGGCCAAACCGTAAAACCGCAAAACCGCAAACCGCCCTAACCGCAAAACCGTAAAACCGCAAAAGACTATGGCTGGCATCTACGTCCATATTCCCTTCTGCAAGACACGCTGCACCTACTGCGGCTTCTTTTCGACCACATCACTCCAGCTGCGCAACGACTACGTCCATGCCCTGTGCCAAGAACTGGAGCAGCGCAAAGACTACCTGCACGGCGCACCCGTGGAGACCATCTACTTCGGTGGCGGCACACCCACACAACTCTCCCTCCAGCAGATTGGGACGATTCTCAACGCTATATATAATATATATAATGTACGCGCGAAAGAAATAACCATGGAGTGCAACCCCGACGACCTACGGGGAGGTCTGCACGACCTGCGCATCCTGGGCGTTAACCGGCTGAGCATAGGCATACAGACCTTCAACGACACACTGCTGCAGACACTCCATCGCCGCCACACGGCTGCACAAGCCATTGCTGCTGTCAGGGGAGCACAGTCGGTTGGTTTCGACAACATTAGCGTTGACCTCATGTTTGGTCTCCCAGGCCAGACAATGACCGATTGGGAGGCGGATGTAGCCCAAGCACTCTCGCTCAACATCCAGCACCTGTCTGCCTATTCCCTCATGTATGAAGAAGGCACTCCGCTCGCAGAGCAGCTTAGTCGAGGCGAAATCGCTGAGACCGACGAAGAAACATCACTCGCCATGTATGAATACCTGCTCGACCAGACCCGTGCCGCAGGGTTTGAGCACTACGAAATCTCCAACTTCGCCCTGCCAGGCCGACGCAGCCTCCACAACTCCAGCTACTGGCGAGCCATTCCCTATCTGGGCATCGGTGCGGGTGCACACTCCTTCGACGGAGCTGCACGCCAGTCCAATGTCTGCTCCCTCTCCGCCTACATCGACGGGGCCAAGCGCGGACAGATACCAGCAGAACACGAAGCCATGAGCCAGACCGAGAAGTATGACGAACTCATCCTCACAGCCTTGCGCACCTGCGACGGGATGAACCTGGGCGAACTCTCCCGCACTTTTGGCCCTGCGCTCCACAACTATTGCCTGCAAAACGCACGGCAGCATATTGCACAGGGGAGACTCCGTCTCGACGGAAATCGGCTGCGACTGACCCGTGCAGGACTTTTTGTCTCCAACGACATCATGTCCGACCTCATGTGGAGCGACTAACTTTTCCGTCTGTTGTGTACGGAAACATGGCTTCTATTTCCTCCGGAATTGTCACTTTTTGCACCAAAATCGCTTTTTTTACGTTAAAATCAAAAAAAAAAGCCGCTTTGGAGTACAACGTGTCTTAAAAGTTCATACCTTTGCAGCGGTTTTTAAAGCAAATAATTGTTTAACACTCTAAAAAGTAAAAGAAATTATGAAAACTCTTGTATTCACTTTCGCAGCAGTAGTTGCTATGTCTTTCGCATCTTGCGGTGGTAACACAAAACCAGCTGAAACAGCTGACACTCTCGCTGCTGACACTGAAGTTGTAGAAGTAGAAGTTGACACAACTGCTGCTGTTGCTGACACAACTGCTGCTGACACTCTCTAATCAGAGGAATCAAGCGACTCCGGGGATACCCCGAAGAGAGATTTGGACCTGCATGACACTGCGTCAAGCAGGTTTTTTTATGCCTTTGCGCGAACACGGACAAGTCTGAGGTCTGCCTCAGGCTGTTCTTCCACAGCAACGAGACTGTGCTCTCACCGCAACGAGACTGTTTTTTCACTGCAACGCGGCAGTTCTCCCACTGCAACGCGGTAGTTCTCTTACTGCAACGGGGCAGTTTTCTTACTGCAACGAGACAGTGATGCTACTGAGAGAGCATAGGCTTTCCACAGGAGCAGCACTGTGCAGTCAAAAAAAAGCTATAACTTTCGGATGTTTTTACGCCCCGGCGCAGCTAAAAAAAACATGAACTCAGAGACGAAAAAAACGGATTTTCAGGAGTGTCCGTCTTTTTCAACTGAAACGGCCAGTTGAAAATCCGCTAAATTTTTGTTGAATAGATATTTACGCAGCCCAGGGATAAGATTTTGACGAGCGGATTCAGTGGAACGCAACCATATAGGGAAGCGTTCCACTGAATTCGCTGCCTGAATCCCCACTCGTTTTCGCTCTAATCCTGTGCGCTTATGCAATGTCCTTGGCCATCTTCTTCAGGTTGATGAGGGCATAGCGCATACGACCCAGGGCGGTGTTGATGCTGCAATTGGTCAGTTCGGCAATCTCCTTGAAGGAAAGTTCGTCGTAGTAGCGCATGGTGAGGACTTGTCGCTGGTTTTCGGGCAGACGACTGATGAGGTGTTTTACGTCGGCAATGAGTTGCTGGCTAATCATCTCCTGCTCGCGGTTCTCGTTGACGGCCAGAGAGGGGTCG
Organism: Bacteroidaceae bacterium; assembly: GCA_017453465.1. GTDB lineage: Bacteria > Bacteroidota > Bacteroidia > Bacteroidales > Bacteroidaceae > Minthosoma. The sequence goes on along the minus strand of JAFTEV010000057.1, from coordinate 17,501 downwards.
TTGAAGAGGTCCACTTCGGTTTCGTCTTTCGAGATAATGTTTTCTTCCGGCTCTTTGCGGAAGTGGTCGATGAGCAGATTGTGGGCCACGCGCATGAGCCAGGCTTGAAACTTGCCGTTCTCCTGGTATTTCCCGTTGCGCAGACGGACAACGACCTTGACGAAGACATCCTGGAAGAGGTCTTCAGCGAGTTCTTGGTTCTTGACGGAGTAGAGGATGTAAGAAAAAACCTTGCTTTCATAGCGTTTCATCAGAACGTCGAAAGCACTGTCATTGCCTTTCATGTACATGTTAACCAACGATTCGTCGGTCATGGCACTCATATTTTTCATTAGTCTCTATTGTATTGGTTAGAGTAATGTTTTCTCGATAGGCAATGAGGGGTTTTGAAGGGTAAAAACTAAAGTATTGTTCACTTTTGACTGTGATTTCGGCTGCAAAGAAACATCTTTTTCACGAAAGTGCCAAATTTTTTAGCAAAAAAATGCTTTTTCGGGGATTTTATGTCCACGAAGTAAGTCGGAAATGTCCATTCGCTTCTTTCCTTCAAGCTGCAATGTCTTCACGTCCAGCAGTCCGTCGGCTGTGGCCACCTTTAGGTAAGACTTGCTGTCGGTCACAATGGCTCCTGGCTGTAGCTGGGTGGCAGGAGCGGCTTCCTTCGTGGCTTCATAAATCTTGACGGACTTGCCTTCGAGGGTAGTCCATGCAGCTGGATAGGGCGACAGTCCGCGCACAAAGTCATAGACGCGCTTGGTGGGCTGCGTCCAGTCTATGCGACAGGTTTCGCGAAATATCTTGGGGGCGGGCGTGGGTTCTACGCCCTGTATGTCGGCTTGCGGCACAGTGGTGAATGTGCCGTCGAGAATGCTGTCAACAGTCTTGGTGACCAGTTGGCCGCTCAGCTTCATCAGCTTGTCGTGTACGACTTCCACGTTGTCGGTCTCTGCAATGGGGATGCGCACCTGGTCGATGATGTCGCCTGTGTCAATCTCGTGTTTCAACATGAAGGTGGTGATGCCCGTCTCGGTCTCTCCGTTGATGACGGCCCAGTTGATGGGGGCTGCGCCACGGTATTTGGGCAGCAGACTGGCATGGGCGTTGAACGTGCCAAGGGGCGGCATACTCCACACCACTTCGGGCAACATGCGGAATGCCACGACAATCTGCAGGTCGGCATGGAGCGAGCGGAGTTCCTCCACGAAGTCGGGGTCTTTCAGCTTGACGGGCTGCATGATTTTCAAGCCTTGCTGGAGGGCGTATTGCTTGACGGGGCTGGCTTGCAGCACATTGCCGTGCCGTCCCATAGGTTTGTCGGGCATGGTGATAACGGCTACCACGTTGTAGCCACCTTCCACAAGGGCGCGCAGGCTTTCTACGGCAAAGTCGGGCGTACCCATATAGACGATTCTGAGGTCTTCTTTTGTCATGAGGATTACTTTTTATGTCTGAATGGAAGAGAAGTTAAAGGGAAGTTAAAGGGAAGTTAAAAGGACGAATCAGCAGTTTCAGTATCGTCCCTTTAACTTCCAAACGGGACGAAGTGAAGTGATAACTTCCCTTTAACTTCCCTTCCATTCTCATTCTGGACTAAACTTTATGAGGGTCTTTCTGTAGGAGTTGAACAGTCCTGAACGACTGATAAATCCTACATATTTGGATTCGTTGTCAACGATGGGCAAGTTCCAGGCTCCCGTCTCGTCGAACTTTTCTGTGACCACCTTCAGGGTGTCGTTGATGCTGAGCAGTGCTGGCGGCTTCTTCATGAAGGAGCCTACCCGATACTGACGGTAGAGTTCTGTGCGGAACATATAGATGCGGACGGAGTCTAACGAAACGACACCGAGAAAACGCCCGCTCTTGTCCACCACGGGGAAGATGTTGCGGTGGGACCTCGTAATGGCATGGGTCAGCTGCCCCAGGTCCATGTCGGGGGTGACGGTTCGGTAGTCGCGCTCGATGAGTGACTCCAGATTTAGCACTGTCAGGATTGCCTTGTCCTTGTCGTGCGTCAACAGCTCGCCTTTGCGTGCAAGGCGCATGGCGTAGATGCTGTGAGGCTCAAACAGATTGATGACCAAATAGCTCACGACAGACACAATCATCAGCGGCACAAAGAGGTCGTAGCCGCCCGTGAGTTCGGCGATGAGGAAGATGCCCGTCATCGGGGCGTGCATCACACCCGACATCAGGCCGGCCATGCCGTAGAGTCCGCAGTTTTCGGCAGAAAGGAAGGTAGTGGCTCCCAGGGAAAGCCCAAAGAGTGCGTCCCAAAGGCTGGCAAACACGTAGCCGGCTATGCAGCCGAGAAACAGGCTGGGCGCAAAGGTTCCGCCACATCCGCCGCCGCCATTGGTGGCTGTTGTGGCAAAGACTTTGAACACAAGTACCAGCGAGAGATAGATGATGAGATTGGTTTGTCCGCCATAGAAGAGAGAGTGCTGTGTGATTTCCTCTGCAGAAGCATGGTTGATGAGCTGTTCGATAACGCCGTAACCTTCGCCATACATGACGGGGAAGAAATAGATGAGTACACCCAGCACCGATGCACCCAACAGGAACTTGTAACGCTTTTTCTTGATTTTGCCGAAGATGCCTTCAAACCAGTTCATCGCACGGGTGAAATAGAGCGAAATGAGTCCGCAGAATATGCCGAGGATGAGGCAACCGGGAATGATGTCAATGGTGAAAGCCTTGGAAAGGACGAAGTTGAACTGCGGCGCAGTGCCATAGAATCCGTAGGAGACACAGACCGACGTGATGCTCGTCACAAGCAGCGGAAGCAGCGAGGACATGTTAAGCTCCAGCATGAGCACTTCTGTCACAAACATCACACCTGCAATGGGAGCCTTGAACACGCCCGAAACGGCACCAGCAGCTCCGCAGCCCACCAGCAGCATCATGATGTTGGGCGGCATGTGGAAGCGTTTGCCCAGGTCGGAACCCCATGCGGCTCCCGTCAGCACAATCGGAGCCTCGGCTCCCACCGAACCACCGAATCCGATGGTGATGGCACTGGCAATGACGCTGGACCAGCGGTTGTGCGACTTGATGCGGCTGCGGCCTCTCGACATGGCATACAGAATCTTGGTCACACCGTGGCTGATGTCGCCCCGCACAATGTATCTGACGAAGAGCATACAGAGCAGGATGCCCACCGCCGGATAGAGCAGGTAGAGTTCGTTAGTTTCTTCCACCGTGAAGCTGGAGGTCAGCAGATGCTGGATGGCCTGAATCAGCCCTTTCAGCACAAAGGCGGTGATGCCAGTGCACAGCCCCACCGCCACGCTAATCATCAGCACAATCTGATTCTGTGTGTGGTCGCCCTTAATCCAAGCCGTTACAGCGTTCAGAAGGGCTATCTCCTTTCTTCTTATCCCAAATAGCATTATTCTCGAATAATGGTAAATTGACCGTTTTCACTCATCTTGACGATGCTGGAAGGCTTGTGCTTCTCCTTGCATCGCTGGTTGTAGTGCACCACATAGTCCACGGCTTGCTTGATCTCGTCGGAAATGTCGTCGAAAGTAAGCGGTGTGGGTTCGCCGCTGATGTTGGCACTGGTCGAGACGATGGGTTTCTGGAACCGGTAGCACAGTTCCTTGGAGAACTCTTCGCGAGTGACGCGGATGCCGGCAGAGCCGTCTGCGGCCAGCAGATTGGGGGCCAGTCCAGAGACGTTTTCGTAGATGACGGTCAGTGGACGCTCGCTCAGTTCAATCATGTCCCATGTCACATCGGCCACCTTCCGCACATAGCGCGAGATGCGTGCATCGCTGTCAACCAGACAAATCAGTGCCTTCGTGTCTTCTCTTCGCTTGATTTCATACACCTTCTTGACGGCTTCGGGGTTCGTAGCGTCACAGCCAATGCCCCACACTGTGTCGGTGGGGTAGAGTATTACTCCACCATTCTTCAAGACCTCCACGGCCTTCTTCACTTCGTCTTGTAGCATTTAAAATTCAGATGTAAAATGGAACTTGATATGTTTGAAATCCTGTTGCGCCATTTGCAACACGTAGTTGGAGTCGGCCAGGAAGACATCGCGTCCCTCTCGGTCTCGTGCCATGTATTGGTACTTGCGCTTCTTGAACGCATCCAGTTCGGCCTCGTCGTCGCTCTCTATCCAGCAAGCCTTGTAGAGCGAGATGGGTTCCCATCTGCACTTGGCATTGTATTCGTTCTCCAAGCGATACTGGATAACCTCGAATTGCAGCTGGCCCACTGTGCCGATAATCTTCCGACCATTAAATTGGTTGATGAACAGCTGGGCTACCCCCTCGTCCATCAGCTGGTTGATGCCCTTCTCCAGCTGTTTCGTCTTCATGGGGTCGGCGTTCTCTATGTACTTGAACATTTCGGGCGAGAACGATGGCAACCCTTTGAAGTGCAGCTGTTCGCCCTCTGTCAGCGTGTCGCCAATCTTGAAGATGCCGTTGTCGGGCAAACCGACGATGTCGCCTGGCCAAGCCTCGTCAATCGTTGACTTCTTTTGCGCCATGAACTGGGTGGGGCTGCTGAAGCGCACCGTCTTGCCGTTGCGCACATGCAGATAGGGTGCATTGCGCACAAACTTGCCTGAGCAGACTTTGCAAAACGCCGTACAGCTGCGGTGATTGGGGTCGATGTTGGCCGTGATTTTGAAGACAAAGCCCGTAAACTTCGGCTCTTCGGGCTGCACCATTCGCTCTTCGGCCATCGTGGGACGTGGATTGGGAGCAATCTCCACAAAGCAGTCGAGCAGTTCCTGCACGCCGAAGTTGTTGAGGGCCGAGCCAAAGAACACGGGAGCCACATCTGCATCCAGATAGGTCTGCACATTGAACGGATCATACACGCCGTCAATCATTTCCAGGTCTTCACGCAACTTGCTGGCATCCTGTTCGCCCACCATTTCGTCCAGCTGTGCCGAGTTGATGTCCACGTTCACTTTCTCGGTCACCACCTGCTTGTTAGGCGTAAACAGGTTCAGGTTGTTCTCATATATATTATACACGCCCTTGAAGCGCGCACCTTGGTTGATGGGCCAACTCAGCGGACGTACCCGAATCTGCAACTCGCTTTCCACCTCGTCCAGCAGGTCAAACGGGTCACGGCCTTCACGGTCCATCTTGTTGATAAACACAATGACGGGAGTTTTCCTCATGCGGCACACCGTCATCAGTTTGCGGGTCTGAGCCTCCACGCCCTTTGCGCCGTCAATCACGATGATGGCCGAATCGACAGCCGTCAGTGTGCGGAACGTGTCTTCAGCAAAGTCCTGGTGGCCCGGAGTGTCCAGGATGTTCACCTTGTAGGGGGGCTGGTTCTGGTCCAGATGTTGCGGCAGGTAGTCAAACTCCATGACCGAAGTGCTGACCGAGATACCACGCTGCTTCTCAATGTCCATCCAGTCTGATGTCGCCGTCTTCTTGATTTTGTTGGATTTCACTGCACCAGCCACTTGAATCTGGCCTCCAAAGAGCAACAGCTTCTCTGTCAGGGTTGTCTTACCAGCATCAGGGTGCGAAATAATGGCAAATGTGCGTCTTCTTTCTATTTCGTTCATAAAAAACAAAGCTCAAAATCATGCACAAAGTGCTTCGTCGAAATGGACGATTTCATCTTGTGCACGTTAAAACAGGGCGCAAAGGTAGCGAAAATTTTTGCTTTTTCAAAACTTTTCATACCTTTGCCCAACAAATCCAATAAAATAAGCACTTATGAAAAAACTTTTTCTCCTGTTTGCCCTGTTGTCGCAAACACTTTGTGCACAGACCACATTCAAGTTTGGCACAGCTACCACGCCCGACGGACACACCTTTGAGGTGGACAGTCGGGGGTTCATCATCGACAAAAAGCCCGTCATTCCCGTCATGGGCGAAATCCACTACGCTCGTGTTCCCCAGCAAGACTGGCGGCGCGAAATTCGCAAGATGAAGGCAGGCGGCATCACCGTCGTTGCCACCTACGTGTTCTGGATTCACCACGAGCCAGAAGAGGGGCGTTGGGACTGGAGCGGCAACCGCAACCTGCGCCGTTTCATCGAGATTTGTGGCGAAGAGGGAATGCCCGTTGTCCTGCGCGTGGGACCCTTCTGCCACGGCGAAGTCTATCAGGGCGGCTTCCCCACATGGATGGTGCAGAAGTCTATCGACGACCCTAAACAATATAAACTGCGTTCCACTGCACCGGGCTTCCTGGCTGCCACCACGATTCTTTACAACAACATCTTTGCGCAAGTCAATGGCTTGCAGTGGAAAGACGGCGGTCCCATTGTCGGAATGCAGCTCGAAAACGAGTGCCGTGGTCCTTGGGCTTACTTCACGGCACTGAAGCAAATCGCAAACAAGGCTGGCTTCGACCTCCCCTTCTACACACGCACAGGCTGGCCCAAGCTGAACGGCAAAGAAGTCTTTGGCGAGATACTTCCGCTCTACGGCGACTATGCCGACGGCTTCTGGGACCGTTCTATGAAGGACATGCCTGGCGATTATCCCAAGGCTTTTATCATGAAAGACACACGCCTCTCTGCCGTTATCGCGACGGAAAGTCTCGGTGCCAACCAGAGCACAGAGATGGAGCGCAGCGACCTCTCTTATCCTTACTTCACCTGCGAACTGGGTGGCGGCATGATGCCAGCCTACCATCGTCGCATCAACATCTCTGGCAAGGAAATCAAGCCACTGGCCATCTGCAAGCTCGGTTCGGGCAGTAACCTGCCGGGCTACTACATGTACCACGGCGGCACCAACCCCTACAATCCACGGCACACCATGGGCGAGACCCAGGCAACCAGCGTCACCAACTACAACGACATGCCTTACATGAGCTACGACTTCCAGTGTCCGCTGGGCGAAATGGGGCAGCCGCTCGACGAGGCTTTCCACTCCACCCGCTTGCTTCACCAGATGCTGGCCGACTGGGGCGACCAGCTTTCGCAGATGGATGTTGACACGCTGAGCGAACACTACAGCCGTCGTGGAGCCTTCGAGTTCTACAACGACTACGTCCGCATCCTCAACGAAGAAGGCCAGTCTTACTGCACACTCCGTGGGCTGAAGGTAGGGGCTGCCACCATCGACTGGACAACCGTCGAACCCTTCTGCCAAGCCGACGGCACCATCTACTTTGTCGAGATTCCAGGCAAGAAGCCCCAGCTCTCTATAAATAATAAGGTATATAAGGCCAAGCCAGGCAAGCCCTTCACAGCTGCGGGCCAGACCTTCTGCGTACTCTCCAGGGAGAAAGCCTACACCGCCTTCAAGATTGACGGCCAGCTCCACTATGCCCAGCGGGGCGGCATCCTCTACAAAGCCGGCAACACCATCGTCGAAGAGTACTGGCAGACCACGCCCACCAGCATCCAGCCCACCCAGACCCAAGCAGCCGCTGCCCCCCGCGCCGTCCAGCTCGGTAGCCAGAAAGTCGCCGCCATGCCCACCAACGCCGACTTTGACAAAGCCGCCATCTATCAACTGGAAGACCTAGAAAGCCTAGCCAATCTAGAAAAACTAGAAGGTCTAGAAAAACTAGAAAGACTAGCCAATCTAGAAAAACTAGAAGGGCTAGATAATCTAGAAAGGCTAGAAAGACTAGATAATCCAGAAAGCTACCTCAAAATCTCCTACAAAGGCGATGCAGCCCGCATCTACGCCGACGGCCAACTCATAGAAGACAACTTCTGGAACGGCAAGCCCATGCTCGTCCGTCTCTCCGACCTTATCGGCAAGCGGGTCGAGCTTCGCATCCTGCCCCTCTCCAAAGACTACCCCATCTACTTCCAAGCCCCCCAGCGTGCCCAGCTCGACAAGGCCCCAGGCGGCCTCTTGCTCTCCCTCGACAGCATCGAACTGCTGACCCGTAACACCCTGCGGGTGCACAGAGAGCACTGAGAAGACAGAGGACACAGAGAAGAAGATACAAAGAAGAGGACACGGAGAAAAAAACTCTGTGTCCTCTGTCTTCTCTGTGCACTCAGTCTTCTCTGTGCACTCAGTGCACCCTCAGGGTGTTAGGCGTACATAGCCACGATTGTCTCGTACAGCTCCTGCTTGCCTGAAGTCTGCTTAGGCTCGCCGTTCTTCTTGCCATACTCGTAAACCTGCTCCAGTGTGAGCTTGCCGTCCTCGAAGTCCTTGCCTATGCCGCTGTCGAAGCTGGCATAACGCTGAGCCTTCATCTGCTTGTAAGGACTCTCTTCCAGCAACTTGGCTGCACTTTCCAGAGCGCGGGCCATAGCATCCATACCAGAAATGTGAGCAATGATGATGTCCTCCAGGTCGGTAGAGTTGCGACGAGTCTTGGCGTCGAAGTTTGTACCGCCATGACCCAGACCGCCACCGCGCAGGATTTCCATCCAAGCCTGTGTCAGTTCGTAGTTGTCAATTGGGAACTGGTCGGTGTCCCAGCCATTCTGGTAGTCACCACGGTTAGCGTCGATAGAACCCAACATGCCATTGTCAACAGCAACAGCCAGTTCGTGCTCGAAGGTGTGACCTGCCAGTGTAGCGTGGTTCACCTCGATGTTCACCTTGAAGTCCTTGTCCAGACCGTGAGTCTTCAGGAAGCCGATGACAGTCTCTGTGTCAACGTCATACTGGTGCTTGCTGGGTTCCATGGGCTTAGGCTCGATGAGGAATGTGCCCTTGAAGCCCTTGCTGCGTGCATAGTCGCGAGCCATGCCCAGCATCGTAGCCATGTGCTCCTTCTCACGCTTCTGGTCTGTGTTCAGCAGGCTCATGTAGCCCTCGCGACCGCCCCAGAATACATAGTTCTCTGCACCCAGCTTGATGCCAGCGTCGATGGCATTCTTAATCTGCACGATAGCGCGAGCCACAACGTCGAAGTCTGGGTTTGTGCTGGCACCGTTCATGTAGCGGGCATTGCCAAACACGTTAGCCGTTGACCACAACAGCTTGATGCCAGTCTCTTCCTGCTTCTGCTTCAGGTAGTCAGTGATTGCCTTCAGGTTGCTTTCATACTCCTCGATGGAGCAGCCCTCGCTCACGAGGTCAACATCGTGGAAGCAGTAGTAAGGAATGCCCAGCTTCTGCATAATCTCGAAGCCAGCATCTGCCTTCTGCTTGGCAATAGTCACAGCGTCAGCACCTTCGTTCCAGGGGAACTTCTTTGTGCCGCCGCCAAACTGGTCGCCACCCTCAGCGCAGAGTGTGTGCCACCAAGCCATAGCAAAGCGCAGCCACTCCTTCATGGGCTTACCCATGATTACCTTTTCTGCGTCGTAGTAGCGGAAAGCCAATGGATTTCTGCTGTCCTTACCTTCAAACTTAATTTTACCAATCTCAGGAAAATACTCTTTAGCCATAATTCTTTTGTTTTTAAAAGGTTTATAATTAGTTGTCTCTTCTGTTTCACTCATCAAGCCCATTGCGAAGGCTCCACACACACTACATCCTCTCCACAGCTTCTACCCACCGGCGGTAAGCCTCCAGATAAGCTGCGTTGTCAGCCACAGGCTCCTCAGTCACAATGTGTTTCAGCGTCTTGAAAGCATCATCGCTGTCACGATAGATGCCAGCACCAATGCCGGCACCGTAGGCAGCACCTACCGAGCCGTCGGTCTCGTACAACTCAATGCTTGCACCCGTCACCGATGCCAGTGTGCGGCGGAACATCGGGTTCAGGAACATATTGGCATGACCAGCCTTGATGGTCTTGATTTCGATGCCCATGCCCTTCATCACCTCCATGCCATAGGCAAACGAGAAGGCAATGCCCTCCTGGGCAGCGCGCAACAGGTGAGCCTTCTTGTGGATGTTGAAGTTGATGCCATGGATGGAGCAACCCACCTCCTTGTTCTGCAACAGGCGTTCTGCACCGTTGCCAAACGGAATGATAGTCAGCCCCTCACTGCCCACAGGTACTTGGTCGGCCAGCACGTTCATCTCTGGGTAGCTGATGCCCTCTGGGGCCACCGTGCGCTTCATCCAGGCATTCAGGATGCCCGTGCCGTTGATGCACAGCAGCACACCCAGACGTGTGTCGGGCTGCAGGTGGTTGACGTGTGCGAAGGTGTTCACACGCGACAGCTTGTCGTAGTTCACTTCGCCCAGCACACCATAGACTACGCCGCTGGTGCCGCCCGTGGCAGCAATCTCGCCTGGCTTCATCACGTTCAGCGACAGCGCATTGTTCGGCTGGTCGCCACCGCGATAGCTAATCGGGGTGCCCACAGGGATGCCCAGTTCGTCGGCCACAGCCTGACAAACCTTCGACTGCACCGAGAACGTCGGCACGATGTCGGCAATGATTTCCTTCGGGAAACCGAAGTAGTTCATCACGTCTTCCGACACATTATTATATATATAGTCCCAGAACATGCCTTCCGACAGGCCCGAAACCGTGGTCTGCATCTCACCGCCCGACAAGCGCATGGCTATGTAGTCGCCGGGGAGCATGATTTTGTGAATCTTCTCAAACACCTCTGGCTCGTTCTCCTTCACCCAGGCCAGCTTTGCTGCCGTGAAGTTGCCTGGCGAGTTGAGCAGATGGCTCAAGCAGCGTTCTCCGCCAATAGCGTCGAAGGCTGCCTGTCCGTAGGGCACAGCCCTGCCGTCGCACCAGATGATGGAAGGGCGCAGGGGTTCGCCGTTCTTATCCACACACACCAGGCCGTGCATCTGGTAGCTGATGCCGATGGCCTTCACCTGGCCCAGGCCGCCAGCCTTCTCTGCCACACGACGGGTGGCCATCTTCAGTTCGTCCCACCACATCTGCGGTTCCTGTTCGGCCCAGCCCACCTGCTTTGAAATGATGGGAGCCTCCGAGTCGGGGTACTGTGCACTTGCAACAGTCTGCCCTGTCGCTACATCTACCAACGCCGCCTTCACCGACGACGTGCCAATGTCATATCCGAGTAAATACATATTCTTGAAATTTTTAGAAGTGCTATGAAAAACGGTGCAAATTAACCGCTTTTTTCCCGAATCGCACATTACACGTGTTTCCAATTCTTTCCGAAATGTATCATACCCCACTTTTTGGGGCGAATCAGCCCGTTTTGTAAATACCCAACGACTTCCCTTTGGCGATGGATTTGAAAAAACGAATCACCATAATATGAATAATCATACAATATCTTTTTGAACACAGAGACACAGAGGCACAGAATTTGACGTGGCCAAAGAAAACTCCGTGTCTCTGTGCCTCTGTGTTTGAATATCTAAAAAAACGTTGCAACCGCGTAGGCAATGCGTCGCGCTCGCGTAGGCAATTGAGTGCGACTGATTGCCTACGCGAGCGCGGCGCATTGCTTACTCCGCTCCGAAGGGTTGACTCACCGCAGCCTCCAGATAGACGGAGATTGCGGCGGGAAAGGCATTAAGAAATGTCACTTCGACATGATTTTATTCCCATATTGTATCAACATCAGCGCAATATTGTTGTTTTTTAACTTAAAAAACGTTTTTTTTTCTAAAATACGGCAAATTTCCAATGGCAAAGTATGGCTGAAACTCACAAAATATATATCTTTGCCGAAATAATCGAGTGTAGAGTGTGCGTTTTGACTTGTTGGGAAGACTTAAGTGCTTGATATATTAACGCCTATAGTAGGCATAGAATGTTCTACCGTGCCATGCGCCAAATGACAGCAAGACTGCACAAATGGCGTATTGCACAGAAAACCAGAATTGAATGAGAGAATAATGAGATATTTGCTTTCCATATTACTACTTGTCGTAAGCGTCTTTGTACAGCGCATTGCGGCGCAAACACACGTAGATGTGGACAGCGTCAAGATATGCCGAAGTCGGGATTCCGTGCAGGTAAGGATGCAGATAGACCTGAAAAACATCAACATAGACCGAAAGGAACTGCTCTGGCTCACCCCGCGACTAATCAATGGCAACGACTCAATAGACTACCCCTCTGTATGCCTCTATGGGCGTAACAATTATTACTCCTACGTGCGCACAGGCCCCTACGCCAACTACGCCGACATGCAGATTCGGGGAAAACGACGCCCCATCACGAAAAACTACATACAAAACATACCCTTCCAAGCGTGGATGGACAGTGCCAAGCTGGTGATTGTCTGCGCACAAACCAACTCCTGCGGCACCATCATCAGCGAAAAACGGAAACTGGCCTACGAGCCTACAGTCCTGCCCCTGCCACCCATGGAAAGGCCCGCCAAGACAGTAGAACCCATCATACACTCGCGTTCAGGCGTGTCGCACGTTGACTTCATCCTCGACAGCATCGTCATACACCCTGAATATCACGACAACTACAAGGAACTGGCCAAGATTCGCGCCACCATCGACTCGGTGGTCAACGACACCAACGCCAACCCCAAACTGCTCACCATCCACGGCTACGCATCGCCTGAAGGCCCCTACAAACACAACGTATGGCTGGCCCGCGAGAGAACCAAGGCACTGGCAGAATACATCAAAGGCATATACAACTTCCCAGCTGGCTTCGTCAGAACCAACTACACCCCCGAAGACTGGGAAGGATTCATCCGATTCATCGAGCAGTCAACACTGCCACACAGACAAGAGATCCTTGACATATCCAGAAGCGACCGAGAGCCCGATGCCAAGATGCTGCTCATCAAGCGACGCTATCCGGCAGAGTACAAAATCATGCTGGAGAAGTACCTCCCCTACCTGCGTCACTCTGACTACCGCATTGACTACACGCTGAAAGACGAAATGAAGCGGCTGGAGGAAGCGGCCCGGCCAGCATACGTAGCACCCACACTGCCACAGGAAGACCTCCTGCCCGCAGCACCGCTCGAACAGTTCAAGCAGTTCAAGCCCATCCTGGCCATCAAGACCAACCTGCTCTTCGATGCCGCCCTTTGCCCCAACATCGAGGTGGAAGTGCCCTTCGGCTACGAGCGGAAATACAGCGCGATGGTGGAATACTGGACACCCTGGTACGTGTGGAAACACAACACCCGCTCCTACGAGTTTCAGATGCTCGGACTCGAACTGCGTCGCTGGTTCCGCACCTGTCGCGGCGGACTGCCGCCACTCTCAGGCCCCTTCGTCGGCCTCTACTATGCCAACGGCAAATACGACCTCCAGTGGGACGGCAAGGGAAACCAGGGAGAATTTAACTCCGTGGGTCTCAGCGCAGGCTACAGCTGGGTGCTCAACAAGCATCTGAACCTCGAAGCCTCCTTCAGCGCAGGTTGCTTCTGGGGACCCTACCGCCACTACACGGCTGAGTTTGACAACTCACGCCTCATCTGGCAATACACGGCGCGAACCACCAAGTTCATCCCCACCAAACTGAAGCTCTCGCTCGTGTGGCTCGTAGGTCCCACAAAACGAATCTCCTACCCACAGCTCAAGGAGCTAAGGTCAACCTTCCAGAAAGGAGGTGACCATGAATAAGCGTTCTTTGACAACACTCCGCGCGCTGCCCGCCATCCTGACACTGCTGCTCACACTCTCGACGTGTGAACGCCGCCCGCTCGAAGTCGTCACGCCCGAATACGTGCAGGTCACCATCGTCAACGACTGGCTCACCAACTACTACACGCTCGGAAACTACGATGCCAACTACAGGCAGATGCCAACCGGCATGACCGTCATGCTCTGGGGCGAAAACAGCCAGACCCCCATCGTGGAGTCGCGCAACTCCGACCGCATCACCGTCAACCTGCCCGTGGACCGCTACAGGCTGATCATCTTCAACCAGACATTCTCCGATTTCCACTATCAGAGTTTCTTTGAAGCCAACAGCTACGAAAACATGGTCATGCGCGCCAACCGATACGCCAACACCACGGGCTGGGACAGCTACGTCACCGACTACATGCACTACCCCGACCCCATCGGCGTATCGCTCGACACCTTCGACATCTCGCAGGACATGGTGGACAAGGACACAACCATCTTCGTCTTCTACGACGACTACCTCAACAACGGCCCCGAAGCCTACGCCGGCAAGACCTACCGCTACGAGATTCCCGAAGTGTCATGGCCCATGACAGTGCTCCTCTACATCAAGGCCAAGATCAAGCACATCCTGTCCATCAAGAAGGTGGAAGCCTGCATCAGCGGCATGGCCGACGGATTCTACTTCAGCCAGATCCGGCGCACCACAGAGACAGGCTCGCTCAAACTCACAGGATGGGTGCCCCGCCTCACGGGAGACCCCGCCGACAGCCTGGGCTACATCACCGACAGCATCGCATCCTTCGGACTGCCCTACGGCAAAGAGCTTATCGCCGAGCGAGACTCTGCCGACAACATCCTGACCTTCAACATCACCCTGCGCAACGACTCCGTAGTGCAATACACCTACAAAGTGGCCAAAGACATGCACTACATCAAGCCCGACGGAACCGAGGCCAGAATCCGATACCGACAAGACCTGCAAAACATCAGGCTCGAAATCGAACTGCCCGAAGTCATCTATGTCCCCGACATACCAACCCCCAACCCCGGCGCAGGCTTTGACGCGAAAGTCGATCCCTGGGAAGACGGCGGCACCTTCGAGTTCGGCGGCTTCTAACCGCCCCACCGCCCATAAAACGCCCACATTGCCCATAATCGCCCATAAAACACCCATAATCGCCCATAAAAAACCAACAACAAAAAAATACCAACAACATGAAACAAAACGGAATCATCTTAACATTAGCAGCCCTCGCACTCCTCGTGCTTGCGGCTTGCTCCAGCGACACCGACTTCACACAAGAAGGTGTCCAGGCCAGTAGCCTCAGCTCAGATGCTATTGAGGTCAGCACCTATCTCAGCACCAGCGCACGCACACGCGCCGGAGCCTATGGTGCCATCGACACTGAGAAGCTGAAGGAAGCAGACTACGGCTTCGGCGTATTCGCCTACTACACCAAGGGCGACAAGTATGCCGACTTCCGCACCAAGGAAGCATACCCCAAACGCTACCCCAACCACATGTACAACGAGCAGTTCATCTACAACGGCTCCACAGACAAGTGGGTGTATGCCGACCCAAGGAACACCAAGTACTGGCCCAACGAATTTGCCGAAGGCGCACTCGACGACCAGAACAATGACCAGGCCAACGACCCGGCACAAGGCTCTGAAGCCAGGGGCAACGTCAGCTTCTTTGCCTACGGCCCCTATGCGCCAGAGACAACCAACACGGCCACCGACACAGAGTCGGGCATAGAGCTCCAGACCGTCAACACGCTGGACCACGACGGCACAAAGACTGGCATCGTCGGCTTCAGCAAGAACGACTTCGACGGTCTCACAGGCAAGAAATACTCCGACCCCTACCTCAAGTTCATCCTGCCCGCACAGTCCGACAAGCAGGTTGACCTCCTCTGGGGTACCAGCGGACACAACAGCCCCAACGTCGTAGGCACGCCCAACCTGGGAGTCAGCGCAAAGACCCTCGACCCCCAGTCTTCCACAACCAACGCCGGAGACCCATACATCGTCAACGCCGACCTCACCAAGCAGAGCGTCAACGGCGTAGTGTCCTTCATCTTCAAGCACGCGCTGGCAAAGATTGGCGGCTCCTACAACGGCCCCGACACCACCGACGGCTCTGACGATGACGGCCTGACACCCACCAACGGACTCATGGTCATCCTCGACATCGACAAGGACGGCGAAGAGCAGGGCGGCTCGCTCCAGAAGTACGCAGGCAGCCCGCTCGAAGCAGGCTCCATCGCCGAGAACAACAAGTACAACACCAAGGTGACCATCAACGAAATCTCGCTCTCCAGCGACAAGCAGCTCACCCCAGCCGGCAAGTACGCCATCGAGAACGGCCAGCCCTTCGACTACACCAGCACAACCTACACGGCTGACCTTGCCAACACAGGTTTGCTCAACCTCGCCACAGGTGTCTGGACAGACCACACCGTCACAGCCGCCGCTGCGGGCACACGCACCCACACCGTCCTGCCATCAGGAGCCACCTACAACCTGACAACCGATGACAGCAAGAAGGATGCCGTGCTCAACAGGAACATTGCAGAGCCTACCGCATTCACCACAACCGTTGACACAAAAGCCCGCTTCGAGGAACTCCCCATCGGCGTGACCACCGTGGCCAAGAACGTGTACGACACCGAGACGCAGCCGTTCATGTTCATCCCTGGCACATACCCCATCCTCACCGTCAGCATCACCTACACGGTGCGCACCTATGATGCCAAGCTTGCCAACAACTACTCCGAGGTAACGCAGAAAATCACCAAGCGGCTCTACATCCTCGACGAGATTGAGCTGAACAAGCAGTACAACATCCTCATCCACCTGGGGCTGACCAGCATCAAGTTTGACGCCACAGTCAGCGACTGGGATGCCATCGACATCAAGGCAGACACCACATCGCCAGGCGACCCGGGCGACGGCACATCACCCGTTTACACCTACGACGACGACACAGAACTGGAGCACATCTATCTGCCAAGGAACGTACAGTAACCCCACGGCCTCTTAGCCATTAGTTTCAAATGACGGAAAAAGACAATAAGATTCTCGACCTCATCCGCACCACCATCCGTGCCCACGAGCCTACCGCAGAAATCATCCTCTACGGTAGCCGTGCACGGGGCGATGCGCGCAAGGACTCAGACTGGGATGTGGTTGTACTGCTTGACAAACCAAGCACACACCTTAGCATGGACGAGCGGGGAACTATTGACTATGACTTATGGTACAAAGGTATGGAACAAGGCGAAGAAATCAACACTTTTGCTTACACCAAGCAACAGTGGGACAATCTCCCCCCCTCCATATTCAAATATAACGTGCAAAACGAAGGAGTTCGCTTATGAGTTTAGAGGATGACGATAGAAAAACAATCGTAGAATACCGAATAGAAAAAGCATATACCGCTTTCCATGAAGCTGAGACAGTAGCCAACATAGGTCTATATTCTTTAGCTATCAATCGGTTGTATTACAGTATCTATTACGCAGCATCCGCCCTTTTAGTATCTGAAGGAATCATAAGCCACACACATAAAGGGCTACTGACACAACTGAGCCTCTATTACGTAAAGGCAGAGCGGATATCGGAGGAAGAAGGAAAAATAATACGTCAGTTGTTCAACATGCGAAACGAAGATGACTATTCCGACTTCATTGAAGCAGACAAAAACGACATAGACCTTTTTATGCCAAAAGCAAAGTTACTACTCAACAAACTCGTCCAACTCAACAAATTGGCCAATCCAAGACAAACCACATAAACCACAAATCGGACAAACAATCAACAATCAACATTATTATTAACTCTTTAAATCAAAACGATTATGAAGAAAATTCAATTTCTGACCGCATCGGCTGCGATAGCAGCAATGATGCTCACAGCCTGCACCGAGAAGGTTGACTTCGCACAGGAAGACCTGCAGGCAGCAGCCGGAACAGTGGATGACAACTCCATTCAGTTCGGCACGTACCTCAACCAAAGTGCAATGACTCGTGCTGGTAAGGCTGGGTCTATTGACACCGATAAGCTGAAAGAGGGCGACTATGGTTTCGGTGTGTTTGCTTATTACACAGGTACACAGACTTACAATGACTACACAAG
>JAFTEV010000056.1 GCA_017453465.1 Bacteroidaceae bacterium | reverse complement strand
TGTCCGATATTTTCCAAACAGTCAAGTCTTTCAGGAAGCAACGGCAGAGCGTGACAAGGTTTTCAGTACGATGCTAACGATGTTGACAAGCAATTCAGTTTAACCCGGTGAAATCTGTCAAGTGAAATCAGGAAAAGGCAGCATTGCTACCCGAACCACACTGCATTGCTACCGCAAGGGCACTGCATTGCCACCAAAACCGCACTGCATTGCCACCCGAACCGCACTACAGTGTGAGAAAAACAGGCTAAAGACTAAAAAAAACGGCATTTTGTTCGCATAGTCAATTTTTTGCATTAACTTTGCAGATGAAAAACATCAACTATAAAACTATAAAATAAAAGATGTACAGAACGCATACAGCTGGAGAGCTGCGTCTCTCCGATGCCGGCAAGCGGGTAACCCTTGCCGGATGGGTGCAACGCTCACGCAAGATGGGGGCGTTGACTTTTGTGGACCTGCGTGACCGCTACGGCATCACGCAGCTGGTGTTTAATGAAGAGACCAATGCCGACCTGTGCGCCGAGGCCAACAAGCTGGGACGTGAATACGTGATTCAGGCTACGGGCACCGTGGCCGAGCGTTACAACAAGAACAAGAACCTGCCCACGGGCGACATCGAGATTGAAGTGGACGAGCTGAGGGTGCTCAACCAGTCGCTGCTGCCTCCGTTCACCATCGAGGACAATACCGACGGCGGCGACGACCTGCGCATGAAGTACCGCTACCTCGACCTGCGCCGCACGGCAGTCCGCAAAAACCTGGAATTGCGCCACAAATTCTGCATTGCCGTGCGCAACTACCTCAGCCAGCAGGGGTTCCTCGAAGTGGAAACACCCATGCTCATCGGTTCCACACCCGAAGGCGCACGCGACTTCATCGTGCCCTCGCGCATGAACCCAGGCCAATTCTACGCTCTGCCACAAAGCCCGCAGACACTGAAGCAATTGCTCATGGTGGCCGGATTCGACCGCTACTTCCAGATTGTGAAGTGCTTCCGCGACGAAGACCTGCGTGCCGACCGTCAGCCCGAATTTACACAGATTGACTGCGAAATGTCATTCGTCACACAAGAGGACATCATCCAGACCTTCGAGGGCATGGCCAAGCACCTGTTCAAGGAGCTGCGTGGCGTGGAACTGGGCGAACCATTCCTGCGTCTGCCCTGGATTGAGTGCATGAAACGCTTTGGCTCCGACAAGCCAGATATGCGCTTCGGCATGGAGTTCGTCGAACTGGACGACACACTGAAGAAAGGCACATTTGCCGTGTTCGACAGCGCGGCATACATCGGTGGCATCTGCGCCCCCGGCTGTGCTTCCTACACCCGGAAAGACATCGACAAGCTGACCGAATGGGTGAAGCGTCCGCAGATTGGTGCCAAGGGACTGGTCTATGCCCGTGTGCAGGAAGACGGCAGCGTGAAGTCGAGCATCGACAAGTTCTATACCCAGGACGACCTGCAAGCACTGAAGGCAAAGATGCAAGCCCAGCCCGGCGACCTCATCCTTATCCTCAGCGGCGACGACGCTATGAAAACACGCAAGCAGCTGTGCGAACTGCGTCTGGAGATGGGCGAGCGTCTCGGACTGCGCGACAAAAACAAGTTTGCCCTGCTCTGGGTCACCGAGTTCCCCATGTTTGAATGGAGCGAGGAGGAAGGCCGACTCATGGCCATGCACCACCCCTTCACACACCCGATGGACGAAGACATCCCGATGCTCGACACCGACCCGGCTGCCGTGCGTGCCGATGCCTACGACATGGTGTGCAACGGAATCGAGGTGGGCGGTGGCTCCATCCGCATCCACGACCCCAAGCTGCAAGCCAAGATGTTCGAGATTCTGGGCTTCACACCCGAAAAGGCCGAAGAGCAGTTTGGCTTCCTGATGAACGCCTTCAAGTATGGCGCACCCCCACATGGCGGACTCGCCTACGGCCTGGACCGCTGGGTCAGCATCTTCGCTGGACTCGACAGCATCCGCGACTGCATTGCCTTCCCGAAGAACAACAGCGGACGCGACGTGATGCTCGATGCGCCCAGCTGCGTTGACCAGAAGCAGCTGGACGAAGACTTCATTGCACTCAACTTACCCAAGGAATAAAAACAATGGAAAACAAGCAAATCAACTGGCCAGAAGTCACTGAAGTGCGCCCCAAGGTGCTCGAATGCGACGTGGTACGTTTCCAGAACAACAAAGAAAAATGGGTTGCTTTCGTGGGACTCCTTGATGGCAACCCATACGAAATTTTCACGGGTGTGCTCGACGATGAAGACGGAATCGCCTTGCCCAAGACTGTGACCAAGGGCTACATCATCAAAAGCATGGACGAGGAAAAAGGGCAGAAGCGTTACGACTTCCAGTTTATCAACCGCCGAGGCTACAAGACTACCATTGAAGGACTTAGCGAGCGATTCAACAAGGAATACTGGAACTACGCCAAGCTTATCTCTGGGATGTTGCGCTACCGTATGCCCCTCGAACACGCCATCAAAGTGGTCAGTTCGCTGGAGGCCGACAGCGACAACATCAACTCATGGAAAGACGGCGTGGCACGCGCACTGAAACGCTACCTGCAGAACACGGAAAGCCCAGAGGAACTTGACAACGCCGAGATAAGCTAAGCAGCCAGAACGCCCGGTCTTTCCGGAAAGTCCGGCTTTTCCGGAAAAGCCAGAATACCCGGCAAAACCGGCCCCACCACCCAAAGCCCCACCGCCCATGCCCCACCACTCCATCCTCATCAACGGCCTACGCATCTACGCCCACCATGGCGTGCTGCCACAGGAACGCACCGTGGGAGCCTACTTCACCATCGACCTGCGACTGGAGACCGACTTCACGCAGGCCATGGAGACCGACCAGCTCTGCGGCACTGTGAGCTACGCCGAGGTTTGCGATGTGGTGCGCCGCGAAATGGCCACACCCAGCCAGCTGCTCGAACACGTGGGCGGCAGAATCATCCACGCGCTGCGGCAGCAATTCCCCACAGTGACAGCCATCAAACTGCGGCTCATCAAGGACAATCCGCCCATGGGAGCCGACCTGCAAGGGGCTGGCATCGAGATAGAACAGACCTTTAACTAACCTAAAAACCATATAACCTTATCACTTAAAAACCTTAACAACATCATGTCACAATCATTTCAAAAAATGACCAATTACCGCTGGGTAATTTGCGCCATGCTCTTCCTGGCAACCACCGTGAACTACATGGACCGCCAGGTACTTTCGCTCACATGGAAAGACTTTATCGCCGTCGATTTCCACTGGACCGATGCCGACTACGGCAAAATCACGGCCATCTTCTCCATCTTCTACGCCATCATTTCGCTCTTTGCCGGAAAATTCATCGACTGGATGGGCACCAAGAAAGGCTACATCTGGGCTATCGTCATCTGGAGCCTCGGCGCCTGTCTGCACGCAGGCTGCGGCATCGTCACCATGTCGCTCACCGACATTGCCGACATTGAAACCCTCCGCGCAGTGAAGGCTGGCACAGACCTGGCACTGGCCATCTCCACCGTCTCCGTATGGCTCTTCCTGGCTTGCCGCATTGTGCTGGCCACGGGCGAGGCTGGCAACTTCCCCGCAGCCATCAAGGTGACAGCCGAATACTTCCCCAAGAAAGACCGTGCACTGGCCACATCTGTCTTCAACGCAGGTGCCAGCGTGGGTGCACTGGCCGCTCCGCTCACCATCCCCGTCTTGGCCGAAGCCATGGGCTGGGAAATGGCCTTCATCATCATTGGTGGAATCGGATTCATCTGGGCCATCCTCTGGGCCGTGCTTTACAACAAGCCCAACGAGAGTGCACACGTGAACAGCGCGGAATTGGCTTACATTCAGCAGGACAGCAATGCGCCAGCCGAGGAAGCTGCAGCCACAGCTGCCCCCACCCGACAGCAGGCCAACGACAACCTGCAGATTCCGTTCATGAAGTGCTTCACCTACCGCCAGACATGGGCTTTCATCGTGGGCAAACTGCTCACCGACGGCGTGTGGTGGTTCTTCCTCTTCTGGGCACCAGCCTACTTCTCTGAGCTGGGCTACAAGTCGTCCGACCCCATGGGACAAGCCCTCATCTTCGTGCTCTACCTCATCGTGACCGTAGTGAGCATTGGCGGCGGCTACCTGCCCAAGTATTTTGTAGAAAAGAAAAGCATGGAACCCTATTCGGGCCGTATGCTCGCCATGCTCATCTTCGCCTTCTTCCCCATCTTCGCCATGTTTGCCCAGCCGCTGGCAGCCTCTTCGGTGTGGTTCCCCTGCATCATCATCGGCCTGGCAGGTGCTGGTCACCAGTCCTGGTCAGCTAACCTCTACAGCACCATTGGCGATATGTTCCCCAAGAGTGCCATCGCCTCCATCACCGGCATAGGCACCATGTTCGGCGGACTGTGTTCCTTCGCCATCAACTGGGGCAGCGGTCTGCTCTTCACCCATGCCGAACAGCAGGGCGAAGCCTTCCAGTTCTTCGGCGTAACTGGCAAGCCCGCCGGCTACATGATTGTCTTCTGCTACTGCGCTGTGGCCTACCTCATTGCCTGGGCACTCATGAAGATGCTCGTGCCGAAGTACAAGCCCATCACAAAATAAGAGCAGCACACGCTGCATAGAATGAATAATGGGTTCCCGCTGTAGTGGCAGGAACCCATAATTCATATTAAGACTGCATTATTCTCTTGTAAAAACATAACGGAAAGAAACTCCTGTACTGGATGTTCCCTGCCATGTCATGGTGTTGTCCTTAATAGAAACAGTTACAACAAATGTATCGCCAGAACTATTTTTAGCAGTTATTGTGTTTCCATTTATTGTAAAACTTCCCTGTTTTCCAAAACTACTGGCCGTTGAAGTGTAAGAGCCATCATTTTTAATTGTTATTTCTGCACCTGTAAGCAAACCTGTGTAGCTCACACCCTGATAAGTATCTGTGCTGGAAATACACATCCATGTTCCTACTGCCTCATTCAGATTGATTGTAGAGGTATCTTCTTTTTCATCACTCCCACAAGCAGCCATAGTTAAGACTACAAAGACAACGGCAAGCATACAGCCAACCATTTTCAAATTAAGAAATGTTCTTTTCATTTTTCCTTTTCTTTTTATAAATTAAACAATATAATCCTTCTTTGGGATAAGACAGAAATCAAAAGCGCGGACTATTTAACTTCGTCTATGTTCTTGAGGTATCTCCCAAACACCTAATCTACTTTAACGAGTAAAAGCCCACGCCATTGGCATAGGCATCACATCTTTTACTCTCGTAGATTCTTTACTTTTTTGGGAGAATTTCAAGAACAAGAACAAAAAGCGGACGCTTCTATTTTCCTTATGTCTTTTGTTTGTTGTTTAGTTCATTGGCAAAATCATATTTTATAGGTTAAAGAAATTTATGAATTTGTATTTTCAATACCCCATCGACTGAAAACGGCTCTTACCTCATCTACTGTTGCATCTCCGCTTTTCAAGGACAGACGTATTTCTTCATCGAGGTTATCCAAATCGCCATTGTCTGGCACCTCACTATTATTTGCTAACATATCTTTATTTACAAATACGGCGACAAAGATACAAAGAAATCTGAACACAGCGAAATTTAGGCGGAAAGTTTTTGGATAGTCGCCAAAGTTTGAGTACTTTTGCAGCCAGACAATTGCTAACCCATCTTTATTTGAGAATGCTATGACAACAAAAATTGCCTTTTTCGACGCGAAAAGTTATGACCGCGAAACTTTCGACCGAGTGAACAAAACCTTCGGCTATGAAATTCTGTACTACAAGGAACGACTCAGCATGAACACGGTGTCGCTGACGCAAGGCGTGGACGTGGTCTGCATCTTCGTGAACGCAGAATGTGACAGCAGGGTGATTGCAGAGCTGGCCCGCAACGGCGTGAAACTGATTGCACTGCGCTGCGCTGGCTTCAACAATGTCGATGTGAGGGCTGCACAGAAGGAGGGCATACGGGTGGTGCGCGTGCCGGCCTACTCTCCCCATGCCGTGGCAGAATATGCCGTCACGCTGATGATGGCACTCAACCGCAAGGTCTATCGCTCTGTCTATCGCACCAGAGAGGGAAACTTCAAGCTCAACGGACTGCTGGGATACGACATGTACGGCAAGACAGCAGGGCTGGTGGGCCTGGGACGCATCGCCAAGGAGCTGGTGAAGATTCTGCATGGCTTCGGCATGAACATCCTGGCCTACGACCTCTATCCCGACAAGGAGTTTGCCGCGCAGTACGGCGTAAGGCTGGTGACGCTGGACGAACTGTATGAGCAGTCGGACATCATTTCGCTCCACTGCCCGCTGACCGAAGAGACGAAGTTCCTCATCAACAACGACAGCATCACGAAGATGAAGTACGGCGTGATGATCATCAACACGGGACGCGGCAAACTCATCAAGACCGAAGACCTCATCGACGGACTGCGCTCCCACCAGATTGGTTCGGCGGGCCTCGATGTCTATGAGGAAGAGGCCAACTACTTCTATGAGGACCGCTCCGACAAGATGATTGACGACGACAAGCTGGCTCTGCTGCTGATGATGCCCAACGTTATCGTCACCTCCCACCAGGCTTTCTTCACGCAGGAAGCCGTGCAGAACATCGCACAGACCACATTGCAAAACATCAAGGACTTCGAGGAGGGACTTGAACTGGTGAATGAAGTGAAATAGCTCAATCCTATAACTATCAAGCCACAAAGCAGTGCTACTGCAACGGGACAACTCTCCTGTTGCGGTAGCACTGCTTTGCCGTTGCAGCGAGAGAACTTTCAGACCGAAGTGAGAGAACTCTGCCACCGAAGTGAGAGAACTCTCAGACCGAAGCAGGAGTACTTTACCACTGCAACGGGAGAACTTTGCCACCGCAACAGGACTACACATTATTTATATATAGAGCGCAGTGCCAGCCAGACGGGAACGAAGCGGGAAGGAAGAAAATTTTAACAAATCAGAATCCAGCAAAATATTTATCTTGCAAAAATGCAGAAATCGGAAACATTTCCTTTAGTTAAGTCGTTTTCTTGGTAGTTCTTCATAATCGCCATAACTTTGCAGCGGAAATCAGAAAACAACAAATTATTAACACATAAAAAAACTGTAAAAGACTATGGCAACAAGTAAGAATTTTCATGTAGAGACCCTCGCACTCCATGTGGGACAAGAAAGTCCAGACCCCGCAACCGACGCTCGCGCCGTGCCCATCTATCAGACAACGTCGTATGTGTTCCGTAACTCGCAGCACGCAGCCGACCGCTTTGGCCTGCGCGATGCTGGCAACATCTACGGACGACTGACCAACTCGACCCAGGGCGTGTTTGAAGACCGCGTGGCAGCCCTCGAAGGCGGTGTGGCAGGCCTGGCCGTGGCCAGCGGCGCAGCAGCCGTGACCTACGCGCTCCAGAACATCGCCCAGCAGGGAGACCACATCGTGGCAGCCGACAACCTTTACGGCGGCAGCTACAACCTCATTACCCACACGCTCTCGACCCAGGGCGTAGGCTACACCATCGTAAACGTGAACGACCTGGAGGCACTGGAGGCCGCCATCCAGCCCAACACGAAAGCCGTATATGTGGAGACCTTCGGCAACCCCAATTCGGACGTGACCAACCTGGACGGCATTGCCGCCATTGCCCACAAGCACCACACGGTGGTCATCGTGGATAACACGTTTGCCCCCATCGTCTTCCGCCCCATCGAGCATGGAGCCGACATCGTGGTGCACTCGGCCACAAAGTTCATCGGAGGCCACGGCTCCTCGCTCGGCGGAGTAATCGTTGACAGCGGCAAGTTCGACTGGAAAGCCAACGCTGACAAGTATCCCACCATTGCCAAGCCAGACCCGTCGTACCACGGAGCTGTGTTTGCCGACGTAGCAGGGGCTGCCGCCTACGTCACACGCATCCGCGCCGTCCTCCTGCGCGACACGGGAGCCACCATCAGCCCCTTCAACGCCTGGGTTCTGCTGCAAGGCGTGGAGTCTTTGCCCCTGCGCATTGAACGTCACGTTGAGAACGCGCTGAAGGTTGTCAACTTCCTGGCCAACCACCCGAAGGTGAAGAGCGTGAGCCACCCTGCACAGCCTTCCCACCCCAGCCATGCCCTCTACCAGCAGTACTTCCCCAAGGGCGCAGGCAGCATCTTCACCTTTGAAATCGACGGCACACAGGAAGATGCGTGGAAGTTCATCGACTCGCTCGAAATCTTCTCTCTGCTGGCCAACGTAGCCGACGTGAAGTCGCTCGTCATCCATCCCTACACCACCACGCACTCACAGCTCAGCCCCGAAGAGCTGGCTGCCCAGCACATTACACCGACCACGGTGCGCCTCTCCATCGGTGTGGAACACATCGACGACATCATTGCCGATCTGGAGCAGGCACTGGCAAAAATCTGAGCCATAGGTACGCTGACAACATAAAACACGACGGAAAGGGGCGGAGATTTCACATTTTCGCCCCTTTCTTTTCACTTTTTCTCCCCAAACACTTTGCCGTTTCAGGAAAAAGCCGTACCTTTGCCGCCCGGAAAATAACCCATTACACAGTGCGAGACGCATACAAACCGTCCCAGCCCGTAATAGTATAAATTTTTTAAACGTTTAAAAACACAATGAAAAAAGGTATTCACCCAGAGAACTATCGTCCCGTTATCTTCAAGGATATGTCAAACGGCGACATGTTCCTCTCTCGCTCCACAGCGAAATCTACTGACACCGAAATCTTCGAAGGTCAGGAATATCCAGTAGTCAAATTGGAAATCTCGTCAACTTCCCACCCATTCTACACCGGCAAGGCTAAGCTCGTCGACACTGCAGGTCGCGTAGATAAGTTCATGAACCGTTATGCTGCAATGAAGAAGAAGTAAAAAACGACTTCCACACGACAAAACAAAAACCACAAAGGAGGGTGCTTCGCTTTCGAGAATGCACTCTCCTTTTTCTGTTTTGACCGCCAACACAGGGAAACTGCGTTAAGCTTTTATAATTTTTTTTACAAAACCTATTTTTCAGTCCAAAGAAAAACCGCCATATCAAAGATTTTTTTTATCTTTGCAACATGAAAATACTAACCCGACACATCGAAACACTCATGCTGGAACATGATTGCGTCATTGTACAGGGACTTGGCGGCTTCATTGCCAACCAAAAACCTGCACACTACAACGCAACCGAGAACATGTTTGCGCCGCCCTACCGAGCCGTCATGTTCAATCAGCAACTCCAAGAAAGCGACGGACTGCTCACCCAGTCCTATATGCAGACCTTCGACGCTGCCTACCCCGAAGCCCTGTGCCAGTTGGAGAAGGATGTTGACCAACTCTGCCAGAACCTCGACACCAATGGCGAAGTGCAGATAGGCAACCTCGGCACCCTCAAGAAAGACCTGTCGGGTCGAATCTGGCTTGAACCGCAGGAAGCCAGCATACTTACTCCCTGGTACTACGGACTTACTCCCCTCAGCATCAAGCCTGTGGCACAACTGGAAACAGAGGCTGAAAAGGCTCGGATTGTGCCCATCCGTCAGGAAGAGCCAGAACAGCAGGCCAACGAGCAGACTCTCCTGCCGACTGGCACGGAAGGGATGCCTGCCAAGAAACGGCCCATGCTCATGGACTTCGGCATTGCCGCAGCCGTAGCAGCCCTCATTTTCCTGCTCTTCTCGGCCCCCACCCTCCACTCACCCCGCGTGGCTGAAGACTACTGCATTGCCGGCACCCTGATGACAACACCGCCCAGTCACGCCGCCCAAAGTGCCCTGGCACAGACGACCGAGGCACCAGCTGCACAGCAGGAAGCCCAGCAGCAGACCGACAACGCCCAAAGCGAGAACGCTGCTCCACAGCACCCTGCTGGCAACTACACACTGGTTCTGGCTTGCTACGTCAGTGAGAAAAATGCACGCCTCTTCATCAGCCACCTGTCAGAGGCAGGCTACAAGGACGCAGAATTTGTGGACGGCAAAGTGACCCGAATCCTCTACGGCCAGTATGCCACCGAGGAAGAAGCCGCCAGCAGCCTACGACAACTGCGCAAGGAGAATGCTAACTTTTCCCAGGCATGGGTAATGGAAAACAAAAGCCGCAAAGTATGAAACGAGTGCGATGCCCTAAATGCGACACTTACACTGTGTTCGACGAAACGAAATACACTGACGGACAGTCACTTGTATTTGTATGTCGAAACTGCAAAAAGGAATTTGGCATCCGCATCGGAAAATCGAAACTCAACGACCGACACCAAGAGAAAAACCTCGACGAAGAAGCCTTCAATGAAGACTACGGCAGTATCGTTGTGGTGGAAAATGTCTTTGCCTACAAGCAAGTCATACCCCTATCTCTGGGCGAGAACGAATTTGGCCGATACGTAAAAGGAACCAACATAAACAAACCCATTGAAACAAGAGACCCCAGTATAGACACCTTTCATTGTGCCATAACCGTGAAACGCAGCAAAGCAGGAAAATTGCAATACATTCTGCGGGATGCGCCAAGCGACACTGGCACATTCTATATGAATGAAATACTGAAAGATTGCGATCGAATAAACCTACATGATGGTGATATTATTACAATAGGCGCAACCACGCTGATTGTAAGGGCGAAAGATTGAAAACAGGTTAAGATTGAAAAAATACATATCCGTACTATGACTGAAGAAGACATATTAAAGGAGACTCATTTTAAGAACGCAAACTTTAAGTCCTTCAAGGATAAATACATTATTCTTGACAACATTGAAACAAAAGAAGAACCAGTTGTCCATGCAGTCGATGAAATCCACAACACACGCTACACGATCGTAATCGTTGTGCTGCGCGGGACAATGCACACAATCATCAACGACAAATTTATCGAAATCAAGTCGAATGACTATCTCATTGTCATGCCATTCATGCGACTTGAGATTCTGGAATCGCGCTGCATTTTCTTCGGCATGGCCATCCAGAACGAAATTGCCAACGACATCTACGAAAACAGCGGCATCGGGCGCAACGTGGGTGTAAGATATTTCTGCTTCCACCACTACCACTTCGAGAAATTCCACATCGAACTGCTGCTCAACGACTATAGCCTACTGCGCATAGAACAAGACCGCCAGAGCTACCCCATGCAGGAAATAACACTCCGCTCATTCCTCACTGCTTTTCTGGCACACCTCTATTCCTTCAGGAAAGAAACCGACGAAATTCCCCACAAAAGCAACACCAGGCAGCAAGCTATCTTCGACAAGTTTCTCAACCTCGTGAGCTTGTACTACATGAAGAACCGCACCGTGCAGTTCTATGCCGACAAAATCAACATCACCCCTAAATACCTCTCCAGCATCGTAAACATCTTTACGGGCTGCTCGGCTTCTGTCGTCATCGACCGCTATGTCGTTTGCCGCATCAAGCAAGTGCTCTACGCCAACAACGCCAACATCAAGACCATCAGCAGCCAGTACAACTTTCCCAACCAGAGTTTCTTTGGCCGCTACTTCAAGCGCATCACCGGCATGTCGCCCTACGACTACCTGAAAAAGAACAACCGCAAGCAGGCCAGCAACCTATAACCACCACCCACCACACTGACGAAAACGATTCCATGTATAAATATAGCAACATCATCAACGACGCATTCTCCCCCGAAAAAATCACCCCCTCATGCGCCATTCCCAACGAAATACTCCTATTTGACAACTACGGACAGAGCAATCCACTACAGCCCATGTCCACCAATGAGGGCTGGAAATTGCGCCACATGACCATCTTCTTCCTAATGCAAGGAAAAGTAGAGTTCAGAATAAACGGCGAAGAAGTGAAAGTGACTGGCGGACAAGTGCTCACCACAATGCCCGACACCGAGGTGCGCTATCGCTTCGCATCGTATAACAATAAATACCTGCTCTTCGTTATCTACCCCGAACTGCTCTCCAAAGTCTATGGCGACATCAACTTGAACTACGACAAGACAACCTTCGATAAAGGCTACCTCGTAGCCAGTTGCAACGAGGAAGAAATGTCGCTCTATCAGATTCTCTATGCAGAGCTGAAGAAAGAATGCCACCGCGACAACTACGAATTTCAAATGATTGCAGTCAGGAGTTACCTCAACGCACTCATCATCAATGGACTTACACTCTACAAAATATCCAAGATTAACGACCGAGGACTACACTCACGCCAGTACGATGTCTATCAGAACTTCATGGATCAGCTGAACCTGCACGCCAAAAATGAGCGAACCGTACAGTTCTATGCCGGCCAGCTGCACATATCCCCCAAATACCTCTCCTACGTCACCATGCAATACAGCAACAAAAACGCATCGCAGTGGATTTCGGAATATGTGGCACACCACGCCAAGACCATGCTCTGTACACAACACCTCAGCACCGAAGAAACCGCACGCCAGCTCAACTTCCCCACAAAGAACAGCTTCTGCCGTTTCTTCAAACGAGTAACCGGACTGTCACCCAAAGAATTCATACGTTCAATGAGATAAATATATCACCAACTATTAAATGCACATTTGCCACACAAAAACAAAACAGACAATGAGACTCATTCCCATCTACTCCTGGAACAAAAGTATGCACCACCTCAAGCTGTCAAGCGTCAGCTTCATGAACCAGCCCTGGGCTGGCGGAGTCACATTGCTTGCCTGCGTCATCGTGGCCATGCTTCTGGCCAACTTGCCCTTCACACGCGACATCTATCATGCCATCCTGGAAACAGACATGAGCATAACCATCCAGAGTCCCATCGACCCCGAAACAGGACTGAGAGCCATCGACTGGGTGTTCCCAAAGGAAATGACCGTGGAGAAGTTCATCAACGACATCCTCATGGTCATCTTCTTTTTCACTGTCGGACTGGAAATCAAGCGTGAAGTCGTTTGCGGCGAACTCTCCAGCGTGCAGAAAGCCATGCTCCCCGTCATTGCCGCAGCAGGAGGAATGGCCATGCCAGCCATCATCTACACCCTCTTCAATCAGGGCACCATCACGGCTGGCGGCTGGGGAATCCCCACAGCCACCGACATCGCCTTTGCCATTGGCATCATGTCCATCTTGGGCAACCGTGTGCCCATTTCGCTCAAGATATTCCTCACCGCACTGGCCATAGCCGACGACCTCGGTGCCATCCTTGTCGTAGCCCTGTTCTACGGCGGCAAGATAGACATGCTGCTACTGCTCATTGCCCTCGTCTTCATCGCCATTGTGCTCATGATGAACACCATGAAGGAAAAACGCATGATTTACTACCTTGTCCCAGCTGTGTGCATCTGGTTCCTTTTCTACTACTCAGGCATCCACGCCACCATGTCGGGCGTAGTCATGGCCTTCCTTGTGCCGATGGACGCACGCTTCAACAAAGCATATTTCGAGCGCAACCTGAAGAAATACCAAAAGCGGCTCATTGACTGCCAAAATGCAAAAGGTGAAGAAGAACTCCCCTTCCCCAACGGTCCGCAACGCCACTGCCTGCGCCGCCTGGGGTACATTTCAGACAACTCCATCGGCATGAGCTACCGTCTGGAACACGCACTCGGCCCCTGGGTCAACTTCCTCATCATGCCCATCTTCGCGCTGGCCAATGCAGGAGTCGTCATCCCCGACGCCAGCTTCTTCAACATCTTCCAGCTACTGCCAGGCATACCCGATGCGGGCTACGTAGGCATGGGCATCTTCTTCGGCCTCCTGCTGGGTAAGCCCATCGGCATCACACTCGCCAGCTGGATTGCCATCAAGATGAAAGTGGGAGCCATGCCAGAGCGTGCCAGCTGGAAAATGCTTTTCGCCGTGGCCTGTCTCGGTGGCATCGGTTTTACCATGAGCATCTTTGTGGACACCCTTTCTTTCGGCGGACTGCACGAAGCCACCGACACCCTCCGCAGCAGCGGCAAGATTGCCGTCCTGCTTGGTTCCCTCTCCTCCGGCATCCTGGGCAGCGTGCTCATCATGCTTGTCAATAAAATGGAGCGCAAGGAATAACACGACGCGCCTCCCCAAGGGGGCTGGTATCAAAAAAAGTCTTTACCGACGTCGCGGTTCTTTTATCAACTAAAGAGAAGCAGGAAAAAACACGGTTCCACTTGTTTTTTCCTGCTTCTCTTTAGTTGATGAAAAACGCCTGACAATGATGACGCTCGGCGTACACTTTTATAAAGATTCATCAAAACTTCTCTTCAAAATCATCCTCATCGTCCTCCTCATCATCCCAGTCAAAATCAAAGTCGGCAAAGAATGCGGGCTGGGTGAACTCGTCCAGGTCGCGGCGTTCCTTCTTGGTGGGTCGTCCCGTGCCGCGAGCACGGCCTACGAAGCCAGAGATGCGGTGCATTTCGAGCAGTTCCAACTGGTCGGGCGTGGTCACATTCTCCAGCACTTCGGGCACAAGCTTTGCTCCCACACGGTTTTGTATGGCTTTCAGCACACGGAAGGAATAGGTGATGGGCGGTTTCCTCACCTCAATCACCTCGCCCTCCTTTATCATTTTCGACGGCTTCTGCTTCACCCCCTTCATGGTGACACGTCCATTCTTGCAGGCATCAGCCGCAATGCTGCGTGTCTTGAAGATGCGGGCAGCCCAGAGCCATTTGTCAAGTCTTGCTTCCATAAAACGCTACTTCTTATTATACTGGTTCATTGTGCGGTCAAGCCCTTGCAAGCAAAAGGACTTAATCATCTCGCCAACATATTCCACACGCTCGTCCACGAGCTGGTTCTCTTCCTCGGAGAATTGCCCCAGCACAAAGTCAATCTGCATACCACGTGGGAAATCGTTGCCAATGCCAAACTTGATGCGGGCATACTGCTGGGTCATCAGGCACGACTCGATGTTTCGCAGCCCATTGTGTCCACCTGCCGAACCCGCTCCGCGCATTCTAATTTTGCCAACAGGCAACGACAAGTCATCCACGATGACCAGCAACTGCTCCACAGAGATGTTCTCCTTCTGTAGCCAATAGCGCACAGCCGTGCCCGACAGGTTCATGTAGGTGGAAGGCTTCAGCAGCGTCAGCTCCGCATTCTTCACACGGCAGTGAGCCACAAAGCCATAACGCTTGTCCTCAAAAGCAACATTGGATGCCTTTGCAAAGGCATCCAATGTCCTAAACCCTATGTTGTGGCGCGTACCGACGTACTCATCGCCGATATTGCCCAAGCCAACAATCAGATACTTCATACGCAGGGGTCGGATTAAGCTTCAGCCTCCGACTCAGAAGCAGCGGCACGAGCGGCACGAGTCATGCGGACAGCGCAAACCACAACTTCCTTCGATGTGATGATTTCCAGTCCTTCGTATGACAGAGCTGCAACCTTCATCGACTTGCCAAGACCCAGTCCTGTTACATCAATGTCCAGCGTGTCGGGGAACTGAGTGTAGAGTGCCTTCACAGCCAGCTTGCGAACATTCAGCGTCAGCTTACCACCAGCCTTCACACCTTCGGCCAGACCATTCAGCTTCACTGGAATCTCCATCACAACAGGCTTGTCCTCGGTAATCTGATAGAAGTCAACGTGTACAGGATGGTCGGTCACGAAGTCACACTGAAGGTCCTTCAGGATAGCCTTCACTGTCTTGCCCTCAATGTTGAGGTTCACGATGTAAACATTCGGCGTATAGAGCAACTTGGCCAACTCCTTCTCGGTAACAACCAAAGAAGTTGAAACGGGAAGTCCCTTCTCGTCCTTCTCTACACCATAAACCACAGCGGGTACATTGCCGGCACGACGCATATCGCGGCTGGCCTTCTTGCCAAACTCCTTGCGAAGCTGAGCGTTGATTGTAATTTCCTTCATTTCTTTTTTTAAATAAATGTGTTACTATAAATTAAGTTACTGCGCTTAATTCGCCATCACACGGATGCCCGTAAAAAGCGGCTGCAAAGGTACGAAAACTTTCCCGACAAAACAAACATTACAACGAAAAACCGCCCCGCAAAGACTGAAATAACAACAATATTGTCAGTCACCCCTTGTCGTATGGCCATTTTTTTGTAGCTTTGCAACGATTTTTCTACACATTTTATATTCGTTTACAAAACAACACACCATGAAAGTACTGCTCATCAACGGTAGCCCCCGCAAACAGGCCAACACATTCCTCGCACTGAGCGAGGCAGCCCAGACACTCCAGAACCTCGGCATTGAAACCGAAATCCTTCAACTCGGCATGAAGCCCGTCCGCAGTTGCATTGCCTGTGGACTGTGCAAGACCAAACACCCCGGACGTTGCGCATTCGACGACGACATCTGCAACCAGTTCTCCCAGAAAATGGCCACAGCCGATGCACTCATTGTGGGTTCGCCCGTCTATTACGGCCAGCCCAACGGCGGCGTTCTCTCCCTCATCCAGCGCATGTTCTTCTCCGCTGGCCAGCACTTCACAGGCAAACCCGCAGCAGCCGTAGCCGTATGCCGACGCGGAGGAGCCACAGCTGCCTTCCAGACTCTGAACATGCCGTTCCAGATGATGAACATGCCCGTCGTCACCTCACAGTACTGGAACATTGTCTATGGCCGTGAAGAAGGTCAGGCCAAACTCGACGTGG
Source organism: Bacteroidaceae bacterium (assembly GCA_017453465.1). GTDB lineage: Bacteria > Bacteroidota > Bacteroidia > Bacteroidales > Bacteroidaceae > Minthosoma. The sequence goes on along the minus strand of JAFTEV010000056.1, from coordinate 33,791 downwards.
AAGGAATGCAGACCATGCGCACCATGGCACAAAACATGGCCTGGCTGCTGAAGAAGATTCACCAGGGTGGAACACCCGACTATCCCGCCTACGAACCATGGACTCCCATGCACTTTATACGCTAAAACAGGTCACACAGTGGCTCAAAACGGCGATTTTCCGCCAAAAATTTTCTTATATCAATATTTATCCGTTACTTTGCACAATTTTTCAAACAGACAAAGCATGAAAATAGTCAATACAGTAGCGGAATTGAAGGCCAGCATTGCCGCCTTCAAGCAGCAAAACAAAACTATAGGACTTGTGCCCACCATGGGCGCACTCCATCAGGGACACGCCTCACTGGTGTCACGCTCAGTAAAGGAAAACGACGTGACAGTAGTGAGCGTGTTTGTAAACCCCACACAGTTTAACGACAAGAACGACCTGGCCAACTACCCCCGCACACTGGAGGCAGACTGCCAGTTGCTTGAGTCGCTGGGCGCAACCATGGTATTCGCCCCCACCGCAGAAGAAATTTACCCCGAACCCGACACACGCCAGTTCAGCTACCCACCAACCGACACCGTCATGGAAGGCGCATTCCGCCCAGGTCACTTCAACGGCGTATGCCAGATTGTGAGCAAGCTCTTTATGTTCGTAGAACCAGACCGAGGCTACTTCGGCGAGAAAGACTTCCAGCAGATAGCTGTCATCCGTGCCATGGTGAAAGACCTGAAATTCCACTTGCAGATAGTCCCCTGCCCCATTGTGCGCGAAGCCGATGGACTTGCCATGTCCAGCCGCAACACCTTGCTGACAGCCCAGGAACGTCAGATTGCCCCTGCCATCTACAAGGCACTGCGCAGAAGTGTGAACCTTCAGCAGACCCACACAGTAGAAGAAACCAAACAGGCCGTCATCAACGAAATCAATGCCGTAGAAGGGCTGGAAGTACAATACTACGAAATCGTAGATGCCGAAACGCTCGTCAGCATTACAGACTGGAACCAGGCCGAACACGTGCAGGGCTGCATCACCGTATTCTGCGGTCACACCCCCATCCGGCTCATAGACAATATCAACTACAAATAGCAGAGGAATGCAGATAGAAGTATTGAAGTCGAAGATACACTGTGCACACGTCACCGAAGCCAACCTCAACTACATGGGCAGCATCACCATTGACGAAGACCTCATGGACGCAGCCAATCTGATTGCCGGTGAACGAGTCTATATTGTCAACAACAACAACGGAGAACGCTTTGACACCTACATCATCCGTGGCGAGCGCGGCTCAGGCTGCATCTGCCTCAACGGAGCCGCAGCCCGCAAAGTCCAGGTGGGCGACATCGTCATCATTATGTCCTACGCCCAGATGGACTTTGAAGAAGCCAAGCACTGGAAACCCACGGTCGTCTTCCCCGACACCAACAACAAGGTGGTAAAATGATTCTATTCCCTTTATTCATAAACTACTTGAAGATTCGGCACACACGTGTGTGCCGAATCTCATATTAATAAGAGTTGGTTAGTATACTAAACAATCCATTCTATACCTACGTGAAATCCTTCTCTTGTTCCCTAAAAGGAAGATTCTCCATTCCTGTTTCTTTTTCGGCCCTTTTCATTTCTTTTTTGGGGAATACTCTTCTCTTTTTCTTCCTTTTTGTTTTAAGCATTGCCATCTTTACACTTCTCCGCATCAACTCAAGGGCTATTTCCTCATCGCTCATATTTAAGTCTATGCCATACGCTTTTGCCACAACCTTATCATTCGCCTTGTGTGCTTTAGCAAGCCGACCTTTCAAAAGGTCGTATTGACTGGCAAGACAGGATGCATCCTCCCTTCTTGCTTCAAGTATTTCTGTTGCAGTTTCTTCTATGGCACTCTTTTGTTCTTCGTCTAACTCTTTCCAAGGGAAATTGTTATAGACGATATTGGCAGAATAACGGAATCGCAATTCAAGTCTTCCACATACATATTTCACCCATATCATGTGAATGCGCGATTGCATGATGCCAAACAGCCATTTGGATGAGGTTGGAATGATTAGGTTTGCGTCAGAACAAATGACAGAAGGCTCAATAAATCCCATTGGAATATACTTACGATTTTCTGATGAATGCCTCGGCACAAGGATGTATTCAATATTTGGTTGCCTTATTTCCATAAACTTATAAGCATAATCCGCAAACTCTACTGTTGCCTCCTTTTTGCTGTTCAATCTAAAATCTTTGGTTGCCTTTATGCGCTTCTTCACCAACGGCATTTCTTCCAACTCATCCGCAGAGACGTTATCAGGAATCCATAAACAAAAACGGTCTTCATTATGTAAAAATTCTCTTGCACCCATCAATCTCCTCACATATTTTTCGGCAGAAGGTTCCTGCTTGATAAAGTCCAAATAATCATCTTTTTCTATAATTAAATTTCCTCCATCCACAGGAATGCTTCCCTTCATCATCTCAGATACGTTCCCCAATGGCTTGGTACGACTTTCAATGAAGATATCTTCCGCATCCATCAGATATCCATTGATATGCCCTGCTTCCACAGTAGGAGCATTCTCTTGGTAGATGCGGCACTTCGCAGATTTCTTTTGTTTGTCAAAACCAATAATCACACAATGCACATGCGCCATGTCGTCAGCCTCATTGTTCCAGCGGAAGGTACGCCACGCAAAGGAAATGTGAAGTTTATAATACTTCACCAAAGGTTTCCACAAGAGAGCTACTTGCTCACCTTGGGTGATACTATTAGTAGAAACCAAAGCACACTTCACATTCGATTTTCCTTGCATGTATTCGGCTGCTTTGGCATACCATCCACTCACAAAGTCCATCTTTCCTTGGTTATCCCAAACCTTGTCCTTTCCAATTTTATTTGGCATTGCGACTTGAATGGAAGCTCTCTGTCCTCTTGTCATTTTGCTATACCCCTGGAAAGGTGGATTGCTGATGATATATGTGGGATATGTGGCCCTGCGCTTCACCAAATTTCCCCAATCCGTTCTCAAAGCATCGGCACACAAAATGTTGTCATTCTTTTCAAGAGGCAAAGGGTCTAACGAGCTATGCAGAACTTTTTCTGCCTCCTGCAACAATTGGCAGGCAGCAATCCACAGAGAGGTACGTGCCACAGACGCTGCAAAATGGTCTATCTCTATTCCGAAGAACTGGTTGATACTCACTTTACAAGGGTCTGTCGTTTCTGTCCGTATGAAATAATTACGCCCAAATTCTTGCACAATCGCCTTTAGTTCCAACTCATGCAATGACTTGTAAATCTCCGTAAGAAAGTTTCCACTACCACATGCAGGGTCGAGAAAGCGAAGACTTGCCAGTTTCTTGCGGTAGGCTTCCAACTTCCCATATTGGGTATCGCATTCCTTTTTTGTTTCTGTTGGCAGTTGCAGTATTTCTTCCAGTTCTGCGGTCAAGTCATCCAAGAAGAGTGGATCAATGACCCTGTGGATATTGGTTGGTGTGGTGTAATGCATACCGCCCGAATCGCGGACATCTTTTGCCACCGTACTTTCAAAAATACAGCCAAAATTTGTTGGAGAAATTTCATCCCATGTGAATTTCTCTTTGGTTTCCTTGACCACAAGATTCCATGCACGAAGAAGATGATTACGAACATTCTTATCAATGACAGGGGTTTTATACTCTTTCTTGTTTTTGAACAGCCCTCCATTCACGTAGGGGAACTGCCGAATGGTCTTTTCCACCAATGTTGCTGACTTTTCCCTTTCCTTTTCGTCTGTGTCAAGCCATTGAAACAAAGCAGTAAACCTCTCGCCCAAATCATCGGAAGAGGACTTTTCTAAAAAAGTGCTGAATTGTGCGTCGTCAAATACCCCAGCATCTTCGGCGTAAAGGCAGAACACCACCCGAACACAAAAGACATTCAGCGATTGAAGTACCTCTGTGGAGTCGTTCTTATTGACAGCAAGCAGTGCTTTGTACAAATCTCTCACATACTCACTTGCCGTGATCGAAACTCTTTTTTCATGCTTTTCATCTTTCTGCTTTGGTTCTTCATTGTATGGTTCTATCAAAAAAAGAATTTCTTTCCAACGCTTGGGAAGATCCTTTAGCGGAATGCGTCGTTGTGGAGCATTCTTGTTGTAACTATCCCATATACGGAACTCCTGAAAATTACAAGCAATCACATAACGTCCCGTATCGGGCTTGTCCATTTTCTCAAAATAGCGAACACCTTGCTCCATCGGAGTAAGTATTTCACCATCACTCTGCCTATCTTTTAGGTCAAGGTTGATGTTATGGCTTTTCTGTTCAATGACGACTTTTGATGTTTTCACATAAACATCTATCGCCTTAGTTGTACCTTCGAACTTTACAGGGCGTTGCACCTCTATTTCATTTCTGGATCTTGGAATACCAAAAACATCTTCAAGCAAATCTTCCCAAAAAGTCTGATCATCTTGGCTTTCCTTTCCCTTGCCTGCCCATTTTTCGACAAAAGTCTTTGCTCCTCTTCTAATTTCCGATTGTTTACGCATGGTTCTTTTTCAAATGCTATTTCCGTTGAGAGTTGAACGTCAAGAGAAGAGAAACGTCTCTAAACGCTAAACGCTCAACTCTTAACAATGCTTTACTTCGTTTCCAAGTAGATTTCAATGAGGCGGGTGATGTCGGAGACGGTGACGGAGCCGTCGCCGTCAATGTCGTAGGGGTTGGGAGTGTGGGGGTCTTCGGGTTCTTCAATGATGCGGGTGAGGGTGAAGTTGTCGAAGATGGTCCAGTCGCTACTGTTGGAGACGGTTTTCTTCACACCGATGGTGAGTTGGCCGTCCTCGGCGACGGTGCAGAGAAGGCTGTTGGGATAAAGGCCGGCACGGAAGTAGTCGGCTGTCTGCTCCATGGAGTTGGGTATGTAGCCGTAGGGCTGCTGGTTGATACCGATGGCTCCCTTCTTTCCGGCTTCGGTGAAAATGGACTGGAGAGCCACGATGGAGTCATTGGCATAAAGATAGGCGTTCAGTGCCTCTGTGCCGGCAGTGCGGTGACTGGCGGCTGTGTCAGCTCCGCCATCACGGTAAAAGCCCTGGCAGGTAAGCAGATAGGTGCCTGCGGGCAGTCCCTTGATGGTCTGATAGACGTTGAAATTGGTGTTCCACTTTTCGGCACATTCGTAATCGACGGTGGGAGAACCCGACCAGCCGAAGGACTGGGATGCGTCGAAGGACGGATTTATGATGTAGCCCGTGTAGTCTTTCGTCTGCTCTTCGGGAAAGGAGGACACGCTCTGAACGCGCACCTCTCCGTTAGCCAAGTAAACCTTGACGGTCTTCCCTTTCTTGATTTCCAGATTGTCTTTATAGGCTGGTTCCTCCTGGCCTGGCAGGGCAATGCCAATGCTAACAGTGGCATCCTGCAAAGCAGTGATATAGGCTGTGGTGTCGTTCTCCAGCCGGGCTTCCACGTCGGTGCCCTTCACCATCAGGCGTATGGGCTGTGCCAGAGAACTGTTCTGCTGGACAGAGAGTGTGACAGCGGCAGCATTGGCTGTGATGGTGGTGGGCTGATAGAATACTGGTGCCCAGCCCTGGAACTGTATGCCGCTGACGGAGGCTTGGTTGTCAGCTCCACGGAAGTTGCTGATGAGCAGGTAGGCACAGTCGGCATCGGAGGCAATCACGCCGTTCCAACCTTCGGGCAACAGGGAGCGCAGAGGGGTGAGCTGCTGGGCAAACTGCTGTGTCTCTGGTGCATCGATCAAGCTATAGTAAACCAAGTTGCGGGCATCGACCACACCGTCCTTTGCCACGATGCGGTTCTGGTTTTCGTACATGGGATAGAGCTTCGAGGTGTAGATGGAGTTGTTGGCACTGCGGTCGCCAAAGGCGATGCGCTTGCCGTTCTGTCCGACCACGCCCAGCTCGTTGTCGATGTTGACCCAGTCGCTCTGCAAGGTGGTGAAGACGGTGCCGTCGAGCTGACGATGGCCAATGGTGCTGTCGGTCTTATTATAATATAATGTACGCGAGGTCTTCATCAGTTCGTCGGTCGAGATGGCCAGCAGTCCGCCCTTCTCTGCCGTAATGGTGGCAGCGGCATTGGCCGTAACGTAGTCAAGGTAGATGATGGCGTTCTGCGGTGTGGAGTAGATGGCAAAGCGGTGGTTGAGCGTCTGGTCGTTGGTGTTCAGTTCGCCGTTCATCACATAGCCGTTGCCCTTCAGCTGATAGATGCCGCTGACGACGGGCGAGGCATTGTTGCCCTTGCCACTGACTTCATACCAGCCCAAGAGGTTGCCCGTGTTGTTGGCACGGTAGGGCACCACAATCTTGTTCTTGTCGGGCGAGTTGCTGGCAAAGTAGCCCGTGTAGCTCTTCAGTCCTGTGGACCAGCTGAAGCAGGTGAAGCGGCTGTCGGTGGCTGCACGCACGATGTTCTGGCAGGGAATCATCTTGGCCTGGGCAAACTCGCGGTTGAAGTCGGCCCACGTCTTTGGCTGCAGGTCGGCTGTGGAGAGCACGTCGTGCATGAGGTAGGTCATCATCACGCGATGGGCTTCCACACCCATGCGACGGGCACCCACATCGGCGCGCAAGAGCCACGAGCCGTCGGTGGTGGTCTTCTGGCGAGCCTTGATGTACTTGTAAGCCATGTTTTCCAGCATCAGGGCGTTGGCATCACGCTGGAAGCAAGCCTGCGTGGTATAGCTGGTAATCTGGTCGTAGAGGAACAGGCTCCAGTCGTTACCATTGGGCATGGCCAGTTCGCCATCGGCCAGGGCCAGCCAGTTGAGGATGCTGTCCTGCACCTGCTGGTTGTTGTGCATGAGGGCGTTGGTCTGCCACTTCTCCGTGCCATAAATGCCCTGCTGGAACATCTTCAGTGCCAAGGCAGCTTCGCCCAGTTCCTGCATGACGACATTCTGGTAAGAGGTGTGGAAGAGATTGTGGTTTTGCAGCGAAAAGTCATCGTAGAGGTTCTGGCCAAGGTAGAGGTCGGCCACGGTCTTTTGGTCATACCAAGGGTCAAGAACAGTCGTGTTGGTGGCATCCATGGGGTGCGAGTAGCTGTTGATGGCAAATTCGCGCAGCCGCTCGAACCATCGGGGAGCCAGCTCGTCGTTGGGGAAGAGTCCCAGCGTGGCAGCCAGGATGTCGGCCTCCCATCCGTTCTCTTCGGCCTTGGTGTCGCCCTTGTAGGCGGTAGGTATGCTGCGCTGTAGTTCATAGTTACACTCGGCTACAAGCAGTTTGTAGATGTAGTTCTTCTGTGCGTCGCTGAGTTTGTCCCACTGGAAGTAGGCTGAGTAGGCCACAGACATAGCCCAGAGGCTGGACTCCCACACGGAATCGCCAGAACGGGTTGAACCCCAGTAGCCATTGCCGGAGCAGACCTTCAGCTTGTTGGCCTTGTGGGTGCTGTAGGCAAAGATGAGCGACTTCATGGCCATTTCTTCAATTTTAGCCCAAGTCACGCCCTGTGGCAGTGTGACCCCGGCTGGTTTGCCGTACTTCACGAGGAAGGCACAAATCATCGAGAGGTCGGCATTGGGACGCACGCCCTGCTCGTTGCTGCCGCCAGAATTTTCGCCGTTGAAGAATCCGCACGACTCGCCGATACTGTTGGGGGCGGCACACTGATACCAGTCGTTCACCATGTACTTGCTGAAATCGGCCAGCATCTGCAAGAGGTCGCTCTTCATCTGAGGTTCAGCAACAAAGTCTGAGTTAATTAAACCTTCGGTGTAAGACTGCACTGCCTCCTCTGTGGGGTCTTCCGGCTCCACGTAGTCATTGGGCAAGCGGTACAGACGGAAGTTGTCGATGAGCACCGAAGCACCAGAGCCACTGCCGAAGGAAATCTTCAGTCCCACCTGCAAGGAGGTCTCTTCCGAAAGCTCGAAATCAAGCGTACTGGTCGTCCAGTTGGCTGGCAAGTAGTTCGTAAACGTGAGGCTCAGGCTCTCGCTCCCAGCCACGAGGTTGGCAGCATGGCTCGACTGAGTGACACAGCGGTTGTCCACCGCAATGCGCCACTTGCCTGCGGGCAGCGTCACGGTTTGCAGGAGGCTGGCTTGAACAGCACTCCAAGCATTGCGAATGTAGTACATCTGCGTGCCGTCGGACGGATTGCCCGGTGCGCCAAAATTGTTGTCGGTAGCAGCAGCCTCTGCCGTCATAATGTCGCGAACCATGACGCTGCCGCTCTGCGTCCATCCCACCACCGAGGGTGCAAGATAGGCTCCACGCGCATTATCTGCCGCACGTGTAGCATCAACAGACAGCAGGGAAATGTCGTCCAATTCAAACGAGGGATTCTTCAGATACTGGTTTGTCACATCTTCTTGTGCCCATGCAGTCATTGAACACATGGCCGCACAAAGGAATAGCATTCTTGATTTCATAGTCTATCGTGTAGTTAGTTAAGTTTTCTGTGCACAAATGTAGCCCTTTTTTTATAAACCACCAAACAGACGGAAAGAAAAAGGATAAAAGTGCCGCAAAAGCGGCGATGCTTCTGCAGCGAAGTGGCACTGCATTGTCACTGGAGTACCATCGCAGTGGTAAAAGATTACCATCACAGTGGTAAAAGATTACCACCGCAGTGGGAATGCGGTGACACCGCAGTGCGGGACAGGTGGCACTGCGATGGGACTGCGGCGGGAGTGCAGTGCCACGGCTCTGCCACTGCAATGGGGGTGCGCTGGCAGTCGTAAAATGCTGTTTTCTCTTAAAAAGCGTGTTTTTTTGTTGCAAAATGGTGGATGATTCGATAATTGTTCGTAACTTTGCCGCCAAAGATTCACTCTACGAAGAAAAAGACTAAGAAGTATGAAAAAATTTGTATTCACCATGATGCTCATGGTCGCTCCGCTGTGCATGGTATCGGCACAGAGCGGGCTGATTAGCACAAAGAAACTCTACACAAAAAAGGCTGACATGAGCGAATACCTCGTGCCGGGCGTGGTGCCCGTAGTGGACGGCAAGGTGGTTTTCACCAAGGAGATTGCCGCCGAAGGACAGTCGAAGGACGAACTCTTCAGGGTGCTCTCGTCGTTTGCATCGTTGCGCTTCGAGGCCAATGCCCAGAGGGGCGACTGGCGCGAACCTAACTTCTTCAGGAATATAGACTTTGCACAGGTGAAGGAAGCCGACAAGCAGGCAGGTCGCATTGTGGCGCAGGGCGCAGAGGAAATGATTTTCTCGAACAAGGCACTGGCCAAGGACTACACCCACGCTTTCTACCGCTTCACGGCGGAGGCCAGTCAGGGCAAGATTCGCGTGACGGTTGACAACATTGCCTACGTCTATGTGGGCAGTCAGGAAACGGAGCGCATCCCTGCCGAAGACTGGATTACCGACAAGGAGGCCATCAACAAGAAGGGGAAACTGAGCAGAATCAGCGGTAAGTTCCGTGTGAAGACCGTCGATTTGTTCAACGAAATCGTGGACGAAATTACTGAACTGGCCAACAAGAAGTAATCCCCACCCCGCCCAAGCCCGTGAAATCAGAAGACATCGACAAAATCATAGCCGAGGCTGTCAACGACAGCAAGCGGCAAAGCAAGTGGCACAGGCCCAGCCGAGGCCGCTCGACCAGCATCCAGACAGTACGCAATGTGCTGAATGCCTTGCATGTGGTGGGGTTTATAGCCGCTGTGGTTGTCTATTTCGTCTTTCCCGAACATCGGCTGCTGTTCTTCAGCATCGGCTTCGGAGCCATCGTCCTGAAGCTGGTGGAGTTCTACCTGCGATTCATGTTCTAAGGATAACCGAGTGAAGAATCACCTATTTATACTATTCTGCATGGTTGTGCTTTCGGCTCCACTGAAGGCACAACGCATTATTCGTGAGCTGGAGGCCAACACCGACAACCTGATGGCTCCCAACGACACCGTGGGACTGGGTGGAGAGAGTGAGAAGAAAGGCAAGGACAAGAAGATTGTGCCCAATGAGGTAAAGTCCTGGGTGGTGGACGAGGTGTATGGAAACATGACAGAGGTTCCAGTCGATACGCTGCACCACCAGTACCAGAACTCGCAGCTGCCCGAAGGCGTGAATGGCCACTACAACACGCTGGGCAACCTGGGTTCGCCCCGCATGTCGCGCATCTACATGGAGCGGCCCGATGCACTGGAATTTATATTCCTCACACCGCTCGACCAGTTTTTCCGCACAGTGGACCGCTGCGCCTTCTACAACACGAAGTCGCCCTTCATGAACGTCGCTTACAACTTCTGCGGTTCAAAGGAGACGGGCTACGACCACATACGCGCCCTCTACACCAACAATGCCAACAAGCGCATGAACTTTGGCGGCCTGTTTGACTATATGTACGGACAGGGCTACTACGACAGTCAATCGACCGCCCTGATGAATGCTTCGGCCTGGGCCTCCTATCTGGGCAACAAGTATAACTTTCACCTCTACTACCAGCACAACTTCATGAAGATGGCCGAGAACGGCGGCATCACGGACGAGACCTACATCACCGCGCCCGAAACCCACCGCTCGACCACCAACGCCTCAAACGACATCCCCGTTTACCTGAGCAACACCTGGAACCGACAGGAGAATGACATCCTCTTCTATAATCACCACTACAACATCGGCTTCTATCGGGCGGGCAAAGACTCGACCGAAGCACCCGTCTTTGTGCCTGTGACCAAAATCTTCCACACACTGAAGCTGGACAAACACATGAAGAACTACCGTCAGTACTCCAAGCCGACGGACTACTATTCACACACCTACTTCCCCGCCGACACAACCCAAGACCGCACCAAGTTCTTTGCCATCAAGAACATTGTGGGACTCTCGCTCTGCGAGGGCTTCAACAAATGGGCGGCTTTTGGCATCAATGCCTATGTGGGACACGAATTTCGCAACTATAACATGGTGGACTCTCTGCTGGAAGAAGGGGAGTACATCTTCCAGCGACAGGACCACAAGGAGCACGACCTCTTTTTGGGCGGACAGCTCATCAGGGAACAGGGCGAGAAACTGCACTTCAACCTGAACGCCAACTTCGTCTTTGCGGGAGCAAAGGTCGGCAGTCTTGACATCAACGGCCATGCCGAGTTCAACTTTCCCTTCTTGAAGGACTCGGCGCAGGTGGCTCTGAATGCGTTTATCAAAAACATCGACCCCAGCTACTACTTCAAGCACTACCACAGCCGATACACGTGGTGGGACATCGAGGCTTCGAAGGAATGGAAGACCCGCATCGAGGCCGTCGTGAGCAGCAAGAAGACCAAGACCACGCTGAAGGGAGCCATCGAGAACATCAAGAACTACTGCTACTTCCAGAACAACGGTCTGCCCTCGACCACAACCCAAGGGGCCTACACCTTCGATGTGACCCCCATGCAGGAGAGCAACATGATACAGGTCTTCAGCGTGAACCTGCTGCAAAACTTCAGACTGGGCATCCTGCACCTGGACAACGACATCACCTTTCAGGCCACGACCCACAAGTCTGTGCTGCCACTGCCCACACTGTCGCTCTACCACAATCTCTACCTGGACTTCCGCATTGCCAAAGTGCTCCACACCGAAATTGGCGTTGACATGAAGTTCTTCACCAAGTACGACGCACCAGGCTACGCACCCACCATAGGGCAGTTCTGCAACCAGAACCCCAACAACATCGTGGAGATTGGCGGCTTCCCCATCCTCAGTGCCTATGCCAACTTCGACCTGAAAAAGGTGCGCTTCTACATTCAATACTACCACTTCAATGCCGGCACGAACCGCTACTTCTGGGCACCAGGCTATCCGGCCAGCCCCACAGGTCTGCACTTCGGATTGAGCTGGAATTTCTACGATTAAAAGGTTAATTTTAATTAAAAACATAGGCTTCAGGACAAAAACACAGCCCTTAATCACTGAAAAACCGCAAAATAGCCGTACCTTTGCAGCCGATTTGCGACACATTTATATGTCAATATAATGTCTAACCGTATTAATTAAAAACATTTTTAAAAACTTTATGGCAATTAAAAACATTACTCCGCTGGAAAATTTCGATTGGGATGAATTTGAGAACGGCGGTAAGGCAGCTGACAAGGCTGCTGAGAAGGCAGCCTACGAAGGCACACTGAACAATGTGAACGACAACGAAGTGGTTGACGGAACAGTTACTTCCATCAACGAGCGCGAAGTTGTTGTAAACATCGGCTACAAGAGCGATGGCGTCATCGCACGTAGCGAATTCCGCTATGCTCCAGACCTCAAGGTCGGCGACAAAGTAGAGGTTTACATCGAAAACCAGGAGGACAAGAAAGGACAACTCGTACTCTCACACAAGAAGGCACGTCAGAGCCGCTCATGGGACCGTGTGAACGCAGCACTCGAAAACGACGAAATCGTACAGGGCTTCGTGAAGTGCCGCACCAAGGGTGGTATGATTGTTGACGTATTTGGCACTGAGGCATTCCTGCCAGGCAGTCAGATTGACGTGAAGCCTATCCGCGACTACGATACATTTGTGGGCAAGACCATGGAATTCAAAATCGTCAAGATTAACCAGGAATTCCGCAACGTGGTTGTCAGCCACAAGGCTCTCATCGAGGCTGAACTCGAAGAGCAGAAGAAAGCCATTATCTCGAAGCTCGAAAAGGGCCAGATTCTGGAAGGTACTGTTAAGAACATCACTCCTTACGGCGTATTCATCGACCTCGGTGGTGTTGACGGTCTCATCCACATCACAGACCTCTCTTGGGGCCGCGTAACCGACCCGAAGGAAGTCGTTCAGCTCGACCAGAAGCTCAACGTTGTCATCCTCGACTTCGACGACGAGAAGAAGCGCATTGCACTGGGCCTCAAGCAGCTCACTCCACACCCATGGGATGCTCTCTCTGCAGACTTGAAGGTGGGCGACAAGGTGAAGGGCAAGGTTGTTGTGATGGCAGACTACGGTGCATTCATCGAGATTGCTCCGGGCGTAGAAGGTCTGATTCACGTTTCCGAAATGTCTTGGAGCGCACACCTCCACTCTGCTCAGGACTTCATGAAGGTTGGCGACGAAGTAGAGGCAGTCATCCTCACACTCGACCGCGAAGAGCGCAAGATGTCACTCGGCGTTAAGCAGCTCAAGGAAGACCCATGGGAGAAGATTGAAGAGAAGTATCCCGTTGGCAGCAAGCACACAGCCAGAGTGCGCAACTTCACTAACTTCGGCGTATTCGTAGAAGTAGAAGAAGGAGTTGACGGTCTCATCCACATCTCAGACCTCTCTTGGACCAAGAAGGTTAAGCACCCATCAGAGTTCACTCAGATTGGCGCAGAAATCGAAGTTCAGGTACTCGACATTGACAAGGAAAACCGTCGTCTCTCACTCGGCCACAAGCAGCTTGAGGACAATCCTTGGGACAACTTCGAAACCATCTTTGCTCAGGACAGCGTTCACGAAGGCAAGATTATCGAAGTGCTCGACAAGGGCGCAGTTGTAGCCCTCGAAGGCGGTGTTGAAGGCTTTGCCACTCCTAAGCACCTCGTGAAGGAAGACGGCAGCCAGGCACAGCTGGGCGAGACACTGGAGTTCAAGGTAATTGAGTTCAACAAGGACGCAAAGCGCATCATTCTCTCTCACAGCCGCATCTTTGAAGATGTTGCTCGCGCTGAGGCCAAGGCTAAGAAGGCAGAAGCCGCAGGCAGCAAGAAGAGCGCTCGTCCAGCCAAGGAAGCTACTCCACAGATCAAGAACATTGCTGCTACAACAAGCCTCGGAGACAACGAAGCACTTGCAGCACTTAAGGCATCAATGGAGGAATAATCCAAAACGCTGAGAGCGACAGAGTGGTGAGAGTTGAAAGAGACACTTTCTTTACATGAATGATGTTTCGGAAACACAAAACGCTCATTGCTAAATGCTGAATGGAAAAGTTTGAACTACACATATTAGGATGCGGAGCGGCACTGCCCACTCCGCATCATTTTTGTTCTTCGCAGGTGCTGAACATCCGCGAAAAACTCTTTATGGTTGACTGCTCGGAAGGCATACAGATGCAGCTGCGACGCAGTCGGCTGAAGTTTTCACACCTCAACCACATCTTCATCACCCATCTCCACGGCGACCACTGCTTTGGTCTGATGGGTGTCATCTCCACTTTTGCGCTGCTGGGACGCACGGCCACCCTCCACGTTTATGGCCCACAGGGACTGCGCGAAATTTTCCAACCGCAGATTGACTTTTTCTGCCAAGGCATGGACTACACTGTGGAACTTCACGAACTGGACCACAAACAGAGTGAGGCCATCTACGACGACCGCTCTGTCACGGTGTACAGCTTTCCGCTGAAGCACCGTGTGCCCTGCATTGGCTATCTGTTCAAGGAAAAAGAAGTCATGCGGCACATCCGCCGCGATGCCATCGACGCTTTTGGCATACCTATCTCACAAATCAACAACATCAAGGCCGGCATGGACTGGCAGACTCCCGACGGAGACATCATCCCTAACCACCTGCTCACTACTCCACCCGACCCCATCCGCAGCTACGCCTACTGTTCCGACACGATGTTTTCGCCCCGCAATGCGGAACTGCTGGAGGGCGTTGACCTGCTCTACCATGAAGCAACCTTCCTGCAAGCGCACGAACTGCTTGCCCGCAAGACGTTTCACTCCACAGCACAGCAGGCTGCGACATTCGCCCAGCTTTGCCATGCTAAAAAGTTATTGATTGGCCACTTTTCTTCACGTTACGAAGATGCCGATGTTTTGGCCGAAGCCCAGTCAGTCTTTGCCAATACGATTGCGGCAAAGGAAGGGCTTTGCATCAGCATCTAATCACTTCTGATATTCATAGTACCACCAGAATGTGTTGCCAAACTCGCGGCGTGTGTAGTTAATGCGCTCACGCTCATCCTGTAGTTCCGCCTTACGCTGAAGGTATTGGTCATAGCGTGCAGCCGTCTCGCTGTCGATGGTGTATGGTAGCTTTTTGCCATACACATTATTTATATATAGGACAGCTTCACGGTAGGCACGGGGCAGTGGCGCAGTGTCGGGATAGAATCTGCGCAGATTCTTTGCAAACGCCTTGAGGTCTTTTTGCAACAGCAGATAACACAGGAGGTAGTCTTGCGTGGTGGTGGTGCGAAGACTGTCCTTATCATTCATGGCCTGAAGATACTGACGAGTAGAGCGAATAGACTTTCCATCGGGAATGCCACCCAGTCCGTAACAAATGCGAAGGGCTGGATAGCGATAGACGGAATCGGTGTCGTAGATACTCAACAGGCCGTCGGCCCCGTCGTATTGGGGATAATCAAAAATACATTCTGCTAAGAGACCCTGTTTGGCAAGGGCATACATACGAAGTTCCGTGAGGCGGCGCGAGGTCTTGAGCGAAGTGTATGCCACCTGTGAAGCCGCTTCATAGTCATGCTCCATGATGAGCCGCTCGGTCTTCAGTTCGTAGTGATAAACTTCCTTAGTCTTGGAAGTGGCTCCACAACAAACTATCATCACAAAAAGAATCAGATAATTCTGCCAGAGCAACCCTTGCACCTCGTTGTTTTCATCACCATAGCGCAGGTTTTTCAGGAACACGACCAGCAGCACATACAGCAGCAGCAAGACTGGGCAGAGCCACAGCCAGTGTCCCAATGTAAAGTGCAGCATCGAGTCTCGGCTGAGGTCGGTAAGCATGGCCAGTCCGAGCATCGACGGAAAGTAGCTGAAGGAATAGTAACGCCAGTTGAACCTCAGAATGCGACAGACAAGCCACTGCAAAATCTGTAGCACGATGGTCACGACGATGGAGCCTATCAGTATAGAATAGGTGGTCAGTCCGTGGGAAAACACAAACTGCGCCTCGGCCAACATATCTCCCTCCAGGAAATAGAGGTAGCAGAAGGAGAATAGCATGAAAAGCAGACCACAGGAATAACGGATGATTCCTGAAGTCTGCTTTACTATGTTCTTGTTATAGTTCATTCGTCCTTGGCCTTTCTAAGTACCACAGCCGAGCGAGCAGGAATGTAGAGCTTGAGCCAGCCCTTGTGGTCTTTCTCGTAGATGGGGTCGTAGTTGGTGAAATGGCGCACCGAGTCATCGGCCAGGTCATTGCCGCCAAAGGCTTTGCTATCAGTGTTGAGCACCACATCGTAGGCTCCCTGGGACACAATGAAACCGTAGTCCGTGAACGACTGACTTGGGTTGAAGTTGAAGACAAACAGCAAGTCGCCACGGGTATAGGCCAAAATCTGGTCGCCATCGTTGTGCCAGACTTCCTGCACAGGTGTCTTCTGGATGTTCTTCTCCGACTTCAGCACGGCGAGCATGGCCTCATCGAAGTCGCCCAGATAGTGGTAGCAGAGTTCGTGATTATCCACCAGGTTCCACTGACGGCGTGCATACTTGTAGCTCCATCCATTGCCCTCGCGTGGGAAGTCAATCCATTCGGGATGTCCCCACTCATTGCCCATGAAGTTGAGGTATGCGCCGTTGAGCGTACTGGCTGTAACGAGGCGAATCATCTTGTGCAGGGCAATGCCACGGTTCGCCATGAAGTTCTCGTCACCCTTCTTGAAGTGCCAGTACATATCAGCGTCGATGAGCTGGAAGATAACCGTCTTGTCACCCACAAGGGCTTGGTCGTGGCTCTCGGCATAGGTGACAGTCTTCTCGTCAGCCCTTCGGTTGGTCAGTTCCCAGAAGATGCTCGACGGTTTCCAATCTTCGTCCTTGCGCTCCTTCATGGTCTTAATCCAGTAGTCAGGCACATTCATCTGCATACGATAGTCAAATCCGAAGCCGCCATCCTTGAACGGCGCAGCCAAGCCAGGCATTCCGCTGACTTCCTCTGCAATGGTGATGGCGCGTGGGTTCACCTCGTGGATAAGCACATTGGCCAGTGTCAGGTAGCAGATAGCATCGTCGTCCTCGGCACCATTATAATAATCGCCGTAGCCACCGAAGGCTTGGCCCAGTCCGTGATTGTAGTAGAGCATGGAGGTCACGCCGTCGAAGCGGTAACCATCGAAGTGGTACTCGTCCAGCCAGTATTTGCAGTTGGAGAGCAGGAAGTGCAGCACCTCATTCTTGCCGTAGTCGAAGCAGAGCGAATCCCACTGGTTGTGCTCGCGGCGTGGACCGCTGTGGAAGTACTGGCTGCCATCGCCGGCGAAATTACCCAAGCCTTCCAGTTCGTTCTTCACAGCGTGGCTGTGCACGATGTCCATGATGACGGCAATGCCCATGCTGTGTGCCTCGTCGATGAGAGCCTTCAGCTCTTCGGGTGTGCCAAATCGACTGCTGGCCGCAAAGAAATTGCTCACGTGGTAGCCAAAAGAGCCGTAGTAGGGATGCTCGGCTATGGCCATAATCTGGATGGCATTGTAACCCTCTTTCTTAATGCGCGGCAAGATGTTGTCCTTAAATTCCGTGTAGGTGCCCACCTTTTCTGCGTCCTGCGCCATGCCGATGTGACATTCATAGATGAGCAGCGGGGCCGTGTTGGGCTTGAAGTTCTTCTTCTTCCACTGATAAGGCTCGGCGGGTGCCCAAGCCTGTGCCGAGAAAATCTTGGTCTGTTCGTCCTGTACCACACGGTTAATCCAGGCCGGAATGCGTTCACCCTCGCCACCGTTCCACTTCACACGGAGCTTGAACAGGTCGCCGTGCTTCATCTGCTTGTCTGTGAGCTTCAGCTCCCAGTTGCCGTTCTTCAGGGCCTTCATCTTGTACTTCGGGTTCTCCTGCCAGTCGTTGAAGTCGCCCACAACATAAATTTCGGTTGCGTTGGGAGCCCACTCGCGCAGCACCCAGCCCTTGTCCTGCTTGTGCAGACCAAAATAGAGATAGCCGTCGGCAAAGTCGCTCAGCGTCATCTTGCCGTTCTGAGTGAGGTCGTTGAGTTTCCACTGCGCGTGGTCGTGACGGCCACGGATTGCCTCTTCATAGGGTTCCAGCCAGCCGTCGTTCTTGACCAGTCCGATGTGCTTCACAGCCGGAGCCTTGGTGTTCTTCTTTGTTGCCATAGTATATTTTATTAAAATGTGACGTTATGTTTAAGGTTAAGTGAATAGTGAAAAGTGAAAAGTGAAAAATCCGAGTTACGGGGACTAAACGCAACCTTATGCTAACTAAGCTCAAACTTAGATTTTTCACTTTTCACTCTTCACTTTTCACTCTTCTTGATTCGCTTTTACTTTAAAGATTACTTTCTTGATTTCCGGTGCGTCACTGACGCAAGGCGCATGGCCATCCTGCGGGAAGAAGATGGCAAACTGGCCTGGCTGCACGGTGACGTAAGTTTCGGCCAGTCCGGGATAGAACGTGATGTCCTTTTCGGCGTTGTACTCGGCCTCCGGCAATGCCGTGCGAGCCGTGTAGCCCATGGTTTCGGGCACGTTGAGCGGAATCTGGATGTCAATCATCCTGTTGTGACTCTCGATGCGGGCCTGTTCCTTGGTCTTGCCCTTCGAGACGTTGTAGTTCACAAAGAGGTCTGCGCCCTCAATCTGAACCTTTCCTGGCTCATGGGCATTGAGGTCGTTCTGCTGAATGTAGGCCACTACCTTGGGGAAGAGTGGATTCAGTGCGGCATATTTGCCGAGATTGTCAAGTGTGTCAATAATCATAGCTTGATGGGGGTAATATTGATAATAAGGTTTTATTAAAGTACAGTCTTCAGCATGTCCAGCATTTCGGCGTGCACCCGTCCGTTGGTGGCCAGTACCTCACGGCCTTCCGTCCAGCCGTCACCGCCGCCGTAGTCGGAGATATGTCCACCCGCCTGCTGCAGGATGATGGCTCCGGCAGAGACGTCCCAGGGCTTCAGGTACGATTCCACATAGGCATCGAAGCGTCCGCAGGCGATGTAGCAGAGTTCGGCCTCGGCTGAACCCAGGTTGCGAATGCTGGCACACGAGCCATAGTATTCACGCACGAGCCGCTGCATCACGGGCGACCACTCGTTGACATTGTAGGGGTAGCCGAAGCAGACCAGTGCGTCGGTCACTCTCGTCACAGCGCTGACGCGGATTTCCTTGCCGTTCAGGTAGGCCGCACTGCCCTGACAGGCCCAGAAGAGTTCGTCGGCCACCACCTCATAGACCACACCAAGCAAAAGCTGGCTGCCCTGCCGCAGCGCAATCGCTACGCAATAGGGAGCCAGTCCATGCAGAAAATTGGTGGTGCCGTCCAGCGGGTCAATCACCCAAGTGTATTCATGTGTCGAGTTGTTGGCAGTGGTCTTCTCTTCCGTGAGGAATCCCGCCTGTGGCAGGATGTCCTTCAGACGGGCAACAATCAGTTCTTCCGTCTGTCGGTCCACATAGCTGACGTAGTCGTGCGTGCCCTTCGTTTCAATCCGCTTGGAGTCGAAACTCTGCCGCTGCTCACGAATGTAGCCGCCAGCCAGCTGTGCCACCTCCTTCACTTGCTGAAGGATTTGCTGTAGGTCAGTTCCTTCCACGGTCTATTGTACAATTTGCAGTTTGCCTTTGCTGTAATATCCCTTGCGCAGAACCGTCCCGTTGTGGTTCTTCTCCACAAAGTAGCCGTCCTTGAGGTCGTTGACGTAAGTGCCCTCAAAGCGCACTCCGTCGGCTGTCTCTTCTACGCACTTGCCGTCTTTCATGCCATTCTTGAAGTGCCCCTTGAACTTGGAGCCGTCCGACATACGGAGCACACCGTCGCCGTGCATCATTCCGTCGTGCCACTCACCGTCATACACATCGCCGTTGGCACCAACGTACTTGCCTCTGCCGCTCTCTTTGTCGGCAATCCAGCTGCCTTCATATTTCGAGCCGTCAGGCCACGTGTAGGTGCCCACGCCCTCCATCAGCCCGTCCTTAAACTGGCCTATGTACTTGCGCTTATCGGTATAGGTGAAGATGCCCTGGCCTGTGCGCTCGCCGTTGAGGTATTCACCCTCATACTTGTCACCGTTGTTGAAGATGTAGATGCCTTTGCCGTGCATGAGGTCGTCCTTCCAGCCGCCCACATACTTGTCTCCGTTGGCATAGATGAAGGTGCCCTGTCCGTTGCGCAGGTCGTAGAGCATGTCGCCGCTATAGCTGCTGCCGTCGCGCCAATCGTAGATGCCCTTGCCTGACTTCTTATCGTCCTTCCAGCCACCTTTATAATATACGCCGTTGGCCCACGTGTAGGTGCCTTCGCCGTCACGCTTGTCCTGCTTCCAGGTGCCCACATACTTGTCGCCGTTGAAGTAGTACATCGTGCCTTCGCCTTCTTGGTAGTCGGTGTACCACAGGCCCTCATACTTGTTGTTGTTCGAGAAGTAGTAGGTACCCCTGCCGTGCTGGTGGTCCTGGTGCCAATCGCCCTCGTAGCGTTCACCGTCGGCAAACACATACACACCGTAGCCCTGACGCTTGCCCTTCACATACTCGCCCTCGTAGCTGTCGCCGTTCTGGAAGGTTGTCTTACCCTTCCCGTTGGGCTTGCCGCCCTCCAGGTCGCCGTAGTATGTAGCCTTGTCCTTGGGGAAAACATAGTTGCCTATCGACACCTTCTGCGCCATGGCGGTAGAAGCAAAGGCGAGGCAACCGAACAAAATATATCTGTAGAGTTTCATACGCAGTCTTGTTTTGATTCGACCACAAATTTATGTCATTTTTCCCGAACCACCACAAGGCATTAAGTTTTATTATGTTTTTTGAGTAGAGTTTTAAAAAAACAACAGCCTTTCATTGCAGAAATCGGGGCGAAAGCGTACCTTTGCAGCCGTTTTTCAACAAACATCATTTATTAACCCTTAAAAAAACGCTTTATGTTTAAAAGAAAACTAAAGTTAAAGGCGGACACCATCTGCTGGCACCAATTCAGCCGTCGCCACGATGCCATCTTCCGCAGCCTCGGCAAGGAAATCCGCATCGGCGTGCTCTCGGTTGCCACGCTTGCCTATGCCACTCCGCAGAGTGCCACAGCACAGACTGCCATGGCTCCCGCACAGGAGCAGAACGGCGAGGGCATAAGGCTCAGCGACGTGGAGATTACCGCCCAGCGCGTCCCGCTCACAATGGAGCAGACCGCACGCATCGTCAGCGTCATGACGAGAGAACAAATCAAGGACTGCCCTGCGCAGTCGGTGAACGACCTTCTGAAGTACGCAGCTGGAGTAGATGTCCGACAGCGCGGCGGTTTCGGCATTCAAACGGACATCAGCATCAATGGCGGCACGCACGACCAAATCCTTCTGCTCATCAACGGTGTGAATTTTTCTTCGCCCCACACCGGGCACCTCGCAGCAGATTTCCCCTTTAACATCGACGACATTGAACGCATCGAGATTCTCGAAGGCGCAGCCAGCCGTGTCTATGGCACCAGTGCCTTCTCCGGAGCCATCAACATCGTCACCCGCCAGCAACCTGCCAAGCCCCTCGGCGGCACGGTCGCACTGCATGGCGGCTCCTTCGGCACGGCAGGCGCAGAGGGAGCTTTCCGCGCAAAGAAGAACTCCTTCTTCAGCAATCTCTCGGCTGGCTACCGCCGCAGCGACGGGGCTACAGACAACAGCGACTTTTCGCGCCTCAATGCCTACTGGGGTGGCGGCACCGCCACACAGGGAGCTGACTTCCGCTGGCAACTGGGCCTGAGCAGCCAGCAGTATGGTGCCAACACCTTCTACAGCGGCAAGTTTCCCGACCAGTATGAAGAGAACCGCCACTACATCCTCAGCCTCTCGGCCCGCACCAAGGGGCGCATCCAGTTGCAGCCCACAGTCTATTGGCAGCGCAGCC
This sequence comes from Bacteroidaceae bacterium, assembly GCA_017453465.1. Lineage (GTDB taxonomy): Bacteria > Bacteroidota > Bacteroidia > Bacteroidales > Bacteroidaceae > Minthosoma. Next base: position 12,109 of record JAFTEV010000056.1, on the reverse strand, counting down.
TCGACCACTACCAGCTCATACGCGGCCTTTCGCCCACACAGGAAAACTACCACCAGACGAATGTCTATGGAGCCAACCTCCACGCACAGACCCGCTGGCAGGGGGGCATCACAGCCCTGGGCGCAGAGTTCCGCAATGAGGGCATCCTCTCGACGGCTCTCGGACAGCCCCTGACGGAGAGCAAGCTGGTGGACATCCCAGGCAGCGACCGCCAGTACACCAAGAAGGACAACCGCACCAACGTGTGCTACTACCTGGAGCACGATGTGCTGCTCCGCCAGTTCACCTTCAGCTTCGGCCTCATGGCCAATATGAACACGGGCCTGGACCATCGCTTCCGCCTCTACCCCGGTGTCGATATCAGCTACCGCCCCACACCCAGGCTCACGCTCTTTGCTGCCTGGAACATGGCGCAACGTATGCCGACCTTCACCGACCTCTATTATAAAAGTCCCACGCAGGTGGGCTACGCCGACCTCAGCCCAGAGCGCAGCAGCGAATTTAGCCTCTCGGCCAAGTGGCGCATCACGGGACTGGAGGCCACACTGCGTGCCTACCACCGCCACGAAACGAGCATGATTGACTGGGTAATCCCCACCGACTCGGTCGTGAAGTACGGACGCGGACAATACACCACATACCACGCCACCAACCTGCGCATCAACAACATGGGCGTATCGGCCTCGGCCAACGTGAAGTTCCCGGAGCTGCTGGGCGAGCGGAGCGTCCTGCGCGACCTCACGGTGCAGTACAGCTTCATCCACCAGTCGCGCCACGACGACGTGGACCTCGACGACAGCTACTACGGACTGAACTACCTGCGCCACAAGCTTGTGGCCTCGCTCACCGTGCGCCCCATCCGCCGACTCACGGCTACCCTGAGCTACCGCCTGCAGGACCGCATGGGCACCTACTACGAGTACGACACCAGCCACACCACGCCGAATGCCCTGGGCTGGCAGACCTACACCTTCATGCAGAAGAGCAGCTACAAGCCGTTCTCCCTGCTGGACCTCCGCCTGCAGTGGACTGAACGTCACTACGAACTCTATGCCCAGCTGAACAACCTGACCAACCACCGCTACGTCGATTTCGGCAATGTCCTGCAACCGGGATTCTGGTTCATGGGCGGCGTGCGGCTGAAGCTCTGACCCCACCACACTACATTCTGAAGTCATTCACAATGAGGGCAAAAGTCATTCACAGTGAAGTCCCAGCTGCTCCACAGTGAAGCACAAACTTTTCCCCTCTAAAGTTCAAACTTTTCCAGTGTGAAAAGAAAAGTTGACGCAACGGCGTTGTTTTTGAAAACAACGCCGTTGTTTTTATAAACATCGCTCATTGTTTTTACAAACAACGCCGTTGCGTCAACTTTCATTGCCTACACCACTACTTTCCCTGCCTACCTCCCTACTTTCCGTTCCCATTCCCCCCGAAACAGAATAACATTATTCCCACGGCGAAAAACTTGCACCATTGAAATAAAAGTGCTACCTTTGCAGTGTCTTACTACATGAAGAGACCGAGATAAGCACCATGAGCAACATCCGATTCATAGATTTATTTGCAGGAATAGGCGGCATACGGCTTCCTTTTGATGAACTCGGCTATCAGTGTGTGTTTTCTTCCGAATGGGATAAAGCGGCTGCTACGACATACGCAGCCAATTTCGGAGAAACGCCTGCTGGTGACATCACCAAAATCCCTGTAGAGATGATACCCCCACATGACTTGCTCTTGGCAGGATTTCCTTGTCAAGCATTCAGCATCATGGGGAAAATGCAAGGTTTTGCTGATACACGCGGTACAATGTTTTTTGAAATAGAGCGTATTTTGAACTATCATCATCCCGCTGTGATTCTGTTAGAGAATGTCAAGCAACTGGTTTCACATGACAAAGGGCGTACATTCCAAACGATACTTCAAAGACTTTCCAATTTGGGATACTATGTGAAATGGAAAATCCTAAATGCACTTGATTTTGGACTTCCTCAAAAACGAGAGCGAGTTATTATTGTAGGCTTCCTGAATGAAATTGACTTTTTCCAATTCAATTTTGATTTCCAGAAAAAGAACTACGATTTGTCAACAGTGCTTGAAAGGGATGAAGACGTTGACCCATCTTTGTTTGCAAGCGACAAAATACTTGGTCTATGAAAACCGTAAAGTTGGCCAATCCACACCGTGAAGAGGCTGTTATCAGACTTATCAGTGGGCGCTGTTCACCAGATTATTCCTATGGCATTACTGACCCCCACGAAAACATTCAGAAAACAGGCAGAGCCGTGCTAAATATATGGAATGAGCGCGTGAATATTGCATACGACTACTATAATCCAGTGCGAACTTCTGTATTGATAAGAAGTAATGACTTACTCACCTATAATTTATTTGAAGAAGAAAACCATCGTTACACGGCTAATTTGTACCGCTGGGAAGAAAACACCAATGGGAACCTCATTGGCATGGATGTTGAAACCGGAGAACAAAAGTTCACATGGCAACCTCATGGGTCATAATTCACCATTCACACCAAAATACCGCCCCAAACCATCAAATTCAGAATTAAACAGCCTCCTATGCTTGACGTGGAAGAAACTCTGAAACAAATACATTATGATGAAAAATGGGTGGAAATATTGTGATTTCTATTTATGAATGCTTCATTAACGTTTAAAATACACTTATGAAAAACCTCCTTACCATTTCGCTCCTGTCACTGTCAATCAGTGGCATGGCGCAGGGAAATATCACGCCTGACTTGCTCAGGAAGTTTGAATCGGCCCAGCGGCTCAGTGCGCCGGAACGCGCCATCAGCAATGCGCTGGCAGCGGGGCCTGTGTCGGGGCTGGCTCTGAACCAAGCCAACCAGACGGAGCAGAACACATACTTCAGCCATTCGGTGCCCTCGAAGGGAATCACGGACCAGAAGTCGTCGGGCCGTTGCTGGCTCTTCACGGGCATGAACGTACTCCGTGCCGAGATGATAAACAAGCAGAGCCTCAGAGAGATGGAGTTCTCGCAGAGCTACATCTTCTTTTACGACCAGCTGGAAAAGGCTAACCTCTTCCTGCAAGCCGTCATCGACACACGCGAGAAGCCGATGGACGACCAGACGGTGCTCTGGCTCTTCCAGAATCCGCTGAGCGACGGCGGCACCTTCACGGGCGTTGCCGACCTGGTGAGCAAGTACGGCCTGGTGCCCGTAGGGGTGATGCCCGACAACTACACGGCCAAGAACACGGCGCAATTTACCACCTTCCTGAAGCGCAAACTGCGCGAAGACGGCCTGCAGCTCAGGGAGGGCAAGCAGTCGGACAAGCAACTGCAAGAGCTGAAGGAGAAGCAGTTGGGCGAGATATACAAGATGCTCGTGATGGGACTGGGCCAGCCCATGAAGACATTCAAGTGGGCACCCAAGGACAGCGATGGCCGCTACGTCTATGACCCCGAAGAGTTTACACCGCAGGAGTTCTACAAGAAATACTTCACCGCAGACCTGCAGCGGGACTTCATCATGCTGATGAACGACCCCACGCGCCCCTACTGGAAGACCTACGAAATACAGTATGACCGCCACACCTACGACGGCCACAACTGGCTGTACCTAAACCTGCCGATGGACGAAATCAAGCAGTGCGCCATAGCCAGCATCAAGGACTCGACGATGATGTACTTCTCGTGCGACGTAGCAAAGTACCTCGACCGCAGCCGTGGCATTGCCGACCTGAAGAACTACAACTATGACGACATCTTCGGTGTGCACTTCGGCATGGACAAGGCACAGCGCATCCGCAGCTACGACTCTGGCTCGACCCACGCCATGACGCTGAAGGCCGTTGACCTCGATGAGAAAGGACAGCCCGTGAAGTGGGAGGTGGAGAACTCTTGGGGCTCGACAAGCGGGCACAAAGGCCACATCATCATGACAGACGAGTGGTTCGACCAGTACATGTTTCGCCTGGTTGTCAACAAGAAGTATGCTACCGACAAGATAGTAAAGGCCGCCCAGCAGAAGCCCACATTGCTGCCCTGCTGGGACCCAATGTTTGCCTCGGAAGAATAAATTCTCAAAATAAAACAGATATGTCTGCGGCATCTTTCAAAAAACAAGAAAAAACAAAAGAAAACAAGAAAAAACACACGACGACACCTTCTTTGACAGACTGACAAAATGGTTTTATTTTGTTTTTACTTGTTTTTTCTTGTTTTTTGAAAGGCCGCGACTGCGGCAATCATTGTCAAATTGTAAATTGTAAAATTGTCCAATCGTAAATTGTCCAATTGTCAAATTGTAAATTGTCCAATTGTCAAATAAACCATGACGCTTACCGAAAGATTTCTAAAATACGTCTCCTACGACACACAGTCGGCTGAAGACGCGGGCACAACGCCTTCCACCGAGAAGCAGATGGCTTTTGCCCAGGTGCTGAAACAAGAACTCATCGACGAGGGACTCAGTGACGTGGAGCTGGACAGCCAGGGCTACCTCTACGCCACCCTGCCAGCCAACACACAGAAGGCGGTGCCCACCATCGGATTCATTGCCCACATGGACACCTCGCCCGATGCCAGCGGAAAGGACGTTAAGCCGCGCATCGTGCGGAACTACGACGGCGGCGACATCGTGCTGGGCGAAGGCATAGTCAGCAGTCCGCAGCAGTTTCCAGAACTCCTGGCCCACCGGGGCGAGGGCCTCATTGTGACCGACGGCACCACCCTGCTGGGAGCTGACGACAAGGCTGGCATAGCCGAGATTGTGCAAGCCATGGTCTATCTGAAGGAACATCCCGAAGTGGAGCACGGCACGGTGCGCATCGGCTTCAACCCCGACGAAGAGATAGGACTGGGCGCACACCACTTCGACGTGGAGCGGTTCGGCTGCCAGTTTGCCTACACCATGGACGGCTCGGAAGTGGGCGAACTGGAGTTTGAGAACTTTAATGCAGCCAGTGCGAAGATAAGCATCCGTGGCCGCTCGGTGCATCCGGGCTACGCCAAGGGCAAAATGGTGAACGCCGCACGCATCGCCACCGAACTGGCACAGATGCTTCCGCAGGACGAGACACCCGAAACCACGGAGGGCTACGAAGGGTTCTTCCACATTATTAATATAAATGGCAGCTGCGCGGAAGCCCAGCTCAGCCTCATCGTGCGCGACCACGACCGCGACATCTTTGAACTGCGCAAGGCCCAGCTGCAAAACATTGTGGAGCAGCTCAACCTGCGCTACGGCGAGGACACCGTGACGCTGCAACTGCACGACCAGTATTACAACATGCGCGAACAACTGGCCGACAAGATGTACATCATAGACATAGCCCGCCAAGCCATCAGCGAGGCTGGCGCGACACCCAGGGTGCAGCCCATCCGTGGAGGCACCGACGGAGCACAGCTCTCCTTCCGTGGACTGCCCTGCCCCAACATCTTTGCCGGCGGCATCAACTTCCACGGCCCCTACGAGTTCCTGCCCATCCCCTCGATGGAGAAGGCCATGCAGACCGTAGTGAACATCTGCCGCATCACTGCTGAAACATTAGGAAAATGAAGATTCTTACAGACCTATACGACAAAAACAAACTTAGCACCCTGCCACGGGCCGTCTTCCCTGGACGCATCTACATCATCCAGACTGCACAGGAGGCCGAGCGAGCCGTGAACTACTTGCTCAGTCAGAGCATCTTGGGATTCGACACCGAGACACGGCCTTCGTTCAGGAAGGGACACCCTCACAGCACGGCCCTGCTGCAAGTGGCTTGCCACGAAGCCTGTTTCCTGTTCCGCCTCAACCTGATGGAGGGACTACCCGCCCCCATCGTCAGACTCCTGCAAGACAACAGCGTCACGAAGGTGGGCCTTTCGCTGCACGACGATTTCCACTGCCTCAGCCGGCGAGCAAAGTTCAAGCCCGGCACATTCATCGAACTGCAAAACGAGGTGAAACGCATTGGTATCAAGGACATGAGCCTACAGAAAATCTACGCCAACCTGTTTGGCGAGAAGATTGCCAAGAACCAGCAGCTGTCCAACTGGGAGGCCGATGTCCTCTCGCCGGGCCAGCAGCTCTACGCAGCCACTGATGCCTGGGCCTGCATTCGCATTCACGAAGAGATTACCCGTCTGATTCTTACCCAAGACTACAAAATAGAAATCAATGAACAAGATATTCCTGAAACGCGGCAAAGATGATTCGCTCCGCCGCTTCCATCCCTGGATTTTCTCTGGTGCCATCCACCACACGTCAGCCCAGCCCGAAGAGGGCGAGACTGTAGAGGTCTATACGGCAGAGAACGAATACATTGCCACAGGGCACTACCAGATTGGCTCCATCATGGTGCGCGTGCTCACCTTCGACCACGAGCCTATCGACCAGCAGTTCTATGAGCGCAAGCTGGCCACCGCGCTCGACGTGCGCCGCTCCATTGGCCTGGCTCCACGGCCCAATGGCCAGCCGACCGATGGTCGAATGACCAACGCCTTCCGACTGGTTCATGGCGAAGGCGACAACCTGCCCGGACTGGTCATCGACATCTATGGCAAGACCGCCGTCATGCAGGCCCATTCCGTCGGTATGCACACCGACCGCCACCTCATTGCTGCCGCCCTGCAAAAAGTCATGGACGGCGCAGTGGAGAACATCTTCTACAAGTCGGAGACTACCCTGCCCTACAAGGCTGAGCTTGGGCAGGAAAACGCATTTCTCCTTGGCGGCTCCACGGATGACATTGCCATGGAGAACGGACTGCGCTTTCATGTAGATTGGCTGCGCGGCCAAAAGACGGGATTCTTTGTGGATCAGCGCGAAAACCGCAGTCTGCTGGAGCACTACTCCAAGGGGCGCAAGGTGCTCAATATGTTCTGCTACACGGGCGGCTTCTCATTCTATGCCATGCGCGGCGGTGCCCAGCTGGTACACTCTGTGGATTCCAGCCAGAAGGCCATTGACCTGACCAACGCCAACGTACAGCTCAACTTCCCCGCCGACCCGCGTCACGAGGCTTTTGCAGAGGATGCCTTCCGCTTCCTCGACCATATAGAAACTCCCTACGACCTCATCATTCTCGACCCGCCGGCCTTTGCCAAGCACAAGGATGCCCTGCACAACGCACTGAAGGGCTATATCCGCCTGAACCGCAAAGCCTTTGAAAAGATTCAGCCAGGCGGCATTCTCTTCACCTTCAGCTGTTCGCAAGCTGTCAACAAAGACCAGTTCCGCACTGCCGTCTTCACTGCCGCTGCCGCCGCAGGGCGCAAGGTACGCATCCTGCACCAGCTTCACCAACCCGCCGACCATCCCGTCAACATTTATCACCCAGAAGGAGAATACCTGAAAGGCTTGGTGCTCTATGTGGAATAGGGGGGGGGAAGATTGAAAATTGAAAATAGAAATGGTAGATAGAAGGAGTTAGAGGGAGATAAAAGGAGATAAAGGACGTTACAAAATTTAGTATCGCCTTCTATCTCCTTTTATCTCCCTCTCTCTTCCTTTAACTTCCTCCCAAATTGTCCAATTGTAAAATTTTCAATCTTCAATCTTCAATCTTCAATTCTTCCACAAACGCCACAAAACTCACCAAAAACACCACAGCAAAGTTAAAAAACATTTATTGTGTGCGTTTTTTTCAGTATTTCCCTTGCAGCCTCCAGAAAAACCCGTACCTTTGCAACGTGTTTTTCATGGTATTAGATTTATTTTAAGGTTAGTAAAGATTGGTTGTCGTGATGATAACCAATTTTTTTACACTTGACAGGAGCTTCTCCTTGTCAAGTGTAATTTGTTTATGGGGAACCCTTGCATTTTTATTTCAATAGAACAAAAAATCAATTATTATTTTGATATTTAAGAAAAACGGAGTATTTTTGCACGGAGAATTATAAATCTAATCTATAAAAACAAAAAAGAACAACTATGAAACAGACTATCCTTACACTGATGATTGCGCTGATGGCAATGGCTGCGGGCGCACAGAAAGTTTATGCAGAACCAACAGAGGACTTGGTGATGACTGTGAAAACAGGTCTTACCTACGAAGCAAGCGAAGACAGCGAAATTGGCATGGCTATCACCTTGCTGATTCTTAGCGACCAGTTGAAGTTCAGCGACTACAACAACAGCATTCAGGGATTTGCATCGAAGGAAGGCAAAGACTTGTTTATCATTAACTCCAAGAACATGATGATTGTCTGTCCCAATGTCACGGAAGACGATGACATCACCTATACCATTACGGAGGACGACCGCGAAATGCTGAAAGGAATGGGTGACAAGTTCCATGCGTTCTTTCAGCCTTACAAGACGGTGACCCTACACTTCGTAGAAGATAAAATCGACCTGATTGCTACGATTCGGGAAGGAATGCCATACGACGATGAAGATGAAGTATTCTTTGCCCTTGGCTTGATGAATCTTTGCGATCAATTGCTGTTCGACAAAGACGTATTGGCATATACATCCATGGACGGTAAGCCATTGTTTACCATTACAGAAGCCAAAGGCTACCATATCTACCCTAACGTCACGGAGGCAGACGACATCAGTCATACCATCACAGAGGCAGACTTGGAAAAACTGAAAGACATAAGCTATGAATATTATGTGTACTTCCTGCCATACAACACGGTGACGCTGCACTTTGAGAGCAATCAAGAAATCATGGAGGATTATGTAATCACCATAAAGGATGGAATGGAATTTGATCCTGAAAACGACCCTGGTGTTCTCTATCTTTATGCACTCATTATGCTCGAACAACTGAAGGTGGAAGAAATGAATGTAGGAATGATTATTTCATCGAAAGATGACAAAGAGCTATTCATTATAAATGATGATAGTATCACCATTGCGCCCGGAGTTACATCTGACGATGACTTCAGCTATACCATTACGGATGAAGACCTGGAGAAATTGTATAAAACGGAGGCAAACGCTGCTGCATTTATTGGGTATATGGGATTCAGGACCGTGACACTGCACTTCGAGACCAGCCAAGAAAACAAGGAGGACTTAGTGTGCACAATAAAAGACGGAATGGATTTGGAATATTTAGGAAAAGACTTTGAATTGTCTGTTTATTCGTTATGTATGCTCGAACAGCTGAAAATGGAAGAGGCGGAAAACGGAACTACAATTTCATCCAAGGAGGGCAAAGTGCTGTTCTATATAAATAATGATGGCATCACCATTGCGCCTGGTGTCACATCCGAAGATGACATTTGCTACACCCTTACCAATGAAGACTATAAAAAACTGAATAGCATAGATGATGAATTTACAGCACACCTTTACGGATACAAGACTCTGCAGCTGCACTTCGACGTTGACAACAAAGAGAACTTAGTGTTTACAATAAAAGATGGAATGGATATAAAATACATGGAAGACTTTGAAATCCCAGTTTATTCGCTCTGTCTGCTTGAACAGCTAAAGATGGAAGAAACTGAAGAAGAAATAACTTTTGTGTCCAAAGAGAACAAGGTCTTATTCGTTCTTAAAAATAATATTATCAGCATTGCGCCAGGAGTAACATCTGACGACGACATCAACTACACCATCACCGATGCCGACCGTGAGAAATTAAAGGAAATAGATAATGAACTTGCTAAATCTCTCAATGAATACAAGAGCATACTGCTGCACTTCGATGTTGCCGTTCCTGGCGACATGAACAAAGACGGCAAGTTCGACATAGAAGACATCACATGGATGATAGCAGCCTATCTCTCTTCCGAGACGGAGGCCGACCTCGACGGCGACGGCCAGCTCACCATTGACGACATCACACAGCTGATAGAAATGTACTTGCAGAAGTAATGCCACCAGCCAGCCATTTGTTGATGACACATTGTCCGGATTCTCTGCGGAAACTCGCCCCGGCTGTGACGCTTAACGTGTGGCTATGCTCTTATTTTAGACATATTTGCGTTATTTCTCACAAATTGCTCGTTTGTTACAACCTTTTTTCGTAACTTTGGAAGAATTTGCAGGATTTCTTTATATAAAGGCGATGCAGAGGATTGAGAAAAATCGAGGTTACGATTTGGAGACCGTTCTGGACTCAATGTTCTGCTATAAATTGCCTAAAAGAGCACCCGACTCGGAGCCACCGCCTGTTTCGTGGCCCATCATCGGGTGCAAAGGTAGGCATTATATTTCAAATATCCAAATGTTCAGGTAACTTTATTCTCTCTTCGTCTATATTCAAGTCGCGTTCAAGTCACGTAAATCTCACGTAAGGTCGCGTAAATTTTCCAAGCCCAAATGCCCTAAACAAAGGGCTTTTCCATAATCTCTGCTTAAAATCTCACATAAAATCCCACGTAAAACTCACGTTCATCTCGCGTAAATTATACAGGGTGCCACATACGCTTTTCGTCTACCTTAATAGTTCCGTCTCGTTTCATTCTCATTAACAAATTCCCAATCTTATTGATACGCTGAGTATCTGTGAAATCAATAGGCAGTTTATTCCATAGTAACTCATTAATCTGTTTACGACTTAGTATCTTATGGTCATTCAGGGCTTTTAATATCCACTCCTTGCATTCTTCATCGTTGAAACCCTTCCTTAGGGTGTATTCAATTTGCTTATTGGTGACCTTAGCAATCTGCTTTGAAACATACAGATGAGGCTTACGACCTTCAATCAGTCCTTTCTTTCTCAACATCTTAATAGCATCGTCGCTAATTGCCTTACCTTTCTGAACCTTATCAAGCAGCACCGTCGTTGCGAGGTCAATATCTGAATTCTCCAACAACAACAAGCTGTAGTTCTCGTCGATGACGGTACCCGGGAGCGTCAGCACCACGGTATCATTGTCGCTCTTGTCGTAGTCGGGCATTGGCAGATAGCGATCCTTCTGCGATACGAACATCTTATGAATACCAAATCCCTCCGTGTCAATCATCTTGATATTCGCCATTGCCTGGGCCAAAAACGGGTTGCGATACTTCTTGGGGATGCGTTCACCAGTGATGTAGTCCTCGTAGGTTCCATCATAGAAGCCACCGCTATTTCTAAATTCTAACTCGTTCTCACGTTCTATCACAATGATGCGAGCGTTCTCGGCATAATTTTGGTGGGCTATACAGTTATGAAGGGCTTCGAGTATCACCTCATTGTCGTACTTCATACCCTCACCTGGCAAGAAACTGTTGTTGGGGAAAATCTTGAACGGGTAGTTCCGGATTTTATGCATCACCTCCGTTGTGGTCAACAGGAATGGGATGGTGAACACTTGGCCCACATTGTCCTTTCCGGCCAACCGCCACACAATCTCCCCGATATGATTGATATAGTGCAGCGACTCCGGCTTTCCTAATAGCAGTATCGCCGTATTGGTTATCCTACCATCAATAGTCAGCTTCGCCTTGTTCAGGAACACCTCGTCGCTCCACGCATCCACCTCTTTCTTTTGGTTCGGATAGTGCTCTTTATATCCCCCGCGAGCCTCCTTGATGGCTTTCTCATCCAAGTCGGCAATTGTAGCACCATCAACAATCTGCTTCGACCAGTCGAAATCTGATGTCTGCCTGCGTATTTCCTCATACTTGCTCATGTCGAGTGCCACCAGACTCTCACCGCGACGGGCATAGAAATGCCCCTGCCAAGCCATCGGAATACCACGAGGCGCAGCCGGAATCTGGAACATCAGCACACGCTTGCCCTCAACCTTCAGTTCGAATATGTCCCTAAAAGTATTACGGTCAGTGGTATGTTGCGACAGGTCATACTTCAACTTTTGCAGACTCTTCATTCCGTTCTTGTACGTTGTACCCAGAATTTCCCGTGTTTTGTCCTGCACACCGAATACTAACCAGCCAAAGTCCTTATCCCTTAGGTTAGCCTCATTGCTCAGTGCCGAGAAGTACTTACCCAAATCGTCGAAGTCAAAGTTGTTCTCTGCCTTCTTGAACTCCACCACCTCATCCTCGTAATGATAGCGCAGATTGTTGAATGTCTCGTATATGTTCATACGAAAATTAATTATGCTGTCTACTGCGTAGAACAGCGGGTTTTACTTATTTTTATGTTTCTTTTGAGCCGTGAGACAAGAGAAGAGAGAGCACTCACTGGTGGGCAAGTGCAGACTGACCTGTTGGGCAATTGAT
>JAFTEV010000055.1 GCA_017453465.1 Bacteroidaceae bacterium | reverse complement strand
CGTGAAGGTGCTGAAGGAACTGGTGCAGCGGAGCTATTCGGCGACGAGCGGCGGTGTGGAGAATCCTGCGGAGTGTGTGCAGTACCGCACGAGCAGGGAGCTGCTGTACGAGTTCCGCGAGAGCTGTGAGCCTTCGGTGGCTGAGGTGTCGGCGGCTATGATGGCCATGGGTTTCCAGGGGGTTCCGAGGGATGGGACTTTCTACTGGATGCTGTATGAGCGTGAGATTTCCTGATGTAAATTCCGAGTACATTTTTTTGACTTTTTCTGGTTCCGTCGTTTGGCCGTGATGGTTGGGCGGCGGTTTTTTTGTCCTATTGCAGGGTGGATGTGGTGTTGTATCTTTGCGGTAGGCTTTCGGGTTGTCCCGATGGCTAAAGGGTTTAATAAATTAGTTAGTTAAAAAATTTTTCTGTGATGAATCTGAAGAGGTTCTTGGGGTCTTACGGTTTTGGTGACATGCGGTGTTTCTGCCTGTCGCTGTTTCCTTCTTTCAAGTATGGGACTCAGACGGCGAGCTTGACGGCGAGTGCTGTGCTGGGCGCGGTGTCTGAGTTCCTTGGTTTGACTCCAGCGTTGGTTGTTGTGATGTTTGTGGCGGTGCTGGTGGAGACGTTGACTGGCACGCGGGCGAGTCTGAAGCGTGGTGAGCCTTTTGAGTCGTGGAAGTTCAGCCGTTGTGTGCTGAAGGTGATGGTGTGGGTGTTCCTGCTGTTTATGTTCCATCGCTTCAGCCGTGAGCTTTGTGTGCGTGATGGCTGGGTGTTTGTTTGTGGCGGTGTGTTGTTTCAGGTGATTCAGGTGATGACGATGGTGTATTTCTGCATTGAGTATGCGACGAGCATCATGGAGAATCTGGCCATGCTGGACGGGAAGCCTAAGACTGTGTATGTGGAGCGGCTGAAGGATGTGTTTGTGGGGTTTGTGGGTTTTGTGGTGAAGCGTCTGGGTGGCGAGGTTTGATTGACAGGATAAAGTAGAATACAAAAGATATGAGCTGGAATTTTTACAGGAGATTGGCGGGTGTGTTGGCGGTGTTGCTGCTGATGGTGCTGTGTTTTGTTTGCGGCTGGGAGTGTGGGCGGTCGCGTGGGGCGTGTTCGGTTCGTGTGGATACGGTTCGTGTGGGCGGTGTGGTTTATGTTCCTGGGCCCAGGCTTGTGGAGACGGTTCATGATACGGTTCCTGCTGTGGTTGACACGATGGGGATTGTTCGTGCATATTATGCTCGGAATGTGTATCGCGATACGGTACGCATTAAGGAGTATGGTGTGCTGACTGTGACGGATACGGTGTGGATGAACGGGTTGACGGGCCGGCGTGTGGACTGGAATCTGGATGTGCCACAGCTTGTGCTTTCTTCGCCGCAAAGCGGCAAGGCTCCGGGGGCACGTGGGAGTTGGGGCTGTGCGGTTGGCGGTTTTGGCTGGCGCGGCGGCATGGGTGTGCTGGGTAGTGTGAGGTATAGGCACCTTCAGTTGCTGGGTGGGTATGATTTTGTGAACACATCCCCTCTGGTTGGGGTTCAATATAGTTTTTAGATGGTTGTCAGTGGTATCATATCTGGTGGTGTGTTTTGCCAGGACATGGATGACATTGTGGTAAGCGGTGTTTCGGGTGAGCTGCAGGTGGAGTTCAGCATCCGGAATGCTGCAGAGACCGTGTTGAACTCTTTTTTAGAGACGTATTATCCTGACGGTGGTGGTAAGGTTCGGATTACGGGTCTGGCGGAGCTGATGGAGGCTTATCTGGATGGTGTGCCTCTGCAGGAGTTGTATAGGCCGCATCAGGAATATACGGAGGTGGATGGTTTTGTGGTGCTCAGCATGGCTTTTTATCAGGACGGGTCTCTGGTTGATACGTGTTCGCAGACTGTGTATCAGGCGAACAACCGTGTGAATGAACGTCCGTCGAGCTACCGTTATTTCTTGAGCCGCTTCAGGGAGCGGACTGTGTTTGTGGAGCATGTGCTGAGTGTTTCGTACATTTTCCGTGGTCAGGAGTTGCGTGCTGGTGTGGCTTATATGCAGGAGAACGGTCGGAGTGCTTACCGTGTGCTGTCTTTGAACAATGGGGGTATGACGGAGGGTAAGGTGTGTGTGCATCAGTATGTTCCGAGTGATTTGGCAGACCGCTGCGGTGTGGATGTTGAGCAGCTGCTGTATGTTGACTTTGAGCTGGGTCGGTCGAGCGGTAATCGTTTCGCTCAGTTTGACAAGATGCGTTGCACGTTTGACCATGGGAATCATCTGGAACGGACAGCGTTTGTGTTCAAGAATCTGTTTGGTGTACTGGAGACGCTGGTGATGACCGGGCAGAATAAGCGTACAAGTGAGTTGGAGGCTACTTTCTCGTGGATTGGCCGGAAATACAGGAAGACAAGCACGGACCTGACGACTTCGCACACGGTGTGCACGGGTTATATTGATGATGTGACCCATGCGAGTGTGAAGGATGCGATACGCAGCACGGAGGTCTATCTGCTGGATGGTCTGGAGCTGGGTGACCAGGTGACGGTGACGGATATTGACCTGGACTATGCGATGCCGAGGACGAGTCCGTTGGCAGCTTACCTGACGTACAGGGTGAGCGAGAAGGTGCAGGAGCGGTTCAGCAGAGTGGCCGTGAGGGAGTCTGAGATTTTTGATGACACGTTTGATGATACGTTTGAATAGCCTTTCCTTGGAATGGTGCGAGAGATATAAAAATGAACATGAAGGCATAAAAATGAATATTATGAAGGCAAAAGAAAAAATTTCGCGAAAGGAGATGCTTGCAGACATGGATGTGCGGACTTGGCCAGACGGTCGTCGCCGCGTGGTGTCTGTGAAGTATGTGGAGCAGGGTGGAAAGTTGAGGTTCTTCCCCCAGTGCACCGTGGGTGGTGCAGGCAGGATGAACAACAAGCAGTGGCGTGTGCGTGGTTTCACCCCCTGCGACTGCAAAGGGCAGCCGGAGGACCACGTGCACCCGGTGAGGATTTTCAATATTGTTGAATACAACGGCAGGGTTGTGTATAATCGGTTGACGACGGATGAACATACTGTTTAACCCAGAGGGTGTCCCGCTGATGCTTGACAGCAACGTCTTTTTCGGTGACACGACGAATGACGGCAGCATCATGGATGGGCTGAAGAAGCGTGACATTCTGGCTCCCTTTGATGTGAGCTGGATGAACCGTGAGTATTGCTGCGGGCATGAGGTGCTGCGCTGGGGTGTGGAAAACCAGTTTCCGCTGAAAGCGGCTGAGATTGTCGCCTCGACGAGTGTTCTGAACACGGGTCTGAAGTTTGTACGTGAACTAACGGTCGGGCAAGGTGTATATCCATGCCATGTGGATGGCTATGACGAGCGTGGGAACGAGATTCTGAAGCCCGAAAACAGCAAGGTTGTGCGGGGTTTGCTCAGTTCCCGAATGGTTCGCCGCTATCTGGAGAAGGGCAGCCGTGACTATTTCAAGTTTGGGTGTGCTGGCGTGGAGATGATTCCGGACAGTCAGGGGTTGAAAATAGTGGGGCTGAATGTGGTGAATCCGCTGTATTTCCGTTTTACTCCTCCGAATGCCTACGGAGCGTGCCAGTGTGTCGTATCTCCCAACTGGGGTTTGGCGCACCGCCATCCTGGGAATGAGGTTCGCGTGATGGAGGCATTGATGGACTATTCTCCTGAGCTTCATGCGGAGTGGCTGAAGCTGAACGGTAAGTTCAAGCGTCCGTTTGTCTATGCCTTGCGTGACAGCTGGAGCAATAATGAGATTTATGGTGAACCTGTGTGGCTTCCAGCTTATCGTCTGGGCTGGGTGGATGTGGCTCACATGGTTCCGATGTTTCTGAAGAAGGCATACAAGAACCAGATAACGTGGAAGTGGCATGTGCAGATTCCCTATAGCTATTGGGAGAAGAAGTATCCGGCGAGCAAGTATGCAGATGTGCTGGCCCGGAAGATGGAGATTCAGCGTGACATGGACATGATAGAGCGGAATCTGTGTGGCATTGAGAATGCCGAGAAGCCTTTGTTCACGAACTATGCCATCAATGAGGCTAACGGTAAGGTTGAGGAGGAGTGGAAGATTACGGCTCTTGACAACAAGTACCATGGTGGTGATAACCTGGTGACGAGTGCTGCTGCAAACTCTGAAATTCTGTTTGCCCTGATGGTGAACCCGAATGTGCTGGGTGCCGGTATGCCAGGCGGCACGTATGCGGGTAATCAGGGTGGGAGCAATATCCGTGAGGCTTTCCTGGTGAATATTGCGAATGCCTGGATTGACCGCCAGAATCTGCTGGACCCTGTCAGGCTGATGTTGCAGCTGAACGGTGTTGATGATGTTGAATTGCGGTTCAGGAACACTGTGCTGACGACGCTTGATACGGGTGCAGGGACGCAGCGTGTTTTGAGTTGAGTTTTTGGTGCTTTATTTTTTCACTGATATGGTTTTTAGTAAGGAAAAATGGAAGGGTGATGAGGGCATCGGGATGTTTGTTCATGCTTCGAATGCCTTGTCATGGGAGACGATGGCTGGTCCGCTGGAACAGGCCTGGCAGTTGTTTGTAGTTCCTCTGCTGGGGGATGAGCTGTGCGCTACTATAGATTGCATCTTCGACAAGGCAGCCAGTGAGCGTTCTGTGGAAGAGAAGCGTGTGCTGTGGTATGTGCAGGGTGCTGTGGCCAATCTTGCTTTATGGCATAGTTTCACGGAACTGAATGTGCGCCTGACGGACCAGGGGCACCAGCGGCAGGAGACGGAGAACTTCAAGAGTGTGTATAAGTATCAGGAGCGTGAACTTTGTCAGTCGTACCGAAACAAGGGGTTCAACAGTCTGGACGGTCTGATGGCTTATCTGGATGCTCATTCCTCTGTTTTCAGCGGGTGGTCAGCAGCTCCGGCGAATGTTCGCCGGAAAAAGGCAGTGGTGCGAAATACGGGGGAGGTGAACGATGTGGTGTTCATTAACAGGAGCACCATCGTGTTCCTCAGGCTCCAGCCTATTTTGGCTCGTCTGGAGCAGACGGATTTGCCTGTGATTCTTGGCAGGAAATTGTATGACACGTTCATGGAGAAGCTGGGGGATGCCTCGCCGCAAAGCGAGCTGGAAGAGCGGACAATAGGGTTGACCACAGTGGAGGAGTTGCGTGTGCGTGTTGGGCGTGTGCTTGTGAATAAGGCTGTGGCAGAGCTGATTCGGCAGACGGGGAGCTTGACGGACCGTGGCCTTTACTTCGAGACAGTGACTGCAGGACGGGAAGGTGGCAGCGTGTCCTCTGTCCCGACATCGGCAGAGAGGCTCCAGCTGGCGGATGTGTATGAGCGGTCTGCCATGGCGCAGTATCATACGTTGAGCAATTTCATTGAGTTGAATATTCCAGATTTGTATGCTGGCCATCCGTCGGATGTGTTTAAGCGTGACAATGACGGGAAACGAACTTTCTGGGCATGAGAAAACTGGTGTTTGAGGCAGGAAGGAAACGGTTTCAGTGTGATGTGCCAGAGAGGTGGGAAGAGATGTCTTCAGAGCAGTTCCTGGCTTTGGTGGCAGTGGATGCCGGTACTATCGACGGGAATACGTTTTATTCCCGATATTTCGGCATTCGTCCAGAAATGGTTGCCAGGCTGGATTTTTATCTGCTGTATGTGCTGAACTCGCTGGTGGACGGACTTCCGTCGCTGAAGAACGGCTCGGCAGGGGACGGTTTCAGGGGCATGAAGAGGTTTCTGGTACCGAAGTATCGGCTGGGTAAGGATTTTGTGGTGGTTTCTCCAGCCGAGTGTCTGGCAGGGATGAGTTTTCAGCAGCTGATGACAGTTGACACATTCTTTACGTGGTATGTGCAGACGGATGAGCGCAGGTTTCTGCTGCAGATGTGCAGTTGCCTGTACTTGAAAGAGGATGAGGATTTCTTCGGGCTGAATCTGGATGAACGGCAGCGCGTGTGGGAGGCTGCTGATGGGGGTGTGCTGCGGTCGGTTCTGCTGCAGTGGTCGTTCATCAAACGTTGGCTGTCGGGTGCATACCCGTTTTTGTTTCCAGGCGGGGAGAGTCAGGGTACGGTGCGTGGTGGCAGGAAGGTTGTGAGCAATGCGTGGCTTGAGATTTTTGATGTGCTGGTGCAGGATGACTTGACCCGCATAGATTCTTACAGGCATTTGGCTTGCATGGATGTGTTGCGGATATTGAACCGCAGACTTAAGAATGAACGAATGAAGAAGTGACAGGTTGTGTGTATATGTGTTTTTCCGAATATATAGAGAATTTGTGCCGGTTGCACCGTGGTATTGGCCACCGTGATGATGAGTGTCACTACAGTGACCTGGATGAGGATGCCCAGAATTCGTATTCTCATCTGCGGATGCACTATCCTTGTGTGGTACTGGATGA
The DNA here is from genome assembly GCA_017453465.1 of Bacteroidaceae bacterium. Classification (GTDB taxonomy): domain Bacteria; phylum Bacteroidota; class Bacteroidia; order Bacteroidales; family Bacteroidaceae; genus Minthosoma. The sequence goes on along the minus strand of JAFTEV010000055.1, from coordinate 12,229 downwards.
GGGTGATGCTGATTTTGGGGGCAGTGAGTCACAGACGTATCAGACGGACCGTTTTATGCTGCTGTTCCTGGATCATGTGAAGGATACGGGTGATGCTGCCGAGGTTCGGGGTGTGTTCAGGCAGATGAAGGGTTTTGCCCTGGACTTTCTGAAGCGCATGAGGCGTGACCGCCGTCGGCTTCCGCTTCTGAACCGTTTTGAGGTGGTCGGCGTTGAGCTGTTCCGGGTTTATCTGAAGGATGCGGGGCTGTATGGTTATGCCATGCGGGGGCAGGTGACCGGGCTGTTTGTGGATTTGGACTGTAACGAGACATTTACGGACAATGGGTAAACGGTTGACACTGGCACAGAAGGATAATCTGCTGTCACGAGCTGCGACGATACGTGACGAGCGGATGGAGAAGGCTAACACGGCGAGTCGTGTGGGCAGTCTGCTGTATGACATGGTTGAGGAGATTGACCGTGATATACCTGCTGAGAGTGTGTCGATTGATGATACGAATGTGGAGGCCAAGATTCATGCGCTGGATGAGGAGCATCTGGCGCAGGTGCGTGCTTTCGGCGACTTCCAGACGGAGGTGTATGATGCTATCCGGTGGAAGTAGGTGACTGGACAATTTTTGACAATTTACAATTTGACAATTTACGATTTGAATATATAAAATATTTGTGATTATGGCGACAACAAGTGAGATTAAGGGTAAGAACTTGAAGTTCTACATCAGCAAGACGGCGGCTCAGGCTGCTGCCTTGGCAAGCACGGAGCCTGAAGCTGTTTGCTTCACGGAGGCTGGCATCATCATGAACGGGCAGGTGTATGCTGAGCCGAATGTTCCTCAGACGAATTATGCCGTGACAGTCAGCACGCCCACTGCTCCGACAGGTGTATCGAAGCGTTACACCATCGCTCAGGCTGCTACAGGATTGAGCGTGAACATCGATATTCCGAAGGACATGGTGGTGTCGAGCGGCAAGGTGGAGACGTACACGGCGGGGAACCTGCCGACGGGTGTGACTACGGCGGGGACTTATCTTGTGCTGACGCTGGCCAACGCGACGAGTGACAAGGTTTATATTAACGTGGGGAGCCTGATTGAGTATGTGACGAGCGGCAGCGGGACGGATGACGCGATTCAGATTGCGATCAATTCAACGACGCACAAGGTGACGGCAAGCGTGAAGTCGGCGAGCATCACCAACGCGATGCTGGCCGGGAGCATCGCAGCCTCGAAGCTGGCCGGGAGCATTCCGAAGGGGAAGCTGGACAGCGGTGTGCAGACGAGTCTGGGGAAGGCTGACACGGCACTCCAGAGCCACCAGACGGTGGTGCTGGCAAGCGGAACCAATAATGGTACGCTGAAGATTACGGTGAACGGTGTCGCTACGGACAATATTGCCGTGCAGGGGCTGGGGTCTGCAGCATACAAGACTGCTGGCACGGCGAGCGGGAATGTGCCTGTGCTGACTCATGCACTGGAGGATGAAACGGTTCTTGTGAGTTCGGCTGGCGGCATCAAAGAGTGGGACGGTGACTTGAATACAGCTTTGTCTGTGATGACTGAACGAGCAATCAGTGACGAGAATGGCAATGAGATTGTGGCGACTTATGTGACGGCTGTGGCGACGGGTGACGGCAATGGGCAGATTAAGGTGACGAAGAATGGCACGGCGACGAATGTGAGCGTGAAAGGTCTTGGCTCTGCTGCATATAAGACTGCGGGCACAGCGAGCGGGAATGTGCCGACACTGGGCGCGGCGAGCACGAGCAAGACGAATTTCCCTGTGCTGTTCAATTCGAGCGGTGCGCTGATTGCCGGAACGAAGGCTTTGGGCACGGCTGCGTATGAGAGCAAGGATATTTTTGCTGACTCCAGTGATATGACATTTGCCATGGAGCGGATTTCTGCGCTGGAAAGCAAAGTGGCTGCGCTGGAGGCTGCTTTGACCTGGCAGTAGGTAATGAAGGTTTTGTGAATTTCAGGAGAGAAGGTTATGGGTTTCGTGAATTTCATCAAGACGGCGTTGACGGCTGTGGCACGTGCTGCCACGGCTGATGACAAGCTGTATTTCCCGACGGACGGGACGGGCATCTGGCTGAACGGGAAGGAGTATGGGCGGACATGCTATTATGGGACGTGCGCGACTGCGGCGGGGACTGCCGCAAAGGTGGTGGTGTGCGAGGACTACAAGCAGCTGGTGGTGGGGAGCATCATCGCGGTGCGGTTCACGTACACGAACACGGCGAGCAGTGTGACGCTGAACGTGAACGGGACTGGGGCGAAGCAGGTGCGCTATAATGCGGGCGTGAACACCGGGAACAGCAACATGTTGTTCGGGTATGCGGGCAGGACTGTGTTCTACATGTGGGACGGGACGTACTGGGTGTGGATTTCGTATGGCGTGGACAGCGGCAATACGGTTCCTTCGGCATTTTGCCCGACTGCTGCGGCGACAGCGGCGAAGGCTGCGAGCTGCTCGAATTATGTGCTGCTGGCGAAGAGTTATGTGCATGTGCTGATTGGGACGGCGAACACGTCGAAGACTGCGCTGACGCTGAATATCAACGGTCGTGGGGCGAAGGCAATATGGATTAACGGTGTGGCGAGTTCGACGACGAACTACACGCTGCCTGCGGGTACGTATCTGGTGTATTATGACGGGACGGCTTACCATTTCAGAACAGACGGGCTGATTCCGGGGCTTGGTACGGCTTCGCTGCTGGGTGAGGGTGAAGTAAAGTGGCCGAACCTGATGGCATCTCCTGTACCGATTCCGAGGAAGTTCATGGAAGGCGGGTATGGGATGTATGAGGTGGCGAGCTATGTGATGACACGGACTGTTTCCGGCACTTCGTACTGGTCGCTGATTGATGTGGGGGGCGACATGTTGCCGTTGTCTGCCTGGGCGGTGAAGGATGGTGGCTGGGTGAAACCTGTCGGGCTGAAGAGGTTGCAGTATAACTCGAAATATTACTGGATGTTTCCGAAGGCTGACGTGGACAGTGAGCCAGACATTGTGGTGGTGAGGTATGTTGACCTGGACGGCGAGCAGCTGGTGGACGTGCTGCCATGATGGGCTTGGTTATGGGCATTGATGGGCATTATGGGCATTATGGGCATTATGGGCTTGGTTATGGGTTGTAAATAAATGTGTGAGTTTGTATTATGAAGAAGAAGAATGGTGTGTCGAGGGGGTTGCGGAACCATAACCCTCTTAATATCCGTAAGTCTGCCACGCGGTGGCTGGGGATGAGTGAGTTGCAGGATGACGGGGCGTTTGTGAGTTTTGTTTCAAATGCCTGGGGGTATCGTGCTGCCTTTCGTGTGTTGCGCACGTATATGGTGAAGTATGGGCTGAAGAACATTGAGGATATTGTCAGCCGATGGGCACCGCCGAAGGAGAATCACACACGGGCCTATATTGAGACGGTGTCGAAGCTGAGCGGCATCGGCAGCCGTGTGAACCTGTATGTGACGAACAAGGAGGACATGGTGAAGGTGGTGATGGCCATGGCACAGGTGGAGAATGGTGTGGCGGCTAACAAATGGGAAGTTGAGGAGGGTTACAGGCTGGCATTCGGGTTCTGAATATGGAGAATGAGAAGTTGATGACGGTGTCGGAGTTCAATGGGCAGGTGAACGAGTGGGCCTTGCAGGTTGTGCGGGCGGCCAGGCAGACATTGCGGAGTGAGACTCATGGGAGCGGCCAGTTGGCCAACTGGCTGTCCAAGTATGTTGACAGGAAAAAAGACGGGGATGCGGTCTATAAGGTGAAGTTCCAGTTTGACCGTTACGGTGTGTTTCGTGCTTATGGTGCGGGGCGCGGGTATGTGGTCATGAACGGTCAGATTGTGCGGGGATTCCGTGTGCGGTCTGACCGTGAAATCAAGCGGAGGCAATGGAATCAGCTGGCAGCGGAAGAGTTCAAGAAGGGTGCGACTGTTCGAGAGATTAACACCATGAAGGTTTATCGCGGCAGCGATGGGCAGTCAATCCTTCGATCCAGATTAGACTGGATAGATGTTCATGTGAGAAGCCGGATTGACCAGTTGGCAGACTTGTGCCAGGAGTTTTACGGTGACAAGGCGGCTGAACAGATTCTGAAGTATTTGGGCAATGTTACGATTGTGAAGAAGCCGTAGATTCTTTTTTGAAGAAATTTTGTTTGGCCATGTTGGGATGTCCTACCTTGTTCGGGTAGGATTTTTTTATTTTTGTGGCATAAAAGCGTTTTATTATGGCAAACAGGAACAAGGATGTCCGTCGTGGCATCAAGATTTACCTGGATGGCAAGGAGGTTGAGAATAATGCCCGTGCAATCCAGGCAGAAATGAGGAAGCTGAAAAAGGAGATTGACGGCATGACTGTGGGTTCGGAGGAGTATGTTGCCGCCACGCGGAAATATCAGCAGCTGAATAGCATACTTCAGGAGCATAGGGCGAACCTGAAGGGCATTGGCGACCAGACAGAGGAGAATGCCAAAAGTTCGGGGAACTGGCTGAAAGGCGGCATTGCCAAGTTCAATGAATACAGTGTGGCCATCCTGGGCGTGACGGCAGCATTGACCGGTGTTGCCATGAAGCTGCAGGATTTCCGCAGGAAAGGGAGTGAGAAAGAGTCATCTGCTGCGAACCTGAAGGCATTGACGGGATTGGACGATGGTTCCATAGAGTGGCTGAAGACACAGGCGGAATCCATCTCGACGGCCATGGACGAGACGGGCTTGAGGGTGAAGGCTTCGTCGCGTGAGATTCTGGAGGCTTATACGCTGGTGGGCAGCAATAAGCCTGAGCTGCTGGCAGTGAAGGAGGATTTGAATGCTGTGACGATGGAGGCGATGCGTCTTTCTGCAGCTGCGAATATGGAGCTGAAGCCGGCTGCCGAGGGCTTGACGCTGGCGATGAATCAGTATGGTGCGGCTGCTTCGGAGGCGAGCAGGTATGTGAATGTGCTGGCTGCTGGGTCGAAGTTTGGTGCGGCTGGTGTGGAGGCTCAGACGGCTTCGATTACAAAGGCTGGTGTGGCAGCAGCTGTGGCGAAGGTGCCCATCGAGGAGCTTGTGGGCAGCATCGAGACGCTGGCGGAGAAGGGCATCAAGGGTGAGATTGCGGGTACGGGCCTGAAGACTTTCTTCCTGAAGCTGGAGGGGATGGCTGATGATTGCCGTCCCTCGGTGGTGGGACTCCAGACGGCCCTGGAGAATCTGCGTGCGAAGCAGATGAGTGTGTCGGAGATGCAGAAGGCTTTCGGGCTGGAGGCTTATACGGTGGCTCAGGCGATGATTTCGGGTGCAGACTCTGTAAAAAAATACACCGACTCTGTGACTGGTACCAATACGGCACTGGAGCAGGCTGCCATCAACAGCGACACGACGGAGGCAAAGATGGCACAGCTGAGGAACCAGATTCAAGAGACAGGGATGGCTTTGGCTAAAGACCTGGCTCCTGTGTTCTCGACGATGACGAACTGGACGGGCAAGTTCGTTATGTTGTTGCCTCCCTTGGTGAAATGGGTGAAAGAGTATGGTGTGGAGTTGGTGGTGGTGCTGAGTACGCTGGCATTGTACAGTTCCTATACGGCAATGGCTACGAAGGCTCAGGCAGCGTGGAATGCGGTGGTGACGCTGGGGAGAACTCAGCTGTTGACCTTCAAGGCCGCCATGGATGCTTACAGGCTGGCTGTGGTAGGTGCGGGCAATGCCCAGGCGACGATGAGTGCCGCCATGAAGGGCAGTAATATCGTGGTGAATGCGGCTGTGGTGACTGTGGGGCTGCTGAGGACGGCCTACTATGCATTGACGTTGCAGACAGCTGCAGCGGCAAGGTCGTTTGGAGCGGTGAAGGCGGCATTGGCGGAAAGCGGGGTTGGCCTGGCTGTCCTTGCCGTGGGCGCGCTGACGGCAGCCATTGTACGCCACCGGGAGAAAATGAAGGAATTGGCGCGGCAGAATCGTGAAGCACTTGAGGCGGAGAAGCAGCTGTACAGGGAATATGACGAGGCAAAAGCCAAGGTAAAGGCTCTGCACAGGGTGGTAACTGACAACAATGCCTCGATTGAGGAGCGAAGGAAGGCCATCGGGAAGTTGCAGGAAATGGCTCCTGAGTACCTTGCATCGATCAGCAAGGAGGGGAAACTGATTGGTGACAACACGGTGGCTTTGGACAGGTATCTGGAGCGACTGAAGGAGAGTATCATGTATGAGGCGTACAAGTCGAAGCTTGTTGAATTGTACAAGCAACAGGCTGATGCGGAGGAGGCTGCGGCTGATGCCTCCAAGGAGTACTGGGCAGTGGCTCAGCAAAACTCGATACAGGGGTACAAAAGGACGGGGTTGATGGCTCGCCTGTCTCGCACGCTTGGGCTTGAATCGGAGGATAGACTCCGCAAAACGAAGGTTGAAGCAGAGAAGAACCTGGCTGAAGTCAATGCCAAAATAGATGAGACGGAAGCCCGCCGAGCAGAATTGGCGAAGAAACTGGGCATGGATGACAAGCCTTCAGGGTCTGGGAATCCTCCTGAACAGACTGAGACTCCCAAGGAGGGGAGTCCTGACGGCAATGACAAGAATAAAAAGGATAAAAAGGAAACAGAGCGCATCAAGCAGGAAACAGAGGCCATCAATACGGAATATAAGCGTCGTGAGTCTTTGCTGAAGGAGGATTATGCCAGGGGTGTGAAGGACAGAGAGACCTACAACCGCGAAATGGAGTCTCTGGAGATTGAACGCATCCAGAAGGTGCTGCAGATTTCCGGTCTGGAGCCGGAGAAAGTGGCGGAACTGGAGAACCGCATCAGGGATTTTGCGGTAAAGGCTCGCGAGGCTTTGGCGGGCATTGAATATGCGCCGAAGAATCTGACTCTGTATGAACGGTATGAAGAGGAGACGGTGAAGCTGGAGACGGAACTGCGGAAGCAGAAGGCTGTCCTGGAGGAGAATCTCACCCTGGGCAATATGGACAGGGAGCAGTATAACGATGCTGTTACGCAGCTGGATGAGAAATTCGTGAGGGACCAGGATGCTCTGTGGCAGCAGTATGTGGAGGATATGGTCAAGAGTGGCGACGAGATGGTGTCGGCCACAGATGACAAGATGGAACGGCTGGAACAGACGATGAGGGAGGCCGGCGTTTCCATCAAGGACCTGACCATGGAAATTGGGAAGGCTATCGGACAGGGACTTGTGGATGCCGTCAACAGTGACATCGACGGGGTGAAGGATGTGTTCAAGACGCTGCTGAAGGTGATTATCGATGCCGTTGAGAAGATGCTGATAGCTGCAGAAGTGGAATCTTCCCTGCTTACGCTGAGCGGAATAGGCACGGCGGCGGGTTTGGCAAATCTGGCTAAGCTGGCTGCCATTACAGCCTTGTTCGAGGGTCTGAAGGCAATGGTCGATGGATGGGCTTCGGGCGGTTATACGACCATGGGTGACTGGCGCGAACCTGCGGGCATTGTGCACAAGGGGGAGTTTGTGGCCAGCCATGAAGCGGTGAAGAACCCTGAAGTGAAGCAGGTGCTGGATGTCATTGACGAGGCACAGAAGCGGGGCACGGTAGGCAGTCTGAGGGGAGAGGACATAACTGAAGCGACCAGGCGCGTGAATGTAAAGCAGGGGACGGTGGATGTGCCAGAGATGCCTGATGGTGGTGACGTGACCAGGCGGGTGAATGTCAAGCAGGGGATGGTGGATGTGCCGGAAATGCCTGATGGTGGTGACGTAACCAGACACGTGAATGTCAAGCAGGGGACGGTGGATGTGCCAGAGATGCCTGATGGTGGTGACGTGACCAGGCGGGTGAATGTCAAGCAGGGGACGGTGGATGTGCCGGAAATGCCTGATGGTGGTGACGTAACCAGACACGTGAATGTCAAGCAGGGGACGGTGGATGTGCCAAAGATTGCAGCGGCTGAAGATGTGACCAGGCGCGTGAATGTCAAGCAGGGGATGGTGGATGTGCCGGAAATGCCTGATGGTGGTGACGTGACCAGGCGCGTGAATGTCAAGCAGGGGACGGTGGATGTGCCGAAGATTGCAGCTGCTGAAGATGTGACCAGGCGCGTCAATGTCAAGCAAGGGACGGTGGATGTGCCGGAGATGCCTGATGGTGGTGACGTGACCAGGCGCGTGAATGTCAAGCAGGGGACGGTGGATGTGCCGGAAATGCCTGATGGTGGTGACGTGACCAGGCGCGTGAATGTCAAGCAAGGGACGGTGGATGTGCCAGAGGTACTCATCCCTGCAGAGATGGCTGTGGCAGAGACCATCAGACGGGTGATAAAAGACGCGCAATGGACGGGGTCTGTGGCAAATTTGGCTCCGTCGGACATCGCAGCTACTGCTACTCGTATGGAACGAACCATGGAGAGAGTGACACCGACAAGTGCAAGGCATGAGATTCAACAGCCTCCAGTGTATGATTACAGTGAGCTGACAGAGACATTGCAGGAGCTGAAAGCTCGTCTTGATGAGCCTATCGTGGCCGAGACATACGCCACAGGAAAGGGTGGGACGATGACAGCTGCTGCACTGGTGGAGAAAATGATGAGTAACGCTTCAAGACCCAGAAGAAAATGACACACTTATATATAAACAAGCAGGAGGTCAGGCTTCCTGATGACCTTGAGATTGATTACTATGTGTATAATCCTTTCTTTGGACGAAAGGGCAGCTTTACATACGACATCAGTATTTCTCTGAAGGATGGTACCAACGCCAAGGTGTATGACCACATCCACCGCTGGAACCGCAGCACGAAGCCTGGTGGAAGGACAGCCGAACTATATGACAACGAAAAGCTGCTGGTGAGGGGGCTGGAAGTCATTCTTTCCGTTGAGGATTACACGGTGAAGATACAAATCGTATCGGACAACAGTGAGCTGAATTATCTGGCTGCTGACGGCGAGAAGCGGCTGAGAGATTTGCCAATGGGTGTCATCGGAACATTTGACAAAATCCAAGCTCTAGGTTCGTTGTATTATACTTCCGCACAGTATGATTATGTTTGTCCTCCGATTGCACGTGTGTTGCCAGAAATGGCTGTAGCCTGGTTCAGTTCAGAAGAAAGAGCCGCCCAAAAGATGTTCAACAATCTGCACCGGCCAGGGCATAATGAGGGTGACCCGAACCATCCGAGACTGGACTATGAACTGGATTTTGCTGACACGCCGAATCTGCGTGCACAACCTTATCTCGTAACCATCGTGGAAGCAGTAGTAAGGGCTTTGGGGTATAGTGTCACATACAATGCCCTGCGCGAGGACGAAGTGCTTTCTCAGGTATATATCATCAACAGCAAGGATACCATTCGTTATAATGAGATGGTACCGAACTGGCTGGTGAATGATTTTTTGGACGAAGTGGAGAAATGGGGCAATGTGGTGTTTTTGATAGACAAGCTGACAAAGACATGCAGGATTGTCAATGTGCATGAGTTCTATGCTTCGGCGGGCTTCATCTATGTGGAGAAAGACAAGGTTGTTGACGAGACAGAGAAGGAATACAATCAGTCACCAGATGACGAGGTGAGCTACAGGAATATGTCATATAAACTCCCTGGTGGTGTATGGTACAAGTATGCTGATATGGGTAGCAAGAAAATGCAACAGTGCTGGCAGCAGAATGTCAACAAGAGTATGGACGGCTATGGTGTTTCTATTCAAGACAGTATTCAGAGCAAGGGTATCATCCATTACACGGACATTGAGCTTGACCTGGTGGGCAGGAAGTGGGAAACGGGTTCTGACGTAATGGGGACGCAATATTACTGGCGGCCAGTGAATGTGCTCAAGGAGGTTGTGCTTGATGAAAGGGAAACGAAGATGGAATTCAGGATTGTTCCTGCGCCAACAATAGGTCTTTCACTGTATGGCCGTTACTGGAAGGGCGAGGGAGACGGTACGGCGGAAGTGGCTCCTTGTACCGTTATACCATACGCCCAGGACCAGGGGGAGTCGGAAGGCGAGAACAGTGAAGAGCCTATGCGTGACCTCATTGAAGGAACAGATAGTGAAGATTCTGTCACAGAGTATATGTCTGTGGCTGTCTATAATGGCATCCGGGTTTGCCACTGGCAAAGCGACGGATATTCGGTTCCAAAAAATTACCCGAATATGGCCATGAACCTGAAGTTTCCTCTTTCGACTGTTACCAATGCCACCATGGTACGGACGGCCACAGACGGCACAAATTTTCTGATTTTCTTTGACGGCGAGGCCGCTGACAAGGATTTGCGGCTAACTTCGCTCTATAAACGGCTGTATTCCAAAAATTATGCCATCAATACCCAGGTAATTCATAAGGCTTTCTTCTATGCGGACGAGATTCTTGACCCGAAACAGATATTTGTCATCAAGAACCGGCGTTTCTATTGCAAGTTCCTACTCTACAAGATAGACAAGAATGGGCTAAAGGGGCTGGTTGAAGGAAATTTCTTCGAGATGTAGGTTTTTCCTGAGGTGGTAGTCAGATAGGCTATTCGCCTATCTGACTGAGGATTTCTTCATGGCTGCTTGCCACATGCCTTCAGAATGCAGTCATTGATGAAGTCGGCTTTGCTGCCGTCACCAAGGGCAGAGAGAATGTCGTGCACCTCCTGACGGGCACGGAACCCGTAGTAATGGACTCCCTTGCGCTTTCTGCCAGCGCCTTCCCTCGCACCGCCACGGCCATTCTTTTGCTCAATCTCAAAATGTGCTTCCATAATTTTGTCTGAATGATGAAAATGTGTAACTTTGCAGCGAAAACCCGAAGGTGGGAGGGCTTTCCCCTCCCTGTTGGATTTCAAAGTGTGATTTCTAATTTCACTTTTACTTTCCAAATCCTTACTGAAATCGTGAGTCTCATAAGGCTTTCGGGTTTTCGTTTTTCCTACTCTTTTCAAGGTTTTCGGATTCCCCTGTGCAATCCTCTCTTGGATTACATTACAAAGGTACGGCTTTTATTTGAAATACGCAAACAAAATCAAAGAAATTTTGCGTTTTCGTGAAAATTTTTTTATTGTTGTAGTTGGGTTAGATTATTTGTCGATTTTTGACAGGTTTACTTTGCATTTTCGGAATTTATGCCTACCTTTGCAACGTCCAACAACAAAGCATACATAGAACTCTACATGAGTCCCTTGTCAGGGCGTAACCCGTAGTCAATCGGGTTGAGGTTGCTTTACCTTTGGACGCGCCATGACGGGGGACTCGCCCTTTTATAATATGGATATTTCGGACGAGGCTGAAAAGACTTCTGAAGAACTGCAGGCGGAAATATTTTTCGGCAGCATACGCCCTTCCCGTGAAGATATATTGGAAGAGGGAGAGAAGAAGAACAAAGAGAAGCGTGAAAAGATGATGCTGTGGCTGCAATTGATTACGACCATCATTGCAGCTTTGAGCCTATTGGTGGCTCTGCTACTGAGATAAAAGATATATGGTCATGACGAGGATGGCAATGGTCTGTGCCGTCACAAGAATGATTAACCTCGTTTGCCGACGTTCAAGGAGGGATATTCTTGAAAAGATGTTTTGGCTGTTCTTCTCCATCATTGTTTCAATTTTTGTGCAAAGATACCACTTTTTTTAGGCGGAAACGAAATTTTCCGCCTTTTTTCTTTGCGGGTTCAAATCTTTGCCTTACCTTTGCAGTGTCAAACCAATCGAGCGGTACAGCCGCTGACCGAAAGTCAGCCTTTTTTGTACCTCCACATTATTTATATAATACAACTGCATCGTGTCGGGTAGCGGTAACGCCCCGGAGGTTTCAGCTCGATTTGGACCTGACAGCACGTAATGCAGTTTTTTCGTCAAAAAAATCGAGTATGAAACAGTTGGTTTCTGTAGCCCGTCCGTCGATGGGCGTTGGCCAGGGGGCAAGTTCCTGGCTGGAAAGTGAGAATGTGATATGCTCCGCCCTGATGGAGGAGCGGGTGACTAATCTTGATGTGCTGCGTGTGGCGACCTGTACGCTGTGCGTGGTGTGCGCGGTTCTGGCGGCAGGTGGGAGCTTTGTGGCTGCCGCCCTGTTTGTGGTGGCGGCTGTGGCTTCTTCCGTGGCGGGAAAGGGTCGCTGCGGTACAGCGGACGGAACAGGGAAAGGAGGTGAACTATGAACGGAATGAGGATTACGGACGAGGTGAAGCGTGTGATTGAGCTGCTGCAGGAGGATGAGTGCAGCGTGGGTCGGAGGCTGGTGGCGTTCCTGGACAGCCAGATTGTAGCCAGGGTTCTGGAGCTGGACACTTCGG
>JAFTEV010000054.1 GCA_017453465.1 Bacteroidaceae bacterium | reverse complement strand
GCCCCTACAATGCTTGACGGGGTAAGGGGAAGGTGGGGAAGAAACAAACATAATCACGTCTATAACGACAGAAGAATCGTCAAATGGAGCACCAGACAGCAAAATTAGTCCCCATGACTATTAGTTGCGGATTTTAGGTTAATATGAATATTTTCTTCATAAGTTGATATTTTTTTTATTTTTTGTGCAAAGTAACAAACAATAGTCTTAACAAAAAGCAACATAGTGTAGAGGGAGTTGCTACATGTAGAGGGATTGGCTACATTTATTGGTAAAAATTATGATAAAATGAAGAAGAATATGCAGTTTTTGAGTAAAATGTTTGGAGGTTTCAGAAAATGAACTTAAATTTGCATCAGTTTCTATGAAGCCCCATTCTTTCTTGAATGGATATAGCTACCTCAATGGTAGCTTTTTTAATTTAGTGATAAATGAAACGTGTTACTTTTTATGTTGACGGTTTTAATTTTTACTATGGGTTAAGAACCGCCAAGCAGGTAGATAAGAAATGGTATAAGGGCTATTGGATAGACCTTGTAAAGTTCTTTGGAATGTTTATAGGTGAAGGCCAGATACTGGAAAAAGTTATATATTTTACAGCATCTCCACTGAATAGGGAGAAGAGTTGTCATCAGAGTGCTTTTCTGAATGCAAATAAACTGATAAACGGGGATAAATTTGAAATTGTTCGTGGAAAGTATATTTCAAAAGAAATTAAATGCCAAGATGTAAGTATGCTATCATTCGCCCAGAAGAGAAAAAGACGGATGTAAACATATCTATTCGTATGGTTGCAGATTGTGTAAAGGATGCAACAGATGTAGTTGTATTAGTAAGTGGGGATAGCGATTTGTTGCCGCCGATTGAGTTTATCCAACATAATTATGTTGAAAAACAAGTGAAAGTCTTTTTCCCGCCTTCAATCTTTAGCCGTGATATATCGGGGAATATCAAGGCACACAAAGGGAAAGTGGTTTTATTGGAAAAGAATTACAATAAATTTGTGGTGGCACAGATGCTTGAAAATGTGACGGATGGTATGAGTGTATATACTAAGCCCCAAAAATGGACGGTTTCTTGAAGAATTGGAGTTGCAAGATGTATTTTACCGTGACATCTGTTTTGATTTCTCTTTATTTTCTTCGGCCAATCTTGTATTGATGTTTTCTTCGTAGAGGCTGAAAAAGTTGTAGTGCATGATGATGCAGAGGCGGCTGAGCAGCTGGGTGTCGATGCTGTATTTGTCGAACAGGTTATAGACGTTGGTGCGGTGGCAGCCGAGTTCGGTTGCCAGCCAGACCACGGTCTTGCCTTGTTCTTTGAGTTTCTGCTGAATGATGCTGCCGATGTGCATGTTGCCTGATGTTATAAGAAAAGCGTGGACTCTGCTGTCCTTGCTTATCCCATCGTTCAGGCCCTGGAAACTGCCCTTGTCAAAGGATAAGCACCCAGTTAGCCCACGCATAGAGATTGTATATATAAATAATGTGTATTCCGTGTTGTTAGTTTTTGCTAACAAGGTGGCGGAAATGACATACGGATATAACAATCCCACGTGAACGTTCCTGACTGCTTTATCTTCTTTGGCATTTCAAGTTTTCCAGGTTTGAACGATAGAAGATAAGCGTCGTAAACGCTCTGTTACCAATAAGATGCGGCTGCTTAGCTGGCTGTGCAGCGTCTTTGCCGCATGACCCATCTGCCCCGAAAGACTAACTGGGTTGGCGCAAAGGTAAGAATTATTTGTGATAGTTGAGCAACTTGCAACTTGTTATTTTTGCGGACGATGTGTTTTGTCGCGTAAAAAAGAGCATCTTTGTCAGCCTTGTGGGGCGTGACAAAGATGCTCTTGGGGTGTGGAGGTATGTGTGTGCGTTTATTCGCCTTTGTTGATGAGTTGCCATTCGCGTGGCGTGAAGTCTGCGGTGGATGTCTGCCATGTGGGGTCGGGCATGTACCACCAGAGGGCATTGAAGTATTTTTGCAGGGAGGGGTCTTTGAAGACGTAGCCTCGGCTGGCGTAGGGCAGGTTGCGCAGGATGCGCTTGTCGTAGGTGGTGTTTTTTTCTGGCAGATAGCTCCACGGCTCGTAGCCTTCGCTGCGGTCGTAGAATCCGCCGAGCACGAAGTGTTCCATCTGCAAGGGATCGGCGGAGCTGATGAACAGGTTGGCGGTGGGCTTGAAGTTTGTGGCGTGCCATTCCACGGTGCCGTTTCTGAGTGCCACTTCGGTGCAGGACTCTTCGTAGTGTTCAGTCCTGCGCACTTTGCCTGCCCCCTCGGTGACGGTGAATGGCTGCGACAAGAAGATGGAGTCGGGCATGAAGAAGTGTTTGGCCGTGTTAGTGGCCTGGATGCGCAGGGTGAAGTCGTCAATCTGGTGGTTGGCCCAGCGCATGGCGGGCATGAGCCAGTAGGGGACTTCAAAAGTGCGGCCTACGCCGAAGGACATCCGGTAGCGGTAGGTGTGATGCACGGTGTTGATTCCTGGGCGGAATGTTGCCGTGAAGTAGTATGCGTAGGAGTAGTCAACGATGCTGTCGAGCTTGGCGTTGTAGAGCGTGTTGTTTTCGAGCCATTCGTCTGGCTTCAGCTTGGCTTCGTCGGCTGCTTTCCACTGGTTCAGGTTGAGCTGGACGGGGACTTTGGGTTCGCCGAATGTTGTTGCAACCACGCTGTTCTTGTAGGTCAGCTGCTCGCCGTTCATGGTGACGGTGAAGTCCTTGATGTAAGGGTGAATGCCAGATTTGTTGAGTGTCTCGTCGTCGTTGTAGGGTGCTTCGGCTTCAAAGCCCATGGTCAACACCTTTTCTTCTCCCTTGTTTGTCAGTTGGTACTGCACATCGACCTTGGCGTAGCCGTCGTCGCAAAGGCTGATGGTGAGCACTTCTTTCGTGAGTTCAATGCTGGTTTCCTGTATGGGAATCAGCTGACTGCCGTTTACAAAAAAAACACCGTCGTTGGCATGGGCAGCCAACGAGGTGAATGTAATGAGTATGCAGAAAAGTATACGTTTCATGGTTATCCAATCAGGGTTGTGGCCAAAGCCTTGAGGTCTTCCACGGTCTTCTCTTTGACGGTGGATTCTACGCTGACAATCGGCTCGATGATGTTGATGTTCTTCATCTGCTCAAAGGCTTCGTGCATCTTCTTGCCAGCGGCTGGTGCCCACGAGCCGTTCTCGATGATGCCTACGGTGCGGTTCTGGTAAGCCTTGATGCTGAGGTGGTGCAGGAAGTCCTGCATGATGGGCATAACGCCGCCGTCGTAGGTGGGGGCAGCCACCACAAGGCGGTCGTAGCGGAATGCGTCTTCAATGGCTTCGGCCATGTCGTCGCGTGCCAGGTCGCTGGTGCTGACCTTTACGTCGCTGTTGTCCTTGATGAGTTCGGCCAGCTTGAGGGCGGCTTCCTCGGTGTTGCCATGGAGCGAGCAGTAGGCAATGAACACGCCTTTGTCTTCGGGCTGGTAGCTCGACCATGTGTTGTAGATGCCCAGGTAGTAGCCCAGGTCCTCATTGAGCACGGGGCCGTGGAGCGGGGCAATCACCTTGATGTCGAGCTTGGCTGCTTTCTTCAGCAGGTTCTGCACCATCTGGCCATACTTGCCCACAATGTTGAAGTAGTAGCGGCGAGCTTCGCACGCCCAGCCTTCGACTGTGCCGTGGAGCTTGTCGGCTGCCATGCCTTCGCTGTTGGGGTGGTTCAGTGCACCGAATTTACCGAAGCCGTCGGCTGCAAACAGGATGCCCTCGCTGCTTTCGTAGCTGACCATCACTTCGGGCCAGTGTACCATCGGAGCCATGATGAAGGTGAGTGTGTGCTGGCCCAGCGAGAGTGTTTCGCCTTCCTTCACAACCTGCAGCCTGTCGGCAAAGTCCACGTCGAAGAACCGCTTCACCATGGCCACAGCCTTCTGCGAGCATACGCCTGTGCAGTTGGGGTATTTCTCCAGAATCATCTTCACGTTGCTGGCGTGGTCTGGCTCCATGTGGTGAATGATGAGGTAGTCGGGCTGTCTGCCGTTCAGCGCGGCTTCCAGCTTCTCCACCCACTCGTTGGTCTTGCGGGCATCCACCGTGTCCATGATGGCAATCTTTTCGTCGTCAATCAGGTAAGAGTTGTACGAAATGCCTTCTGGCACGTCATACTGTCCCTCGAAGAGGTCAATGTCGGTGTCATCTACACCGATGTACTTGATGTTCTTTGCTATTTCCATTGTTGTGATAGTTTTAGAATTTTCGTGCAAAGGTAATGCTTTTAGGCGAATAAATACTTCCTCCACGCAAACAATTTTCTTTTCCGCCTGTAGTTTCTGTCTCCCATCTTGTCGTATGCTTCCCGTTCAAAGCTAATGTTCCGATAGGCTTTGAAGGCATTGCGATAGAGCACAAGGCGGACAAGCCACTCTATTATATAAATAATGTAGAAGCCCACGAACAGGAGTTCGCGTTGCTGCAAGGTGTGGATGTATTCGTGGTTCAGCTCCTGCTGCGACAACTTACGCTTGGCAAACACCACGCCGAGCAGGTTGATGGCGACGTAGCGTTTGCCAAACGGTATGAGGCTATTGGAGACGACTTTCATTCTATTCCTTTCATCGAGAGACTCATGCGCTGGCGTTTCAGGTCAACGTTGAGCACACGGACGGTGACGTGCTGGTGCAACTGCACCTCGCTGGCAGGGTCTTTCACAAAGTGGTCGGCCAGTTCGCTGATGTGCACCAGCCCCTTTGTGTGTACACCCACATCGACGAAGCAGCCGAAGTCCGTCACATTGGTGATGATGCCGGGCAGCAGCATTCCCGGCTGCACATCCTCCAGTTCCTTCACGTCCTTGCTGAAGCTGAAGGCTTCCAGCTGTTGGCGTGGGTCACGTCCGGGCTTGTCCAGCTCCTGCATGATGTCTTGCAGGGTGGGGAGGCCAACCGTGTCGGTCACATACTGGTTGATGTCAATCTTTGCGCGGAGTTCCTTGTCAGCCATCAGGTCGGCCACGGTGCACTTCTGGTCTTTGGCCATCTTCTCCACGATGGCATAGCTTTCGGGGTGTACCGCACTGTTGTCCAGCGGCTGCTTGCTGCCGCTTACGCGCAGGAAACCCGCAGCCTGCTGGAATGCTTTTGGTCCCAGCTTCGGCACTTTCAGCAGTTCTTTTCTGCTGCTGAAGGCTCCGTTCTCGGCACGGTAGTTCACGATGTTCTGCGCAATGGCAGGGCCAAGGCCCGAAATGTAGGTGAGCAGATGCTTCGATGCCGTGTTGACATTCACGCCCACCTTGTTCACACACATCTCCACCGTCTGGTCGAGCGAATGTTTCAGTGCCTTCTGGTCAACGTCCTTCTGATACTGTCCCACGCCGATGCTGCTGGGGTCAATCTTCACCAGCTCGGCCAGCGGGTCCATCAGTCGGCGACCGATGGACACAGCCCCGCGCACCGTCACGTCGTAGTCGGGAAACTCCTCGCGTGCCACCTTCGATGCCGAGTAGATGCTGGCTCCGTCTTCGCTCACCACGAACACCTGAATCGTGTCGGGCAGTCCCAGGCTCTTGACGAACTCCTCCGTCTCGCGGCTGGCAGTGCCGTTGCCGATGGAGATGGCCTCAATCTTATATTGCTTGCACAGCGTCCAGACCTTGTCGCCCGCAGCCCGCCGCTCCGACTTGGGCGGATGCGGATAGATGGCTTCGTTGTGCAACAGGTTCCCCTCTGCGTCCAGAATGACCAGCTTGCAGCCTGTGCGGAAACCGGGGTCGAGTGCCAGCACACGCTTCTGCCCCAGCGGTGCAGCCATCAGCAGCTGCTCCAGGTTCTTCACAAAGATGCGGATGGCTTCCTTGTCGGCCAGTTCCTTGCTCTGGTTGGCAAACTCTGTCTCAATGCTGGGCTTGATGAGCCGCTTGAAACCGTCCTCCACTGCGTCCCACACCAGTTCGGCACTCTTCGATGAGTTGCGCAGAAACAGGCGGTCCAGCTTGTCCAGACAACGCTCGTCGTCACCGCTGATGCTGATGCGCAGTACGCCCTCGGCCTCACCGCGCCGCATGGCCAGCAAGCGGTGGCTGGCACACTTGGCGAGCTTCTCGGAGAACTCGAAGTAGTCGCGAAACTTCTGGGCCTTGTCTTCCCACTGCTGTTCCTCCTCTTCCGTCTTGAACTTCGGCTTGGCCTTGACCGACGTGATGACGGCATCGCGCTTGAAGTTGAAGCGCACAATGTTGCGAGCCTCTTCCGTCTCGCTTACCTGTTCGGCAATGATGTCCTGCGCTCCCTGTATGGCTTCTTCGGCAGAGTTCACGCCCTTCTCGCTGTCGATAAACTCCTTCACCTTCTTGTCAATGTCAGCCTGTGGGTTCTGCAACATCAGGAACGTAGCCAGCGGCTCCAGTCCCTTCTGCCGTGCCACCTCAGCCCTTGTCTTGCGCTTCGGCTTGTAGGGCAGGTAGATGTCCTCCAGCTCCGTACTGTCCCACGAGTCGTCGATGCGCTTCTTCAGTTCGGGGGTCAGCTTGCCCTGCTCCTCAATGGTCTTCAGGATGGTCTGCTTTCGGGCTTCAATCTCCTTCAGCTTCTCCAGGCTGTCACTCACGGCTGCCACCTTCACCTCGTCCAGCGTGCCCGTCACCTCCTTGCGGTAGCGGGCAATGAACGGAATGGTGCAGCCCTCCTCCAGCAGCCCCACTGTGGCTGCCACTTGCCGCTCGCTCACACCCGTGGCAGCGGCTATCAGTTTTGAAAATACGTTGTTCATTTATTTCTTTGTTTGTATGTCTGACAGAACCACAGATGGCACAGATTACACTGATTTTTTTGCAAATTTCGTCTGATTACACAGATTCCAGTCAGACGATGCATTCGTCAAGAAAGTAATCTGTGTAATTTGTTAGAATGATTATCAAATGAATCTGTGTCAATTTGTGCAATCTGTGGTGAACGAGACGATTTATAACTTATAGTTTACTTTAATCACCAGCACACGCAGCTGCTGGCTCTCGGCCTGAGTCTTCACCTTGGCAATGTGCCAGTCGCAGGGGAACATGATGTTGAACGTGCCCGGCACACTGGTGATGCGCTCCAGCCGTGCGGCATCAAACTTATATTCCAGTCGGTCCTTCTCCGGCTTGTACGTGTTGGTCGGTGTAGAAGTCTCGTGGTCCAGCCGGCAGAAGCCCTCCGTGCCCTTCACCACATACATGAAGTCAATCTTCTGGTAGTGGCTTTCGCTGCCCTTGCCAGCTTGCAGGTCGGCCTCCGAACACCAGTTCTCGCCGTCCTCCACGCTCACCGTCAGTTCCGTGCCCGGAATGGGGATGCGACCCGCAGGCACGCTCAGCAGGTCATTCTCCTGCAACCACCTGAACAGAGCCTTCCACTGCTCCGGGTTACGGTGATACTGGATGTAGAACTCCACCAGGTTCACCTGCTCTGCAGGCACCGCCTTCGTGAAGCCGTTCCTCCATTCGCCGCGTTTCACCCACTTGGCCGCCAGCTTCTGCAGCTCCTTCGGGTACTCATTGGTGTAAGTCTGTGCCCAGCCCGACATTGTCATCAGGCCGCACAAGGCCAAAGCCGATAAAATCTTCTTCATTATTTGTTGCTATTTTAAGTTGTTGAGGTGTTTCGTGTTGATGAACACATGCCGCATGGCTTTCGTTTCATTCGTGAAATTCGTGTTTTAACAACATCTGTTTCACACCTTGTCGGCTGCAAAGGTACGAAAAAAACAAATGTGAGGAACATTCGCGTTGCAAATTTCTGTTGCGACACAGGGGCAGAGGGCACAAAAAAAGAAGGACAGCCCCGAACTCTGTGCGTTCTAAACGCTTCACAGCGTGAGGGCCGTCCTTGTTGTCTTAATTATTACTTATATTATTGTGTCTTTAAAACACAAAAGGAGCAGGCAGCGACTTCACAGCCGTGCGTGTAGCCCGCCCTTTTTTCTTTATGCTTACCAAAGGTTGCCGAAGTTTGTGTTGTCTTCGGGCACGTAGTCGCCACGGTCTTTCGTGCCAGCTACAGTTCTGCCAGTCATCGGCGTGTTGTCAACTTCGACTGATGTAGCGATTACGTTCTCCAGTGCTATCTCTTGAATCTCCACGGCGGGAGCAATATAATTCTTTTTCATAGTGAATTTCTCCTTTCCTTTTTTTACTTAACCAATACTTTCTTTCCGTTCACAATGTAGATGCCCTTCACAGGCTGAACCACGCGCTGGCCGTTCAGGTTATAATATACGTCCTGTGCAGCTTTGCCCTCGATGCTCTGGATGCCCGTAGCGTCATTGCCTTCAGCATAGATGACACGTCCTTTGGCTTCGCCCGTTGCAACGCTGCTCAGGTCGATGTAAGCGCGGTATGCACCCACATAGCCATAGTCGTCCGAAGTCTTCAGAATCTTTGTACCTCTGACGATGTACATGTCATTGGGAATCTGTACATAGCTTGTGAACGAACCCTTCATCACGCCATCCACAGGAGCACTTGCGCTTGTGCCGTTAGACTTCAGTGTTACGGTAGAAGCTGTAGCCTCGAAAATGTAACCGACACCAGCGGTGAGTGAAGTTACAGGCTCCAGCGAAATAGACTTCACGTCGTCTCCGTCCATAGTCTTGCTGCTGACAGTATAGAATGTAGCACCCTTGATGCCTTCAGCATCCACGCCGAATGGCAGACATACTGTGCCGAAATCCCCTACAGTTACTTCGCGTGTGTAGTTAGCGGTTGTATATTCTACTTTAACAGTCTGCAAACGCCAGTGACCACTGCCCGTTGGACGGCTGATAGTTACTTCTGTTGCAGAACCATTCCATGTTGCTGTTGTACCGCTGATATTCCAGCCGTCAAGGTCTGATGCTGAGGGAACATTGCCTGATGCAAATGTCATAACAATAGATGTGATGTCTTTGCCTCCAGCAGATACTGTGATGGAACCTCCGCCGTATGTGCGGATGCCTGTACCTGTTGTATAATATGCTGTAGCAGTAGAGCCATCGGTGAAGTTCACGGTGACATCTCCACTTGTACATGTAGAGAAAAGTTCTCCATTAGTTAATCCAAATGTGCTGAAGTCAATAGTGTTTATAGCTGTTACAGCATTCGGGTCTGCAACAATGAAGGCAAATGTCGCAATTTCACTGACGTTTTCATCAGCATCAACAGCGATGGCTTTGATTGTTGTCGATTCTGTGATGGTGATGGCTTCAGAGTATACTTTACCCACATTGTTTTCATACGATGGATCCGTGCCATCTGTAGTGTACATAATCATGTCTGCGTCATTCTGAGTCAGTGTCACTGTTGTCCCTGCAGTTACAATGCCCGCAGCAGGTGAACAAGTCGGAGCATCTACGGTAATTTGGGAATCTGTCTCAGATACTTTTTTGTAAAGTGCTATTGCTTGTTGACCCGTATATGAAGATGCTTTGTAATAGTTAAACGTAGAAGCCGAAGTGTTATACCTTAAATATGAACCTGCAGAAGTTATGGTTGCGCTTCCGTTGCTTTCTATAGCAAGTGTCACTTTATATGCATTTGCCGTAGTAAGATTTTTGTTTGCAGAGAATCCATTGCTTGTACTTGATGTGTTGTAAATGTAGTAACCCGATGCAGTCTTTAAGCTATATCCAGCCGTAGCATCTTTTGCAATTGTGATTTCTATTGCTGTGGTCTTTTCCGTTACAGCAATCTTACCATCTGTAATTGAAATGTCGGTCCCTTTCTTTATGTCTCCAGCCGTAGTTGCAGAACCTGTTAAGGCTAATTTCTGACCTTCGTAAACAATAAGGTATGAACCTTCGGTGATGTCACTTGTGGCTGTCACTTTTTTGTAATAGTCTTCAGCCCACGCTCCGCTGCCTACACACAGCAGCAAGCTCAGAAAGAGCATTCTTAACGTAAAAAATTTCATTCGATTAGTGTTTTAAATTAATAAAAAGAGTTATTGTAATATAAGAAAATTAGTGTTTTGCTCTGAATGTGGATGCAAAGGTACAGCAAACAATCCATGCTTAACAATATTTTTAAAAACCTTTCATTTTTTTTTTTTTGTTAACGGAATTTTTGTTGCTGCATTGTGCTCTGGCCTCTTTCGTGTCCTTTTTTGCCTATGACGGGAGGACATTCCCGGCAGCGTGGCTGTTCTGTGGAAAACGGGAGCGGAAGGGGAGGGAAATGGCTGCGTTTGCAGGCCAAACGGAGCGAGATAGGCAATAAAACTATAAATCATTGTTTGATTCTTAAGAATCAAACAATGATTTACAAGAATCAAACAATGATTCTTAACCCAACTTTAACGCTTTGATATTTTTTCAAAAAAGTTACATTTGATTTACAGTCAGTTAGCAACGGAAAGAGTTCAAAACCCCATTGTAGAACACAGCGGTAAAAATAATTATG
>JAFTEV010000053.1 GCA_017453465.1 Bacteroidaceae bacterium | reverse complement strand
CATTTTAACTTTTAACTTTTAACTTTTAATTTTTAACTTCCCCATGCGCCGCAGCAACACAGAACCCATAGGCAAAGCCATTCAGCAATTCCTCCGCGAGGAAGGGCTGGAGACCCCCTACAACCAGTTCAAGGTGCTCAAAGCACTGGAAGAAGTGCTGGGACACGGCATCTCGCGCTACATCGGCAACTCCTTCATCAAGAACCAGACCCTCTACGTAGAACTCAAGTCCTCCGTACTCAAACAAGAACTCAGCGCCGGACGCGCCAACATCGTGCGCCGACTCAACGCCACCACAGGCACCCAGGTCATCGCCGACATCCACTTCTACTAAATCAACATACACACACGCGGAAAAACCATTCACATTATTCACTTCCGTTTCCCCCAAAAACCGAATGAACGAACCAAACGAACCCCAAATTCACACACAAGAAGAAAGCAAGAGCAAACTCCTCGCAGCCGTAGAAACCGCCTTCGGCAGAAAGATGCGCACCCCAATAAGACTCAGGTGGCTCCTCGTCGCCATACCCCTCCTCATCATGAACGGCCTGCTTACCTACCACTTCCTGACCGCCACACCGCCATCCGCACAAGGACTCCACACAATGATCATCCGCAAAGGACCAGTCTTCACCGGCTACGACGAATACCTCAAGCTCTTCGGCATACACGCCAAAGACACCCTCTGGTATCAGCGACTGCCCCACCACCCCAACGTCAGCATCTGGGGACCCCAATACCACCACCCCCACTGGCACAACGACGGCAACAAAGACAGCCTCATGCCCACCATCACCGAATACAGGACTCCTGCCGACTACAACGACAACCCCGCCGCCCGCGAAATCGTCAAGCGCATGAACCACGAAAGCTACTTCATCACACGCCGCCTCAACGAAGTGCGCCTCACCTTCATGCGCAACCTCACCGACACCGGCTTCGTCTTCCTCGGTGTCTATCGCATGTCGCTCGCCCTCTCCGACACCACCCACATCGTCTGGGAGCGCGTCGCCGACGAATGCGACCTCAACAACCTCAACTATCTCGAACAGCTCCGCAACTAACCCCGAAGAAACTGACGTTGCAGCCATTTTTTTAGAGAACATTCTTTTCCACCCAGAGCTGGAAGAACTGGTCATAGACGTAATATTCGTTGGAATCGCTGGTGATGAAATCCCTTTATCATAATTATCAAAAAATAATTATCAAAAAATGATAATTGAACACAGAGACACAGAGACACAGAGGCACAGAGATATATGCCCGTATTACTACATTCCATTAGTAAGCGTTAAAAAATAACTTGGGACATTTTATTTACGCTTGGCGCGTCTGAAGAAAAACAAGAAAAAAACAAAAGAAAACAAGAAAAAACAAATTAAGATTGGAGACCCCTTCTTCCCTGGAATAACTTCGGTTTTTTCTTGTTTTCTTTTGTTTTTTTCTTGTTTTTTTAAAGCCCGCAAAGCGGTAAATCATCCCAAGTTATTTTTTATTATCACTTACCTCTGCTCCTCTATATTTTGGTTTATTGAAGTCACCTAACCCCTTCCACAAAAAAGCAGTTCCTGCACATCGCTGCGGAGGAACTGCCCTAAATCTGTCTTGTGAACTCCGCTCCACAGAGGGAGGGAACATCCAACAAATTTATCAACCTAACGCCCTGCGAGCCTCACGGCTGGCCTTTGTGGGCATATTAACTTAATTCTAAAAAATTTACGTTATGTTGTTGCCCCTCACATGGAGGCAGGTCAACCTGTGTTTTTTACCAGAGGTCGCCGAAGTTTTCATCACCATAGTCACCACGCTCCTTGCCAAGGTTGCCAGAGCTAATTCCTGTTGGAATCTCTGGTGCTCCATCAAGCTCTTGCTTTTGGTTCTGGATGAGGGGTGAAGTGCAAATAATGTCTGTATTGGCAACTACTGTCACCATCAGTTCTGGTTTCTGATATGTCTTTTTCATAAATTTGTTCTCCTTGTTTGTTTTAAATAAATTGTTTTTTATGGGCTTTCCAGAAATTGGGACAAATTGAATCATTAATGATGATAAATTTTCTCATTATCTCAAGAATCATAATAAATTTCTCCTAATTAACGAACTAATTTATCCAAATTTCTGAGAAGCCTTATTTCCGTAAAGTCTTTATCCAAACATCTGTAAAAGATTATTTTACGAGAATCTTCTTGCCGTTCTGGATGTAGATGCCCTTTGTAGGCTGTGCTACACGCTGACCGCGCAAGTTGTAGATAACGCCATTGTTGTTTGTAACAGCTTCTACAGCAGTGATGGCAGTAGCTGTGCCTTCGTCAAGGCTGATGAAACGAGCCTTGGCATCACCACCCAAAGCAGGAAGGTAAGCTGTGTTGGCACCAACGGTAAATTCAGCTGTGGTCTTGTAGAAGCCTACCCCCTTGTCACCATTGTAAAGAACGAATGAACCAGCAGGAACCTTTGTTTCTTCTGTTACGCCAATGAGTGCACTTTCTACAGCATCGGCAGAAGCAGCAACAGTGATTTCATAGTCGTCTGCAGCACCCTTCAGCAGAACGCCTGTGTTAGCAGGAACCTTTGTCACTTCTGTAAATGAAACTTCTGTGCCAGTTACTGTAGCAACGTAAGCAGTCAGACCAGAGCCTGTGAAATCAAGAGCGTATGGGCTACAGTATGTAGCGTAACCAGCATCAGAGATAGACTTAGAAACAGTTGTTGGTACGGGTGAATAGATTGTTGCCTGAACGAGCAAAGCACCATTGGTTGAACTCATTGACGGTCTGTCTGTTCCATTGCTCATTGCGTATGACATATAAGTGTTTGTACCCTTATTGATGTCAACTCCATAACCATTGTAAATTTCAAAAGCTACAATCTGACCTGCAACAGTATTGCTAACAGAAATAGCTTCACCGCCTGTTACATTTCTTCCAAGACCCATACCTTCAGCCAACACTACAACATCACGGAAGTATATATTTTCATTGAAGTTTTTATATTTTCCATCCGTAGAAGTTGCATAGAAATTGTAAGAACCGTCCTTGTCCTTATTCCAACTTGCCCAACGACCATGACCATCCTGAAGAGTCCAATCTGTACCTAAAGCAGCTTGAACGGCATCGGTTCCTACAAGTGAGCTAAAGTCAAGAGATTGCCATGTTTGTACATAGTTTCCCTCCACTGAGAAGGAAGTGCTGGCAGAAGTATATCCTTCTGCTGAAACTGTTACGGTCAAAGTTCCTTTCTCTGTAGCAGTATAAGGCAGTGTAACATTTTCAGCTACATCACCATCGGGAGTGAATGTAGCACTCATTGTTGCAGTAGGTTTCAACAACACAGAATTTTGATCATTTCTTGCATTCAGCTCTGCGTTATACAGACTACCATTTGTTGACATTCCTGAAATCCATATCTCTGGTGCTGCAAGAGTAACAGCCGAAGCATCAACATCAACAGTTGCCTCTGTAGAAATAGCTGTTCCACTTGTTGTCCAAGCTCTCAACGTTCCACTTGTGCTGGTTGAAACCACAGTAGAAGCACTTGAACTAGAGGCTGACTCACTTTCACCAGGCAGGACATAATGCAGTGTTTCACCCGGGAGACAAGTAATGGTATAAGTACGTTCTGTTCCGTTCAAAGCAGTCAGACTGATTACAGGAACAGCTGCAACATCATTCTCTACTTCATCCGTCATAAAAAAGTTGTCAAAACTTATGTTACCAGAACGAGGAGTTCGGATAAATACACCAGTACAAATACCTGTCGTACTCGTTGATGTATAACTTCCGCTTTGAGCATCCTTACCATCAGCCGTAATCGTATATGATACAGCTTTTGTGGTCTTATTGATGGTCAAAGAGAAATGGTACCACGTACCTGCCGCCATTGTGAAAGTTTTATCCTTACCATAAATAGTGTAAGTGGTTACACCGTCAGCAACGGCAGTTGAAGAAGCGAAAAATATATTATTTGTTGTTCCATTAGCCGCAGTAGTATTGAAACCATTTGTGTCCATACGCCCAGATACACTAGAATTTGCATCATACAATGCGATTTCCGATGTTAAATACGACCCATTTACACTTGTCTTAAAATCAAATTCTACAGTGTATTCGTTGATGTCATCATTCCAATCACGGGTAGGAGCATACCAAATAGCATTATGACCAGAACTACGTCCTGTTTGATAAACATAATAGTCAGACCCTTCTTCAGTGTACTTAACATAAGTAACACCATCTACAGCCTTATTCCAAACATTGGGTTGGCTATTAAAAGTCTCATTGAGAATGTAATGCGTAGCTGCCCACGCACTACTGCCTCCCAGCAGTCCTGCTGCTACGAGGAGTGTCTTGAAAAGAGTAAATTTCTTTTTCATTTTGTTTTGTTTTTAAAGGTTATTGAATAGGGTTAATTGGTTGATTCTATAGGTATGTGCGTGGGGGCTGAGCAAAAAATGGCTGGCCGACACGAGGCTGTTTATCCTTGTGTTGGCTACACATTATTTATATATAGAGGGGAGGGTATAAAAAAATGTGGGACAACTTAGCTCATCCCACCTCTGAGGTCTTAGCATTACCCGAAATCGTAGAACGAGCAACGAAGACCCACACTTGGATGATATGTTCATAACGGCACATCAAGATAGCAAACTTGCATCCATACCACATACCTGTGGCAGGAAACAAACGATACACTTAATGTGTGTGAAATAATCATCAATGTGGCAATCTATCGCTGCATTGCTCCAGACGATTTCAGAAAGTTGCTAAGTTTCAGAGGTCAAGAACAAGCGTGATAAACGCCTTTACTATGTATGTCCCCCGTATAAATGCACCTCGCGTGGCGCACTATGACCGAAAGGACGCTGCAAAAGTACGTACTTTTCCGTTCACTTCCAAACATTTGAGACTTTTTTTGTCTGTTTTCTGACTTTTTGTTGCCTGTGTGCAACAATTTATTGTGTTTCTACCCGCTTTTCGTTACTTTTAACAGAAACCATGGAACACGGTTTCTGGTAATTTCTATAAAATGGAACACAGAGACGCAGAGGCACAGAGATTTATGCTGCATCTGCCGTACTGCCCTGACAAGTGAACCTCTGTGCCTCTGTGTCTCTGTGTTCAAAATTCGATGTATAGCATAGACTTGAGTAATCAGACTGCAGCGGCACAGCATTGCCGGTGCCGTCACACAGTTCTCCCGCTGCGGTGGCACTGGGGTGCCGCTGCAACGGGAGAACTTTGCTACTGCGAATAAAAAACTTTGCTACTGCGGTATTGAAACTTTGTCACTTCGGTGTAAAAACGATGCTACCGTAGTGGCATTGGGGTGAGCTGCCGAGAAGAATGGAGGGACAGCTACGAGTCTTGCAGGATGTCCTGCATGACCAGCCCTGCGAGGGTGAAGCCGAAGACGGCTGTGGCATGGCAGATAGTGCCGTTGGCACGTGATTCTGTCTGTTCGCCTTGGTTTTTAAGGAGTTCTTCGCTATAGACGGCTTTGAATTTCTTGGAGGGGAAGGTTTTGTTGTGCTTGAAATGGCGACGCAGGGCTGCGGCAAGCGGACAGCCTTTGACGTGCCAAAACTCTGCTACGCTGATGCGGGAGGGATTCATCTTCAGAGCCGCCCCCATGGAGGAAAAGAGCCGGGCGGAGGTCTGGGTGGCTGCAAGAATGAGGTGGGCTTTGTCCTTGAGGGAGTCGATGGCATCTATGATGTAATCGTAGGTGTCAAGGCAGAAGGATGCAGAGGTTTCGGCATTGTAAACGGCTCTGATGGCAGTGATTTCTGCCTGGGGATTGATGTCGAGCAGACGCTCACGGAGCACTTCTACTTTGGGCTGGCCTATGGTCTTGGTGGTGGCCACAAGCTGGCGGTTGATGTTGGAGGCACACACGGTGTCGCTATCGACAATCGTCAGATGGTGGACACCAGAGCGCACCAGACTTTCGGCACACCAGGAGCCGACACCGCCTACACCAAAGATGATGACACGCTGGCGGGCTATCGTGTCCATCGCGCTGCTGCCGAGCAGCAGTTCTTCACGTTTGAAAATTTCGTTCACGTGTGTTGCTGTTTTTTCATCTGTTTCCACTGGGCTTTGGCCAGTTCCTGCATATCGACGACTTCGTCTTTTTCGTCAACGATTTCGTAGCCGAGCATGGTTTCAATCACGTCTTCCATGGTGACAAGTCCACGGAAACAGCCGTATTCGTCGATGATGATGCTGATGTGCTCTTTCTTTTCGAGGAGTTTCTCCCAGATGTCGGAGACTTCTTCGTCTTCGCTGAAAGAGAGGATGGGTCGTGCCAGTTCACCGAGTGTAATGTCGAACTTGTCTTCGGCCAGCCGCTCCAGAATGGTCTGGCGCAGGACGTAGCCCGTGATGTAGTCGCTCTCGTCTCCCTTATAGACGGGGATGCGGGAGTGGTTCTTGTATTCTTCGTCCTGATAAAATTCGCGAAGGGTCATGCCTTCTTCGGCCATGGTGACGACCACGCTGGGGGTCATAATCTCATGGGCTGTCACGTTGTCGAGGTTCAGCAGGTGCTGAATCATGCGGTTTTCTTTCTTTTCCAGCACGCCTTCTTCGGCTCCGACGGTGACCATAGCTGCCACCTCGTCGCGGGTGACGGCTTCTTGCTGTGTGCTGTCGGTGATGCGGTGGGTAAGTTTCTCAAGAATGATGACGAGCACCCACGATATGGCGATAAGCACACGGATGACCTGACAGGCGGGCAGAGCCAGCTTGCGCCAGTAGTTGGAACCGATGGTTTTGGGAAAGATTTCGGAGAACACCAGTATCAGGAAGGTGAAAACACCAGAGATGATGCCGATGAAGAGGCTCACTTCCTGGCTGGAGCTGTAGGCCGTTGATGCGTATGTGGCTGCTTGTGAACCTACGAGCGAGGCGCCAACGGTGTTGGCAATGGTGTTGACAATGAGAATGGCCGAGATGGGACGGTCGATGTTGGTCTTGTAGTATTTCAAGAGTTCCCATCCCTTGACACCCTGGGTCTCCAGGGTTGTGATGTAGGATAAGGGGGTAGAAAGGAGTGTCGCTTCGAGCAAGGAGCACATTGCTGAAATGACAAGCGACAACACCATATAGATGATGATAAGTTCCATGATGCTTTTTAACTGATAAATGTTGTCGCTTTGAGTTGGCGGTCACTGCTATCCGCCGGATAACTGTCTGGGTCCATGAGTTCTTTGTATAGGGAATGTGTTTATTTCCAGAACATCCATTTGGGGAAGGGCGGCTTTTGGTCTTCAAATTCGCTGCGCACTTGCTGACGGATAATCTGTTTGTAGGATTTGCCTGTGGAGATAATTTTGTAGATGGTGGGCCAGTCGGGGAGTCCGCCTATGTTCTTGTCGTCGATGAAGAAGTCTGCATTGAGTTTGCAGGAGAGGTTTTTGTCCTTGGCTTCCTTGAACATATCGGAGGAGTCGCTGTTGACGGCATAGAATGTGACTCCGCGTTCTGCACACCAGTTGATGGCTTCGTCGAGTTCTTTCCCTTCGCGCACAGTCCACAGGATGATTTTGTGGCGGTCGGCAATGAGTTGCCTGAGAATTTCTGTTGCAAACGGACGCTCTTCGCCTATTTCGGGATAACGATGTTCTACGATAGTTCCATCGAAATCAACTGCAATTACCATAGCGTTTTTACGTTTGTAAGTTTGTGAGTTTATGAGTTTTTACGTTTGTGAGTTTTTAGGTTTTTGCGTTTACGAATCAGGTGTGGAGACACTCCACAAAGTTAAGAACGCAAAAACGTAAAAACTCACAAATGATAGATTTTCTTAGTTACACTTCTTCGAGCTTCTTTCCGCCCTTTTCGCCATAGCCGTAGCCATAGCCATAACCATTGCCATATCCGTAGCCGTAGCCATAACCGTAGCCCTTGCCGTAACCGTAATGGCCATAGTGCTTGTAGCCGTAGCCTGAGCCTTGTGTTTCAACGCCGTTCAGAAGGATGTTCATGTTAGGCAGACGCTTGTCGGCATTCAGTGCGTTGATGAGGTCGATGTCTGACTTCAGTGTGAACTTGGCACGCACTACATAGAGGGTGAGGTCGGCATTCTTTGCGATGGAGAAGGTATCGGATACCAGACCCACGGGGGCTGTATCGAGAATGACGTAGTCGTACTTGCTCTTCAGATAGTTGATGGCTGAAGCAAGGTTCTCTCTTTCGAGCAATTCGGCTGGGTTGGGAGGAATGGCACCCGCAGGAAGGATGTCGAGCTTGTCGCTGATGGTTGTCTTCTTAATCAGGGTGTCGAGATATTTGTAATCATCTGCCTCTCTGGTCAAGAAGTTGGAGATACCCTTTTCGGTGTCTTCCAAATTGAAAAGGCCGGCCAAACGTGGCTTACGAATATCGAGACCGACCAGAAGGACTTTCTTTCCAACGAATGCAATGCTGGTGGCAAGGTTTGCAGCCGTTACGGTCTTACCTTCACTTGAAGATGTTGAGGTAAAGAGAATTACATTTTCGTTGGGTTTGAGGACAAATGGAAGGTTGGAACGCAGAGAGCGATAGACTTCCATCATGAGGCTGTTCTTGTTTTCTTCCAGCACAATGGTGCGTGAGCCGCCTTCGAGAGCCTTTACCTTGGGCACAGAACCGAAGAACGGAACGGTGCAAGCCTTTGCCAGGTCTTCCTTGTCTTCGATGCGGTAGCTGAAGAACTCGCGCAGGTATATATATATATAAGGTAAAGCTAAGCCCAAAAGGAGTGCTGCAAGGAGGATAATCTTGCGCTTGGGCGATACGGGACCTGCCACGATGGGTTCCTCAATGACTTTTGCTTTGTAAGCAGAGGAGTTGAGTGTGATGAGGTTTTCTTCTCGCTTCTGCAGGAGCATGATGTAAAGTTCTGCCTTTACTTCCTGCTGACGGCCCATGTCAACAATGGCACGCTCGTTGGTTGGAGAAGAACTGATGCGGGCTGTGTATTTGTTTTGCTGAGCCTGCAAGTCGTTCCTGATTTTTGTGTATTGACGCTGTGCGCTCTGCAATGAAGACCTCACTGCGGAGAAATAAGACTCGGCTTCGCTGGTGATGGCCTCTACAGCGGGAGAGGTCTCGGATGCTGAACGAAGCAGACGGTTGCGCTCAATGACAATTTCGTTGTACTTGCTGATAGACTGTGCCAAGGCGGGGTCGGAAAGTCCCACGTTGGAGGGGATGGTCTGAAGGTAGTTTTCGCGACGGTTGGCAAAGTCAATCAGGTCGTTGATAAGGCTGAGCTGGGTGCTTGCTTCAACGACTTTCTGTTCATACTGAATGTTTTGGCTGGCATTGATAGAGGCATCGGTCTTGTAGTCAACAATACCGCTGCTCTGCTTAAACTGGGCTATCTCTGCCTCGGTCATGTTCAGTTCCTTGGTGATTTCGCCAAGACGCTCTTCCACGAAGTCCTTGGTACGAGTAGCCTCGATGTTGTTGTCAATATTGGCATCTTCGTTGTATTCCTCAACCAACTGTTTCAGGTAGTCTGCACTACGCTCTGGCAGATTATCCTTCATGGTGAGCTGTGCAACCGTGGTTGTTTTAGAAGTTGCCTCCACACTGATTGCGTTAGCATAGCCCTGAGCAATGGGGTCAATGGGGCAGATGTAAGCATTGATAGGCTTTTCGAGCGTAAATTCTGTCAACAATTCGTTGCGATTGATAGAAACACGTCCGTAGGGTGTGCTGATATAAGAAGGGAATGCCTTGATTAGCTTTGTCGTTTCAAAATCGCCGGCTTGCACAAGTGCTTCCAGACCCTTGTCGCCTTCCACGAAACGAACCATGACAACCGTGCTCAGGGTGTCAATAATGGATTCGTCCATATCAATAAGATAAGGGCAATCTTTGGAATACACTTCACGGTCTTTCACGCGACCGTCGGAAATGTACTTCACGTATGATTTCAGGTGTTTTACAGCACGCTTGTTCAGGGTCTTGGTCGAGATGATTTCAAGCTCATTGTCGAAACCATTACTGTTGTTCATGAGTCCCATTTCAGAGAAAGTAGTACTCATTGGGTTGGACATGTAGCGTCGATTTTCCTTGTCCTTGATAAGCACCTTGGTCGAAATCTCATATTTGGGTGTGGAATACCTCAAATAAATGCCTGCAACCAAGAGGCACAATGCAACAGATGCCATGAACCAGTATTTGTAGCCAAGGAAAATGGACCACAAGACACGTATGTCAAGGCCAGAACTTTCTTCAACAGAATTATTAGAGTAGGGATTTTGAGAATCTTGAAAATTGTTGTTCTCCATCATACACAGAATAATTTTTT
This sequence comes from Bacteroidaceae bacterium, assembly GCA_017453465.1. Classification (GTDB taxonomy): domain Bacteria; phylum Bacteroidota; class Bacteroidia; order Bacteroidales; family Bacteroidaceae; genus Minthosoma. The sequence goes on along the minus strand of JAFTEV010000053.1, from coordinate 65,451 downwards.
ATAAAGCTTTATAGTATATAAATTAGAAAAAATCGGGTGCAAAATTAGGTATTTTTTCACACATGGCAAAGAAAAACAAAAAAAACGTTGGCGTAACTTCACTTTTTTCTTCTTTTATTACTCTAATACTAAAATATTACTTAACTTTGCATACAATTCGTGTTTTTACCCTTGTCACCAAGGCACAAAAAGCACCCCAAAAAGGCAACGAGCCATCGGAAGTATTGTAATCGAAAAAAGGTGTAAACATATTCTCATGGGAAAGGACAGAAATCTCATATTTGCCATCATGCTTGCAGACATCTTGTTGTTAGCAACAACGATTGTGGGCATGTACTATCTGCTGGAGTGGATAGCCCAGAACCATACGCCTAACACATTGGGATTACCTTCATTGGTAGGCACCTACATTATAAGTTTTCTTAGCAGTTATGCACTCTACCCGCCTATTATTCAAGAAAGAATCGTAAAGACAACAAGTATTTTACACCGTGTGACCGTCACAAGCACACTGATGATTCTGATTGTCTCGTTGCTGATACTGCTTATCTATAAGGGGCACACTTTCCCACGTACATTCCTTGTGGGTTCGTACATTGTTTTTACGATTCTACTTTTCGCAGAACGTATCTTTATTCGCAAGTTCTTCATAAAAGCTCGCTCAAACAAACGTAACACCAAGAGAGTGCTTTTGATAGGTAGTGACCCGACCATTGCGAAACTGTACAAGACGTTGTCACATCCCGCATTTGGATATGATATTATGGGCGCATTCTACGACGAAGAAAATGCTGACCCGAAACTTCAGGCCATCCATATTGGCAAAATAGACCAAATCTACGAATGGCTTTCGAAGCATTCTGACATCCATGAGATTTATGGCTATTTTCCTAAAGAGAAGCAGGGACTTATCAATATTATCAGCAAATTCTGCGACAACCATCTCATCAGATTCTATTATGTGCCAGCTATAAACATCTACAATGGAAAGATTTCGTTCCATTTTGTAGAAGACATTCCTGTCATAGCGCGACGTGAAGAGCCCCTGTCGGACCCACTGAACAAAATAGCCAAACGCGGATTCGACTTGCTGTGTTCCACCCTGTTCCTTTTGCTGATTTTCCCATGGATATACATCGTCGTGGGCATTATCATCAAAATTACATCACCTGGTCCTATTTTCTTCATTCAGGAACGTACGGGTCTCAATGGGAAGATTTTCCGCTGCTACAAATTCCGGTCCATGAAAGTCAATAACGATGCCGACACTTTGCAAGCAACCAAGGATGACCCCAGGAAGTATCCATTTGGCGACTTCATGCGCCGAACAAACATTGACGAGTTGCCTCAATTCATCAATGTGTTCCTTGGAGAAATGTCAATGGTCGGACCACGCCCACACATGCTGCGCCACACAGAAGAGTATTCACGCCTAATCAATCGGTTCATGGTGCGCCACCTTGCAAAACCTGGTATCACGGGACTGGCACAAGTGTCAGGTTTTCGTGGAGAGACCAAGCACATCGAGGACATGGAAGGACGTATCAAAAAAGACATCGAATACATTGAGAACTGGACATTCTTCCTCGACATAAAAATCATGGTGAAGACCATCACCAATATGCTGGGAGGTGAAAAAAACGCATATTAATTAAAAGAACAACAACTATTAATATATAACATCAATATTGATTCAATGAGTTTTTTAGATAAACTATTTAAAAAGCAACCCAAGGAGAATGTCGGTGGCATGGAGGATTTCATGACCCTCATTAGGGTCTATTTCCAAAGTGTGCTTGCTGCCAATCTGGGCATATCGAATCTTTCGGCCCTACCCGATTTGGCTACATTTAAACGCACACTGCATGTCCCCACACTGAACAACAAATTGGGACTGGGAGAAAAGAAAGCCTGCCAGAAGATGCTGCAAAACCTCTATGGAATCAGCGACAATTTCTTCAAAGAAATTGACCAAAGCATCAAGAAGGGATGCAAGAATCAGACACAGGTTCAGAGTTATCTTTTTGCATTCCAAGGATTCAGCCAAGACATCATGATGCTTCTTGGTAATCTGCTGAAGTGGAAGTTCAGAATTCCGAGCTTTATGAAGGGCATGATGAAGAAAGTCATCGAAAAGACGGTGGATGACATCATGACCAAGAATGTGTGGAACGATGCGGGTGTACAAAAAACGGTATTTGCCATACGCCGCTACCAGCAACAGCTGGGCTTCTCGACCGAATGGATAAAAGAATTTACCTACAACGTCATCATGCTGGCCAAGAAAGAGCCAGCCCCATCAAAAGAGGAGGAAGAAGCCGCACTCAAAAAGATGCGAAAATAAAGAAACTACACATTATTTATATATATAAGGAACAACTAAACGCAGCAGCAAAATGACAGAAGCAGAAAAACAGACACTAAAAAAGTTTGACGCGAAGGTACGCAACCTGCTCGCTTCTTACGTTGCGCTGCAACGCGAAAATGCCGACCTGTATGAGGAGCTGGAGAAGAAAGAAAGTGAAATCCAGAGCCTTCAGGAACAGGCAAACAACTATAAAAAAGAATATAACAACTTGAAATTGGCTAAGATGATTGAGATTAGCGACACCGACTTCAAGGACGCTAAACAAAGAATCACCAATTTGGTTCGTGAGGTAAACAACTGTATCAATTTGCTTAATGCACAATAACATACATATTTCGTGACAAATGGACAACCGAAAACTCAGCATAAAAGTATCAATAGACGGCAAGCAGCTTTCTCTTACTGTAGCTGATGCAGAAGAAGAAAAAGTCTATCGTGATGCGGCATCTATGTGTCAAAGCAAGATACAGCAATTCCGTGCCATATATCCCAATGTGCCCAATGATTCATACTATTACTTGATGGCCATGCTCACCACTGCAGTGGAGGCTACCCATATTTCCAATCGTCACGACACAGGGCCTTTTCTTGAAACGATGGAAGACTTGGAAAAGGAAATTGACCAACTGATCAAGAAATAGGCACTCCCCTCACACACCAACACAAGAGAGAGAAAAAAGAAAATTAGCACAATTTCAGGTTGCAAATCTTGTCCTCTGCACAGAGAAAGCGAGATGTGCAAACTGATTTTTGTGTCCTTTACTAACTTTATAAAAACAAATTAAAAAATGGATTTAATCATTGCAATAATCATTGCTGCTGCTTGCCTCATCGTAGGCGTAGCCACGGGCTATGCAATCTTTCGCTATGCCCTCACAAAAGAGTACGATGCAAAAATGAAAGAAGCTGAACTTGAAGCTGAAACCCTAAAGAAGAATAAGCAGCTTGAAGTGAAAGAAAAACTTCTGAACAAAAAAGCAGAACTTGAAAAGGAAGCCAACCAACGCAACCAAAAACTACAACAGCAGGAGAACAAGCTCAAACAACGAGAACTCGCTCTCAACCAGCGCCATGAGGAGCTGCAGCGGAAACAATCGGAGAACGACAAACAGAAGTCATTGCTCGAAAAACAACAAGAGCAACTCAACCAACGCAAAGAAGAGGTTGAGAACATGCGTAACCAGGAAATCAAGAAATTGGAAGAAATCAGTGGACTTTCTGCAGAGGCAGCAAAGGAGTCACTCGTTGAAAGTCTGAAAGATGAAGCTAAGTCACAAGCCCAACAATACATCAATGAAATTGTGGACGAAGCCAAAATGACAGCAAACAAGGAGGCCAAGAAAATTGTCATTCAGTCTATCCAGCGTGTAGCTACCGAAACAGCAGTGGAGAACTCTGTAACGGTCTTCCACATAGATTCTGACGAAGTGAAGGGGCGTGTCATTGGACGTGAAGGCCGCAACATCCGTGCACTTGAAGCTGCAACGGGAGTAGAAATTGTAGTGGACGACACACCAGAAGCCATTGTCATCAGTGCCTTTGACCCTGTACGCCGCGAGATTGCCCGTCTGGCTCTCCACCAGCTTATCGCTGATGGCCGTATTCACCCTGCACGCATCGAAGAAGTGGTAGCCAAGGTCAAGAAACAGGTTGAGGAAGAAATCATCGAAACCGGTAAACGTACCACCATCGACCTCGGCATCCATGGCTTACACCCCGAACTGATTCGCATTGTGGGCAAAATGAAATACCGTTCTTCTTATGGTCAGAACCTTCTGCAACATGCACGCGAAACAGCCAACCTTTGTGCTGTCATGGCTGCAGAACTTGGACTTAATCCCAAGAAAGCTCGTCGTGCAGGTCTGCTCCACGATATTGGCAAGGTGCCCGATGAGCAGCTGGAGATTCCTCACGCACTCTATGGTGCCCAGATTGCTGAAAAATACAAAGAGAAGCCTGACATCTGCAATGCAATAGGTGCACACCACGATGAGATGGAGATGACCTCTTTGCTGGCTCCTATTGTTCAGGTCTGCGATGCCATTTCGGGTGCTCGTCCAGGTGCTCGCCGTGAGATTGTGGAAGCTTACTTGAAGCGTCTTAACGACCTTGAAACCCTGGCAGCCAGCTATCCTGGTGTGACCAAGACCTACGCTATTCAGGCAGGGCGCGAACTGCGTGTCATCGTGGGTGCAGACAAAATCTCTGATGCAGAAATAGAGACCCTCAGCAATGACATTGCCACCAAGATTCAGAACGAAATGACCTACCCGGGTCAAGTAAAGATTACAGTTATCCGCGAAACCCGTGCGGTCAGCTTTGCCAAGTAAACGAAACAAAAATGAACATCAAAACTTCATGGCAGGAGAAGGGCTACGTTTGTGAGCCCATCCCTGCCGACATTGACATAAAGGCTGAAATACGCCGTATGTGCAAAGAGAAGAATGCTGTCATTCTTGCACATTATTACACGGAAGGCTCAGTACAGGACATTGCCGATTTTGTGGGCGACTCGCTGGCCTTAGCACAGTGGGCAGCCAAGACCGATGCTGACATTATCGTGATGTGCGGTGTGCACTTCATGGGCGAAACCAATAAGATACTGTGTCCCGACAAAAAAGTACTGGTGCTTGACCTAAATGCAGGCTGCTCGCTGGCCGACTCCTGCAAAGCAGAAGACTTGAAGAAGTTCATCGATGAACATCCCGACCACAAGGTGGTGAGTTATGTCAACACAACTGCTGCCGTGAAAGCACTGACAGATGTAGTGGTCACCTCATCCAACGCCAAATTGATTATCGACTCCTTTCCTAAGGACGAGAAAATCATCTTTGGTCCCGACAAGAACCTGGGTGGCTACATCAATGCTGTCACAGGACGAGAAATGTTGCTTTGGAACGGTGGATGTCATGTACATGGCCAATTTTCGCTCGAAAAAATTCTGCAACTCAAGGCTGAATATCCTGAGGCCAAAGTGCTGGTTCATCCCGAATGCCCAGCCCCTATTCAGAAGATTGCCGATGTCATTGGCTCCACAGCAGGACTACTCAAGTATTCCATTGAAGACGAAGCTACGACCTTCATCGTAGCAACAGAAAGTGGCATTCTGCACGAAATGCAGAAGGCTTGTCCTGAGAAGACCTTCATCCCAGCTCCACCCGAAACGACAGAAACTGTGGGGTGCAGTTGCAACGAGTGTTCCTTCATGAAACTTAATACCCTCAGCAAACTCTACAACACGTTGAAGTACGAATGGCCCACCGTTGAAGTTGACCCAGCCATCAGCGAACTTGCCATCCGTCCCATCAACAAGATGCTGGAAATATCCAAAGCCCTCAAATCGTAAAAAAACGCACAACCGCAACATGACCGTAGCTGCCTTGGTGAGTGGTGGCGTTGATTCCGCTGTCTCTGTTCATTTGCTCAAAGAGAAAGGTATCAATCCCCACCTTTTCTACATCAAAATTGGTCCCGATCGCGACACCGAATGGAACTGCACATCCGAAGAAGATGTAGAGATATGTCGCTGGTTGGCCCGCAAGTATGGTCTTCCTTTCGACATTATTGATTTGCACAAGGATTATTGGGAAAAGGTAGTGGGTTACACCATGGAGAAGGCTCGATTGGGACTGACTCCTAATCCGGACGTGATGTGTAACAAACTCATCAAGTTTGGCGTATTTGAAGAGCAAATTGGTCACGAGTTTGACTATACAGCCACAGGACACTATGCTACGACAACGCAATGGCAAGGCAAGACATGGCTTTCCACTTCACCCGACCCCGTGAAAGACCAGACAGACTTCCTTTGTCAGATTGATGCGCTGCAAGTCAGCAAGTTGCTTTTCCCCATCGGACATCTGTGGAAACACGAAGTGCGCCAGATAGCAGAAGAAGCCCACCTGCTTAATGCTGAACGCAAAGACTCGCAGGGCATCTGTTTCCTGGGCGACATCGACTTCCGCGATTACATCAAAGCCCATCTGGGCGAACAGCCAGGCGATGTACGAGAAATAGAGACTGGGCACAAGATTGGCACACATCGCGGTCTTTGGTTCTACACTATTGGGCAACGCAAGGGCTTGGGATTCAGCGGAGGGCCTTGGTTTGTGGTCAAGAAAAACCTAAAGCGCAATATTCTCTTTGTCTCTCACGGCTACGACCCCGAGAAAGTCTATAAGGACCACATCACCATGCGCGATTTTCATTTTATTACGGAGAATCCGTGGAGAGGTTACCCTACCGAGAGGGTCTGTTTCAAAATCCGCCATACCCCCGAATACCTTACAGGCTCCATCTGCCAGCAATCCGATGGTTCATGGCACTTGCAAGCTGACCAGAAAATTCATGGCGTAGCCCCTGGTCAGTTCTGTGTAGTCTATGACGAAAACCACCACCTCTGTTTTGGTAGTGGAGAAATCGACTTTTAACCATTCATTCGGACAGCCGTCACAAAGCATCGGGACTGTTGTCACAAAACATCGGGAAAGTTTTCCCATTGTAGTGTGACGACATTCCTTACGAAGTGGGAAAACTTTCCTGATGGAGTGGGGAAATTACGATGTTTTCTTTTAGTTTTTCTGCAAGTAAATACTATGGTCTATGCAGTTGGGAAGTTCCTCTTGGTAATGTGTGACCATGATGAGGGTTTTGTCGGGACGGCGGCAGAAAGTTTCGATGATGTCCTTGACAAGGCGGCGGTTGTAGAGGTCAAGACCGTGGAGGGGTTCGTCTAGAATCAGCAGAGATGGGTCTTTGACAAAAGCACGAGCAAGAAGAACCAGTCGCTGCTCTCCACTACTAAGTTTCAGAAACGTATGGTCAGCATATTGGCGCACACCGAAGATGTCCATCCAGAAGAGACATTGATTTCGTAATTGCTGCTCTTTATCGTTCTGTGGACGAAGTACTTTCGGCAAGGCATAGAGTCCGTGCATATCCGAAAGTCCACTGGCAACGATGTCGATGGCAGGGATGTCACGCTGATAGGCTCGGTGCATTTCGGGCGAAATATAACCAATGTGCCGCTTGATATCCCAAATGCTTTCGCCCGTACCACGTTTGTGACCAAAAAGCGTGATGTCGTTGGCGTATGACTGCGGATTGTCGGCACAGACAATACTCAAAAGCGTGGATTTTCCCGAACCGTTTTCACCCGAAAGCGCCCAATGTTCGCCTTGCTTTACAGAGAAGCCGAGGTCTTTCAGTATGGTGCGCGTGCCATAACGGATATTGACGTTGTTGAAGGAAATGACTTCGGATTTTTTTTTCGGAAAGTCAGGAGAATCCAATGCAAGGATTGCCGCTTCTTTTTCTTCAGACAAAACGCGAGGTGGAATGGTCGAGGCTGTTGCACGATATTCAGCCAAAGTCTGCTTGGGCTGAACCGTCATATCGGTCACCTGATAAACGTGCGTGATAAAGTTGGGGATGTCGTCTGACTTGGAAAGCACCAGAATAACGGTAATGTTGGTTTCCTTTGTCAACACTTTCAGGAAATCATGCAATTGTCCACGTGCCTTCACATCCAAGCCGATGAACGGATTGTCCATAATGAGCACACGCGGATTGGTCATCAACGTCTTCGTCATCTGGAACTTACGCAATTCGCCCGAACTGAGCATGACGATGTGTTTGCCGAGCAGTTCCTCCAAGTGGAACATTTCATAGAGCCGCAGGCGCACTTTCTCCAGTTCTGCGTGCATGGCCTGTCGGTCGGCTTCTTCTGCTGCCAACCGCTGTACTTCCTGTTCGGGAGTTTCGTCACGCACCACAAACTTGTCAAAGTTTGTCTTGCGCGTCAATCCTGCATCGGCAAGGGCAAAAGCCTCATCGAGCAACTGACTGACCAGGGGCGTATCATCAATGTCGTTCTGATTCCATCGCTGCTGGTAATAATAGGTGCCGTCTGTAGTTCCATAGGAATCACGAAACGTCATATACTTGATGTTGTCGCTTACCATCTTAGCTTTCGATGGACGAAAATCATACTTCACCACGTTCATCGGCAGCAAAACGTGAGCACCTGTAAGGATGTCCACCAGCATACTCTTGCCACCACCATTAGGGCCGACGATGGCAATATGTTCATCCTGACAGACTTCAAAGTTGACGGGTTGCTTAAAGCGATATAAAGGATGACGAGCAACGCCATCCTTTACTTCTATAATCTTTTGCATAAAGAAATGATTATTGTTTCACGGCACGGATAGTAAGACCGCAGTCGCGCATCATTAGGCCAGTTTTCTTTGTGATGTTGCCGTATGACTCATAAAATAATAACACATTGCCATTGCTAACTGATTCTGCGATACTGTTGAGCCAATAATATCCAACAACTCCTTTCTGATAGTCTGAGCGCCAAGTGCCATTATTAAAAGAAAGGAAGCATCCGCCTGTGGGCAAGAATATGCTATTTCCATTAGGACCAGTCACTTGGAATCCGCTCACTCCATTCAGGGTTGTCTTTTCCCAAGTGCAGTTGTCTATCAGTTCCTGCGCCTCTTCCAAAGAAGGCGTTCTCCAGGTTGTACCCATGTTGACATAGGCAGCATCGTCCTGAGGTTCGACCACGGTTTTGCCATCAACTACGCCCATATTGCTCTTTGTACAGTATTTCTGCCAAGCATCATATTTATAGTGCTGGCTATCAATCTTAGCTCCAGGACCCAGCCACGGACAGTATGGGGGAGAGTAACCTTCAGGCACGACAGGATAGCCCCATGCGTAGAAATCTCCATATTCTTCCGGAGCAGTAGCACCCACATTCATGTTTGCCCACTTCACACTCAGACCCAAATCAACGGCCTGGTAGGAACTACCACCTGTTTCTTCATTCAGGTAAATGTCGATGAGCATGACGATATCTTCCACAGTGACTGATCCGTCACCGTCAATATCGCCCTCTACGGGCTTTTCTTCAATGGTGATATCGTTTCTTTGTACGCCACGGATGGTCATGCCATTATCGCGGAAAAAGATACTAGAAATTTCATGTGTGGTATTCCAACTGGTACTCCAGAAATAGAAAGCATTGGCCTGACTTGAAGCTGTATTATTCAATGTACTTGTCCAATAACATCCCTGTGTACCCTTATTGCTAACTTCTGTAGCACTCATTCTGCTGGTAATAACACCCGCAGCGGGCAGGAAGATGCTGTTGCCATTAGGACCTGTCACCAAAAAACCAGCCATTTCGTTCTGAGTAACACACTCCCACGTGCAGTTATCCAGCAATTCCTGTGCTTCTACCAGTGTAGGCATTCTCCAAGTTGTGTCTATATTGACGTAAGCGGCATCGTCTTGCAGTTCAATCTGTGTTTTGTCATCCACATCGCCATAGGCACCATTTGTACAGTATTTCTTGAAATCGTTATAAGTGCTAACACTTCTACCCCAGTCACCTAACCACGGGCAATTCACAACACTATAGAGTTCCAGCGTGTTTGGCCAAGCCCACGCATAGTAATTGCCTGCTTCCTCTGGAGCCGTTGCACCCACATTCATGTTTGCCCATTTCACACTCAGACCCAAGTCGATGGCTTTGTAGCCTGCTGCCCCTTCGCTCTGTTCGAGGTAAATGTTGATTAACTCTGTGATGTCTTGAATAGTCACTTTGTTGTCACCGTCGAAGTCGCCCTTCACTTGTGCATTGGCAGCACAGATCATTGTGGCAACCAACAAAAAAGCGTAGATTCTTTTCATAATAATCATCTTTTAATAATATTTGTGCGGCAAAGATAATACATTTTGCCGTTTCGGTCATTCTTTTTTAACAAAAAAGCACTTAGATCCACGAAAAAAGGAGGAATGCAAAGTAAAAAAAGCGAAAACATAGACGTTAGTTCACAAGAAATCGCTAATTTTGAAGCCCAAAACACAAGAACATGAAACATAAGGCAATTTGTACTGCATTGATTTTTTTCCTTTTCTGCTTATATTCGTCTGCACAGACGAACCGCATCTTTTCTGACAGAATCAAAACGTTGCAAGTAAAACAGAACGGAGAATGGGGTGAAGCCCCCGTTTTGCTGTTGAGAGGGGACAACTATCTGGAAATATCTTTCGATGACTTGCAGCACAGCTACGTGCGCTACACCTACAACATTATCCACTGCAATGCAGACTGGACCCAGAGCGAACTCATCGCAAGCGAATACATGGACGGATTCAACGACCAACGCATTGAGGACTACGAACCGTCGATGAACACCACCATGGAGTACAACCACTACACCTTCACTGTGCCCAACGACGAGCTACAACTGAAACTTTCGGGCAACTATCGCATCGACATCTACGAGGACGGAGTAGATACCCCCGTGGCACAAGCCTGCTTCTCCCTGCTGGAACCCCACGTCAGCATCGGCATCGAGGTGAGCGGAAACACCGACATCGACACATGGGCACAACATCAGCAGCTCGATTTCCGCGTAAACTATTTGGGCTACAGCGTGCAAAATCCCGTCAGCGACTTCATGCCCGTCGTAGTGCAAAACCGACGTTGGGACAACCACGTAGAAGGCATCCAGCCCACCTACCTGCGCAACGGGGAACTCATCTACACCCACAACCGCAACCTCATCTTCGAAGCAGGCAACGAATATCGCCGATTTGAAATTCTCGATGAATACGTGCCCACCATGCGCGTCTTCAGCATGTCGTTCCATGCCCCCTACTACCATGCCACCCTCTTCGACGACAAGCAACGTACCCATTATCTCTACGACCAGGACCAGAACGGACGCTACTGGATAAGGAACGGAAACAACATCGACAACGACACAGAGAGCGACTACTTCTACACCCACTTCAAGCTCATTATGCCCCCCATAGCTGGTGGCGATGTCTATCTGAACGGCGACTTGACCGATGGACACCTGAACGAGGACAACAAAATGATATACAATCTGATTGACCACTGCTACGAAATTGTAAAACCCCTCAAGCAAGGTTCCTACAACTACCAATACCTCTTTGTCCACGACGACGAGACCATAGGCAGCACCCTGCCCTGCGAAGGCAACTTCCACCAGACCGAGAACGAATACTGGGTCTATGTCTATCACCGTCCCTTTGGCGAAAGATACGACAAACTGGTAGGATTCAACAAATACCGATACACTATCGACAATAAATAAGGAGACCTATGAAAAAAATCTTCCTCTACACCTGCTTGCTGTGCTATGCACTTGCAACTGCATCACAGACACTGGAGACCCAACTCACCGACTGGCTCACCACCTACCGTCGCTGGGATGCCAACATCAACCGCCCCACCCTGACCAGCTGCATAGTAGATGACAGCCAGCGCAAGATAGAGATAGTGCTCGGAGGTGGCTTCTCGGAACAACACTTCACCCCCATCGTGGTGGACTCCATCTACAGTCGCATACGCACATTCCTGCCACCAGGTAAGAAGCGGTACGACCTCACCGTGCTGACCGAAGACCACCCCATCGAAGACCTCATCCCCAACTACTTCCGCACAGGCAAGAAAGACCCCACACGCCTCCTGCACAACACCTACACAGGTGCCTCGTGGGTCAAGAACCTCTCACGCCCCTACACCGCACAGGCAGGACTTGAGGGCACACACATCTCCCTCTGGCAGAGCCACGGCATCTACTTCAAGAACGCCACCTACAGCTGGACCTGGCAACGCCCACGCCTCTTCTGCACCTGCGAAGACCTCTTCAGCCAGACCTTCGTCATCCCCTACATCATCCCCATGCTAGAAAATGCAGGAGCCATCGTCTTCACGCCCCGTGAACGCGACTGGCAAAACCACGAAGTCATTGTTGACAACGACCAGCCCCAGAAGGACGGCCTCTACATCGAAAGCCAACGCAAGAAGAAAGGGAAGAAAGCCTGGGCCACAGCCCCCGACTACGGCTTTGCCAACAACAAACAGATTTATCAAGTGTGCGACACCCCCTTCACCGATGGCACAGCCCGCTACATACAGACCGTGACGAGCGTGAAGGACGAAGCCCGTGCACAATGGATTCCCAGCATACCCGAAGCAGGCCGCTATGCCGTCTATGTCACCTACAAATCCTACCAGAACAGCGTGACAGATGCCCACTACACCGTGTTCCACAAAGGCGGAATGACCGAATTCTCCGTCAACCAGCAGATGGGAGGCGGCACATGGGTCTATCTCGGCACCTTCGAGTTCAGCCAGGGCACACACGACACAGGCATGGTCACCCTCACCAACCAGAGTTCCCACAAAGGAGTCGTCTCTGCCGATGCAGTACGCTTTGGCAGCGGCATGGGCAACGTAGTGCCCGAAAATGAGTACAACCAATTTCAACCCAGCGGACTGCCACGATGGGCAGAAGCCGCAAAGTACGCCACCTTCTGGTACGGATTCCCCTACAGCGTACACAGCGGACGCTTCGAGAACAACGACTACAACAACGACATTAACTCACGTTCCGCAGCCGTCAACTACCTCTCGCGTGGCAGCGTCTACAACCAGACACCTGGCGATGGGCTTCGTGTACCCCTCGAACTGAACATTGCTTTCCACACCGATGCTGGCTACCGCCCCACAGACGAATTTGTTGGTCCACTGGCCATCTACAAAACAGACTTCAACGAGGGGCTGACAGGAGCAGGACTCGACCGCTACGTCTCACGCGACCTGGCCAGCATGTTGCTCACCAACCTGACCACCGACCTTCGTGCCTACCGCTGGACAGCACGCAAACTTTGGAACCGCGACTATGGCGAAGCACGCGAACCCATGACCCCAGCCTGCATCCTCGAAATGCTCTCACATCAGAACTTCAACGATATGCAACTTGGCTACGACCCCCGATTCAAGTTCGACATGTGCCGCAGCATCTACAAGACCATCGTGAAGTTCATCGCCACAGAACACAAACGCGACTACGTCATACAGCCCCTGCCCCCCACCGACTTCAGCATCACGCTGGGCGAAAAGAAACAGACCGCCACCCTCAGCTGGACACCCGTGAACGACCCCCTCGAACCCACAGCCACCCCACAGAAATACATCGTCTATACACGCATCGGAACGATGGGGTTCGACAACGGCACCCTGGTCAGCGGCACCAGCTACACCACCCAGCTTGAGCCAGGACTACCCTACTCCTTCAAAGTCACAGCCGTCAACAAGGGCGGAGAGAGTTTCCCCACAGAGACACTGGCCGCTGGCATCAGCCCCCACAACCAAGGCACCACACTCATCGTGAACGCCTTCACCCGCCTTGAAGGGCCACAGGCCATCAACACCCCCCAAATGCAAGGCTTCGACCTCGACGCAGACCCAGGCGTGCAGTATGGAGCCTTTGCCGGATTCAGTGGCCGACAAGTCAGCTTCGACACCTCCAAGGCCGGCAGCGAAGCCAGCGACGGACTGGGAGCCAGTGGCGACGAACTGGCAGGACACATCGTCATGGGCAACACCTTCGACTACGCAGCCATCCACGGCAGAGCCATCCTCGCCGCAGGCCACTCGTTCACATCCACCAGCGAGTCAGCCTTCTTGAAGCAATACCCTGGAGCCACCACACTGCTCAACGCCTACCCCCTGCTCGACATCATCTACGGCGTGCAACGAGTATTCAACCCAACCACCTCCCAGCTTGTGAACGACTACATCAACCGAGGCGGACGCACCCTGATGAGCGGAGCCAACATTGGCGACACACCCCAGAGAGACAAATCTCTGACAACCCTCAACGGCTGCGGACTGGAGTTCAGCATCTGGCGCGAAATGAACCCCTACAGCTACAGCGTGCCAGCCCCCACCACCGTCACCCCCAGCGGAGGAGCCTTCTCCATGCTGCTCTACCAGAACGGCACCTCCGCAGGCATAGCCCAAGAAACAGGGCAACGCTACATCAAACTCGGCTTCCCCATCGAGAGTATCACCGAAACAAACAAAATCAACCAACTGATGAGTGCCTTCATGGCCTTCCTGCGCAAATAAATGGACTACAGACTGACAGACTTTCTGCCAACCACAAAGAAAGAGTGCGAACTGCTGGGATGGGATGCGCTGGATGTCATACTCTTCTCTGGCGATGCCTACGTGGATCATCCCTCCTTTGGCGCAGCCGTGATAGGTCGTGTCCTGCAAGCCCAGGGACTCCGTGTGGCCATCGTTCCGCAACCCGACTGGCATGGCGACTTTCGCGACTTCAAGAAGTTGGGACGGCCCCGACTCTTCTTCGGCATTTCACCAGGCTGCATGGACTCCATGGTCAATAAATATACAGCCAACAAACGACTGCGCAGCGAAGACGCCTACTCGCCCGACGGCAACCCACATCTGCGACCCGACTACCCCACCATTGTCTATACACAAATCCTAAAGCAAATCTACCCCGATGTGCCCGTACTGCTGGGCGGCATCGAAGCCTCGCTCAGAAGGCTGACCCATTACGATTATTGGCAAGACAAACTCTTGCCCAGCATCCTCTATACCTCTGGAGCCGACATGCTGGTCTATGGCATGGGCGAGAAGCCCAACACCTCCATCGCACAAGTGCTGCAAGCCGAAGACTGCGAGATTGACACCCATATGTTCCGCAACCTGATGATGCGCCATCCCCAGAAGCAGACGGTCATGCTCATGGAGAAGAGAGAGATACCTGGCGGCATACGCACCGACGACATTCTCCTGCACAGCCACGAAGAATGTCTGAAAAACAAGAAGGCACAGGCCGAGAACTTCCGACATATAGAAGAAGAGTCGAACAAATACATGGCCCAGCGCATTCTGCAACAGATAGCAGACCGCTGGCTCGTGGTCAACCCGCCCTACCAGCCCATGAGCCAGACCGAACTGGATGCAGCCTTCGACCTGCCCTACACCCGTCAGCCACATCCCAAATACAAGGGCCGACGCATCCCTGCCTACGAAATGATAAAATTCTCGGTCAATCTGCACAGGGGATGCTTCGGAGGATGTGCCTTCTGCACCATCTCAGCCCATCAAGGCAAGTTCATCACCTCGCGCAGCAAGGAGAGCATCCTGCGCGAAGTGAAAGCCATTACCCAGATGCCCGACTTCAAAGGATACATCAGCGACTTGGGAGGTCCTTCCGCCAACATGTATGCCATGCACGGAAAAGACCTCGACCTCTGTCACCGATGCAAACGCCCCTCCTGCATTCACCCAAAGGTGTGCCAGAACCTGAACACAGACCACAGCCCGTTGCTCGACATCTACCATGCCGTTGACAGGCTGCCAGGCATCAAGAAGAGCTTCATTGGCAGTGGTGTACGCTATGACCTACTACTCCACGACACAGGCGATGAACGCATCAACAGGATAAACAGGCAATACACACGCGAACTCATCACAAAGCACGTCAGTGGCCGTCTGAAGGTGGCTCCCGAACACACCAGCGACCGTGTGCTATGGCTCATGCGGAAGCCCTCCTTCCAGCTTTTCTACGACTTCAAGCGCATCTTTCAGCAAGTCTGCCAGGAAGCCCACCTGCACCAGCAACTCATTCCCTACTTCATCAGCAGCCACCCTGGATGCACCACAGAAGACATGGCAGAACTGGCTGTGATAACCAAGCAGCTGGACTTCCACCTTGAACAGATACAGGACTTCACGCCTACCCCCATGACGGTAGCCACAGAGACGTGGTACACAGGCTACCACCCCTACACCCTGCAACCCGTATTCTCGGCCAAGAAGCCGCAGGAGAAACTGGCACAGCGGCAATTCTTCTTCTGGTACAAGAAAGAAGAACGCCAACGCCTCATCCAGCAACTCACACGCATGGGCAGACCCGATTTAATCAAGAAACTCTTTGGAAACTGAGACCTCTCAAACAAAAGAAAGGAATATGAATCAAAAACTTCCTCACCCCGTCATCGCCCTCATCCCCATCATCGTGCTGATAGGACTGCTGGGCACCGTCATCTACCTCTTTGGCAGTGACTCACTGAACGGAGGAAGCCAGACAGCCCTCATTCTGGGCACAGCCGTCTGCATAGCCATCTCTATGACCATCTATCGGGTGCCTTGGAAAGACTTTGAAAGACAAATCACACACACGCTGGGCGGAATCTCCGTCACACTCTTCATCCTGCTGGCCGTGGGCATGATTTCGGGTTCATGGATGATAAGCGGCGTAGTGCCCACGCTGATTTACTACGGCGTGCAAATCATGTCGCCCCAGTTCTTCCTGGTCAGCACCTGTGCCATCTGCGCCCTCGTGTCATTGCTGTCGGGCAGTTCGTGGACCACCATTGCCACCATCGGCGTAGCCCTCATGGGAATAGGTGAAGCCCTGGGCGTATCGGAGGCATGGACTGCCGGAGCCATCATTTCGGGAGCCTACTTTGGCGACAAGATGTCTCCGCTGAGCGACACCACCATTTTGGCTTCCTCGGCTGTAGGGACCGACCTCTTTGGGCATATCCGCTACATGGTCTATACCACGGCACCAGCCTTCATCCTCACCCTCTTCATTTTCTTCTTTGCAGGCATAGGTGACGTGGCCGAGACAGAACTCCATGTGGCTCAATACACGGAGGGGCTTTCGCAGACTTTCAACATTTCGCTCTGGACACTCCTTGTGCCCCTGCTTACGGGGGTACTCATTGCCATGCGCTACCCCTCGCTCATCACGCTGTTTGCCTCGGCTATCATGGCCGGCTTCATGGCCCTCATCCTGCAACCCCACATCCTCACCCAGATAGCAGCAGACACCACACTCAGCACTCCCGAATCCCTCGCACGCGGACTGGCCATCACCTACTATGGAGCCACAGCTGTAGAGACAGGCAGCAGTTCACTCAACGAACTGGTTTCCACGGGTGGCATGGCTGGTATGCTCAACACCGTGTGGCTCATCCTCTGCGCCATGTGCTTCGGTGCCTCCATGGTGGCAAGCCGCATGATTGAGAGCCTCACACGTGTCATTCTTCGCCTTGCAAAGGGTCGCTTCAGCTTGGTCTCCTCCACTGTGGGCACAGGCTTCTTTCTGAACCTCACGACGGGCGACCAGTTTATCTCCATCGTCCTCACCGCAGACATGTATCGCGAAGCCTACCGTGAACAAGGCTACGCCCCTCAGCTCTTGAGCCGTACCACAGAAGATGCTGCCACCGTCACCTCTGTGCTTGTCCCCTGGAACACCTGCGGCATGACCCAGTCCACGGTGCTGGGCATCCCCACGCTCACCTACCTTCCCTACTGTTTCTTCAACATTCTCAGTCCGCTCATAACCCTGCTCGTAGCAGCCTTCGGGTGGAAAATAAAGAAGATTTCCTAAACACACACACAGGCTGGCAGAAGCCCTATTGCTTCTTAGGCTTCATTACGCGGCCATTACACTCCATCTCTGTAGCATTGCAGAGGTGGAGCGAAAGTTCGTGAGGGTCGTCAATGCGGAACAGCTTGGGAGTGCGGCAGACAGGGTACCGATTGAAGTAAGGGTCGGGAGAGAAGTACCAAGTCCAGTCGCTGATGTCGTACATTCGAGGCAGTTTCTTGTAGAATTGGAAGATGCAGGTCTTTGCACAGACAACAAGACAGGTATGTCCGTTGTCCAGATGCGCCACACACAAATAATGGGGACGGCGCTTCTGGTCACTGGCGTTCTCGGCCTGAGTCCTGCGGTGCGAGAGAGAGATGTGTCGGCCATATCGCCGATTGATGTCGTTCATCATTTTCTGGAAAATGTCTCCGTGCAGGGACGTGTCGTGAAGGCCGTGGACAAGGATGTAATAATGAATCATTTCGTGGAGGATGGTGTCTTCAATGACCTGTTCCTCCAAGTCATAGCAGATGCTGATGTGGAGTGCCACATCAGCACAGCCCACCACCTGCCCCAACAGGTTGCGTTGCCGCTTATACCTGATGGCACCAAGATAGTGGCGGGCCTGGCTCAACTTAATGGGCAAAGGGGGCAGCTGGCCCCCAAAGCACATCGAGTTGAAGTGATCGAATCGGTCTTGTATGTATTCTATAGTAGGTCTCATTCTACGGGTTCTCCTTTGCTGTTAAGCAAGACTCCAACGTCATATCCGTCGTATGAACAAAGGTAGAGGTCGGGACCATGTGCCGTAATGAGGCGATAGGAAGGCGGGGTGATGATTTTACCTGCGGGTGTCATCAGTCCATACCATCCTCCAGCGGATTCATACGTTAAACAGTTGGCCACAGCCATGCGGTAGGAGGGGTCGGAGTCTTGCGTTTCGACGTATTGTTCTGTATCTACATCATATTCACGCTGAGTGGTGTAATAAATTTCATTCGTTTCATACATGAGCTTGTTTACAGACTGAATGTAGAAGTTGTTGATGAGCTGCCCCTGGAAGGTGTAGGTGCGAAGCGTGTGGTCGGTCATGGTCACTTCAAACCATTCATGCTCTTCCGCAATCCGCAGGTCAGTGGAGTTTTCAACATATAGGACGGTGTCCAGCTGCTGGTTGAGCACAAGGTGTTGTTTGGGTGCATTGGCCATCCAGAACGAATCGCAGTAGCAAACGGATTCGTAGGTTGCAGGCAGCACATAGTGTCCCTGCTTGTCGATGAGTCCGCGATAGCACCCCGTCTTGTCGGTGACGACACAGCCTTTGTTGTGGAACACATAGTTCCCCTCGCCAGGAACGTAGCGGACGTGCGGATTGAAGACAACCCGACCCGTGGGGTCGATGAACTTGATTTCTCCGCTGTCCTCCACGGCTGCAAGCCCTTCAGAGAAAACCCATGCGTGCTTGTAGGTAGGCTTGATAACGACGTTGCCCGTAAGGATGCTGAAGTAGCCACGCAGTTTGCCGTCACTGTAGCAGGCAAGAGTGTCTGAACCATCAGGAGTGACAATCCAATCAATCCCCTTAAGCACCTTGCGTCCATCGCGCAAGTAGAGAAAGCCATTTCCACCCTCTAATTCACTGTGATAGCACAAGGCGGGTGAAAGGTCTTCATTGCCGTATGGAGGAATTTCACCCGATTCCACCCATTTTTCCACATAGTTGCAAACATGATTGCAAACATATTCGCCTACCACACACCAAAGTATCATGCCTGTAAACATAAGCATCAGGATGGCAAAACAGGTTCCTACGGTACGGCGGAGGATGATGCCGTACTTAGATTCGTCTTTCATACCGAGAATGACTGTGAACCACTCGGCCAGATAAGTAAGCAGACCTGTAAGTCCGCGCCAGAGAAGTTTCAATGAACGTTTCATAATGTTCGTGCGTTTTGTTTTTTTGAGGGTTAAACTTTTTGTTACTTGTTTATGCTGAAAGAGGTACAAAACAACTAAATTCTATCAGCAAAACATGAAATAGCTTAAAACTTTTCTAAACCGAGTAGGCAATGCTGCTCGCTCACGTAGGCAATTAAACTCAAACAATTGCCTACGCCGCAGCGACGCATTGCCTACACGACTCCGAAACATTCTGCACATAACGCTCTCTGTTTGTTTCTGTTGTACTTACAAAAACGGTATAACACGCTGTTTAGTCAAAAAAAAGAAGGCTTTTCTGCCAAAATAAACACAATTTAACATGCGTCCATATCAACTTTTCCCACCAACACCCATAAAACAAGGAAGCGAAACAAAAAAAACACACAATCGTTTTGTGCGACAAGAGTTTTTTCGTACTTTTGCAGCAGAAAAAGACTAACACGCTAACCTACATGAAACTCCGATTCTTCTTCCTGCATCTTCTGTTCCTGCTTGGACTGAGCCTCTCAGCGCAGGATTTCGACGCTTGGTTTGAGGACAACACGTTGCGCATCGACTACATCTTTGCGGGAGATGCCACAAGGCAGGAAATCTATCTGGAACAGCTCTACAAGCAGCCGCGATGGGCTGGACGCAAGGCTCGGCTCACGGAGTCGCCGCTCCGTGGCAACGGGCAACTCGTCGTCGCTGACAAGCTGACGGGGCAGAGGCTCTACACCACGACGTTCAGCACGCTGTTTCAGGAATGGCAGCTGGACCAGGAGGCGCAGCACGTGCAGCGGGCTTTCCAGTGTTCCTACAATGTGCCTTTCCCCAAACGCCCTGTCACGGTGACGGTGACGCTGACCGACAAGCATCAGCACACGGTTTGCCAGATGTGCCACACCGTGGACCCTGCCGACATCCTGATTCAGCCCATCGGCGAGAATGGCATACCTTATTATTATATACATAAAGGAGCGTTTAGAGTTGAGAGTTTAGCGTTGAGAGATTCTACTGTAGCTTCTCTCAACTCTAAACCCTCAACGCTCAACAAAGACCGTGACTACACGGCCACTCCCTACGACCCGCTGGCGGGTGTTGACATCACCAGCAATGTGGATTTGGCCATCCTTGCTGAGGGATATACGGAGCAGCAGATGGGTAAGTTTTATGCGGATGCTCGGCGAGCTGCCGACGCACTGTTTGAGCGGGAGCCTTTTGCCAGCCTGAAAGACCGCTTCAACGTGGTGGCCGTGGCTGCGCCTTCACCCGAAGCGGGACCGAGTGTGCCCCACAAGGGAGTGTGGCGACGGGGCGTGACGAGCTGTCATTACGATACGTTCTACTCCCAGCGTTACCTGATGTCACAAAATATGCACCGCATTTACGATGCGCTCTCTGGTGTGCCTTTCGAGCACATCATGGTGCTGGTCAACAGCGACACATACGGCGGCGGCGGCATCTACAATCAGGTCACCTTCTCCACGAGCGACCACCCCACTTTCAAGCAGGTGTTTGTTCATGAGTTTGGACACAGCTATGCGGGGCTGGCCGATGAATATGCCTACGACGACATGGATACGGAGTGGTATCCTGCCGACACGGAGCCTTGGGAGCCTAACGTCACCACGCTGCACGACTTTGCCTCGAAGTGGCAGGATCTCATGCCCAAAGGTCAGCCTATCCCCACCCCGCTGGACCCTCGCGTGCCGGACTTCAAGACTATCCAGAAGGATGACACCAAGGCCATGGCCCTGCTCAACGCCTGTACCCAGAAGGTAGGTGTCTTCGAGGGGGCAGGCTACCAGAGCAAGGGCTGCTACCGCCCTGCCCAAGAGTGTCGGATGAAAATAAACGAAGTGCTTGACTTCTGTCCCGTCTGCACACGCGCCATCCGACGGATTACAGAGTTTTATACAGCGAAATAGAATTACGAATTACGAAATACGAAATACAAAAAGATTGAAATGGAAGATAGAAGGAGTTAGAAGAAGATAGAAGGAGATAAAGGACGTTACAAAATTTAGTATCGTCTTCTATCTCCCTTTATCTCCCTCTATCTCCCTTTAACTTCCTCCCCAAATTGTCAAATTGTAAATTGTCAAATTAGAGATGAAAAAGTCCCTTACCCCCATCGCCCTGCTGCTGGCCTTCAGCCTCACAGCTACAGCAGACAACGAGACCGTCACCGTGGCCCAGTGCACCGACGGCATCAGCCTGACCAGTCCTGTGGACTACACCATCACAGGCACTACCCCCTTTGCCACGACTGGCTCCATCGACATTCAGGACGAAGATGCTACGGTCATCTTCTCGGCCCTGAAACCCTCGAAGGCCAAAGCCTATCTCGACAACATCACCATCAACGGCTCACCGGCACAGAATGGTACAAACTGCTGGCTGGAAATCTACCAGAACGGAGCCATCGTCTATCCACACACCGAGACGGGGTTCAAGCCCCTCACCGTCTATACCGAAGCGAACTACGGGGGCGAAAGCTACAATGGCTTCACTCCCTACGTAAAATATACCACAGGCGGCTGGGTAAATAACTTCAAGTCGTTCCGCCTGAAGCGTGGTTACATGGCTACTATTGCCACCAACAACAACGGACAAGGCTGGAGCAAGGTGTTCGTGGCACAAGACCACGACTTGGAGGTGGACTTCACCACCGTGAGCTACGGCAAATACATTGCGGGACGTGAAGGCTTTATCCGTGTGTTCCCCTGGCGCAATGTCACCAAGAAGGGTACGGCTGGTGCCCCAGGACAGCAGGATGCACTCAACATCACGTGGCGATACGGATGGGACGGAGGCGGATGGCACGACGAACAGGTGGAATACATTCCCCAGCACCACCACGAAGGATGGCCCTCGTGGAGCGGCATCAACTCACTCTCTGCCTGCAACACCGTGCTGGGCAACAACGAGCCTGACAACTCTGGCGACGCACGCGAACAGTATATTACAGTAGATGAAATCGAAGAGCGTCTCTTCGGTGTTAACGGCACTTGGCAAAACGGAGCCTACGGCGGAGGACTCAGAGTGGGTTCACCTGCCATGTCGGGCGACGCACGCGGCTCATGGCTCTCCACCTTCATCAGCCTCTGCGAAAAGTATAACTGCCGCATCGACTTCATTGCCGACCACTGCTACTGGCTCAACAACGGCGGCAACTACTACTGGCAAATGGACCAGACCTACAACAAGTACAAGCGACCCATCTGGATTACCGAGTGGAACTACGGCGCCAACTGGACTTCATGGCCAGGCAGCAGCACAGACGGTTCGGATGCCAACCAGACCATCGAGCTGAATGCCATCAAGGACATTGTGGGCAACCTGGAGGCTCACCCCCACGTAGAACGCTATGCCATCTACAACTGGGTGCAGGACTGCCGTACCATCGTGCTTAACGGTGAACTCACCAAGGCAGGACAGTGGTATGGTGCACTTGCCTCGAAGTCTGCTTACAGCGATGCCAACGAATACACCATGGGCTGGACGTATTGGGCACCTTCAGATCTCAACCTGACTTACGCCAAGAACACCAAGCGGGCCACGCTCAACTGGACACACCTCAACGGCAAGCAAACGGACTCGGTGTGTGTGGAACGCAAAATCGTGGACGAAGATAATGTCTGGGAAACCATCAAGAACCTCGGCATGGTGCAAAGCAGTACACCTACCTATAATTATGATGACCTCTCGTCCTATTCTGGTGTGGTGTACTACCGCATTGCCAACCACGACTCCGACGGCAAGACACGCTACAGCAACGAAACGGCTATCACCCTGGGGTCGGCACAAGGCAGCGACACATTCCAGTACGGCAAACTCACCGTCACCAACCTCGACCCTATCAACGTGGACTTCTCTGAAAGTTTCAGCGAAATACCCACCATCTTCATGGGAGTCTGCACCAACAACAACGCCAAGCTCTACCCCGGCAACTTGAACACCGAACTCTCCAGAACCAAGTTCAGCTACCAGATACTGCCCTGGACGAAGCAGTCGAACTCCATCACCACACTGGAGAAGAACGAGGACATCGCATTCATGGCCGTCAAGCAAGGCAACTACAAGTATGGCGAACTGGACTGCGAGGTGGGCACGGCCAAGGCCAACATGGTAGATACCACGACCGTCAGCTTCAATCAACCCTTCCCCGACAGCGTCACCCCCATTGTGCTGGTGGAACTGCGCAAGCCTACGCTCAAGACCAACCCTATCTCTATCCACATTTGGGACGTGACATCTACAGGCTTCAAGATGATTGCACAGTATGAAGAAGCCATCGGCACCAAGAGCAAGGTGAACCAGACCGTCTGCTACATGGCCATCACACCAGGCCGAGGCACCGTGCTGAGCGAACCCACCGACAGCCGTGAACTCATCGCTACCGACACCACCAGCATCACTCGCTATCCGCTTAACGAAGAGACAGACTCCGTGGTCTATACCCTCCAGAACACCTACCGCACAGCCATTGCCAACACCGACATCCTGGCTGGCACAGGTGAAAACAAGGTGTACGGCACAACCTACAAGTCCTGCACCTTCATCCTGGGAGGCGACACCCTCAGCTTCAAGTCACCAAAAGTGTTTGCCCGCTGCCAGACCAACAACTACCCCGCAGCGGCCATCCTGCGAAAGGCTTCGGAAAAGACTATCATAGACAAGACTTCTGGCCACTACAAGGAAGTCTATGCCGTCAACATCAAGCGACAGGTAGATGGTACCTCGACCACCACAAAGAAGAACACCTTGGCCAACAGTGACATGCTGGGCTACGTCGTTGTAGGTGAAGGCAAAACCACTTACGTCGAAGACACCCTTGAAGAAACAGCCTACGAACTCTGCGACCATGAGGAAGTAGAACCAACCATCACCGTCGAGGACATAGCCCGACTCATCGACCGCTACCTCGACAATGACCCCGACTTCCCCGTCACCATCGAGGACATCACGCAGCTCATCGACCGCTACCTCTCGCAACGCTAAACTCTCAACCCTAAACAGCAAAGGCATTCTCCCCTACTCGAAACACAGGGGAGAGTGCCTTTTCTTTTGCACAAAAACAAACTAATCTTTACCAAAAAGCAGAATAATTAAGGAAAGAACACAAAAAAACGCCTTTTCTTTATCTTTGTTTATGATAAAATAATTAAATTTGCGCGTTAAACCGTTAAATCGCATCTTTACCATAACGAAACACCCTTAATACGGTAAAACTAACAAAAAACAATAACCTTTCTATGAACAAACGTCTTAGTAAATTTGGGAAGAATGCCACCACGGCACTCCTTGCCGCCTCCCTCTGCGGAGCAATTTACTCATGTCGTGACGACTACAAGCTGGACGACGAAACACCCTCCTGGCTTGGGTCGAGCGTCTATGACTATCTTGAAGAGCAAGGTACCTACACCAATTTCGTCAAGCTCATTGACGACCTCAACTACAAGGAGGTACTGGCCCGCACAGGCTCGAAGACACTCTTCGTGGCCGACGATGCAGCCTTCAACGCCTTCTTCCAGAACAACCCCTGGGGAGCACGCAGCTACGGCGACCTGACACAGTCGCAGAAGAAGCTCCTGCTCAACTCTGCCATGATTAACAATGCCTACCTGCTGGAAATGATGTCGAGCAAGGAAGCAGGCAGCGGAACTAACGACCTGCCAGAAAAAGGCCTCAACCTGCGACGCGAAACAGCCTCCGACATCACCGACTCCATCCCCTTCCTCAAGGGGGAGGACTTGCCCGTCAACTACAACCCTGATGAAATCCACTACTGGGACCGTTTCCGCGACAAAGGCATCTACCTCGTCCTCGACGGAACCACACCGATGATAACCCATTTCCTCACGGCACAAATGGCTAACAACGCCATTACTACAGCCGACTTCCAGACCATCACAGGCCAGACACGCAGCGAAAATGATGCACACATCTATGGCAACAAGGTGATAGAACAAGACATCACCTGCCAAAATGGTTACATCAACAAGTTGGAGCAAGTGCTTATCAATCCGCAGAATATGGCAGAAGTGCTCAGAACAAGCGGAAAGACCAAAATCTTCTCCCACCTCATCGACCGCTTCTCTGTGCCCATCTACGACGCTACACTCACACAGCGAGCCAAGGACCTCTACGGAGAAAAGATTGACTCCGTCTTCCAGAAACGCTATTTCTCTACTCGTTCACAGGGCAACAACACGCTCTACAGCGACGCAGGTTCCGACCCCAAGAACAACCCCACAGGCAATGTCATCTTCAAGGGAAGCGACCTGCCACTGCCGTTTGACCCAGGGTGGAATACCTACCAGTCTGACAGCAAGACAACCAAGGAACAGGACATGGCCGTCATCTTCAGTCCCAGCGACAAGAAGATGATGGAATACTTCTTCGACGGTGGCGGAAAGTCACTCATCGAGAGTTATGCACCTGAATACATCGACCAAATCACCCCGCAGACCACCGACTTTGACCTCGTTTATCATGCCCTCGACAAGATACCCCGCAGTGTCATTCAGGCTCTGCTCAACAACCTGATGAAGGAATCGTTCAACAACAGCGTACCCAGCAAGTTCGAGACCATCAAGAACTCTGCCCAGGATGCCATGTTCAACAAGAACGACGACTACCACAGGGGTCGCATCGACACCGTACTGCTCGCCAACAACGGACTCATCTACGTCATGGACGAAGTCACCTCGCCAGCCGAATATGCAGCTGTCCTCGCACCTGCCTACATTGAGACCGACAAGCAAATCTTCAAGTACGCCATCCAAGCCCCCACACTGGGAGGTGCTGACATCAACAACGGTATCCCTACCAACTACAACCGCTACCTGCTGGCCATGAGTTCACGTTTCTCTTTCTTTGTGCCCAGCGACGACTTCTGGTACATTGACCCCCTCTCCTTCTACAGCCCCAGTCGTGACGGCAACCTGCTGGTAGGACGCGCCTTCAACTACACTTGGGACGAGAAAACCTCGGCGCCCAAAGCCACAGCCTACAACTATAAGTATGATCCCACCACCAAGACCGGTACCATCGACCAGGCTGGTCCCACTGCCAGCGTGACACACGCCGTCCTTACCAACCGTCTGAAAGACATGCTGGAGACTCACACCATCATCCATGAAGACAAGAGCAGCGTTACCGGAATCGACGAAACCAAGACTGGCGTAGAATGTGCCCAGCACTACTTCGTGGCCAAAAACGGTACCGTCATCTATGTGGAAGATGCTGAAAAACGAGCCAACGAAGGCGACCCCATGACCCTGAAGGGAGGATGGCAGCTGTCGGGAAACGATGGCACAGTCAGCGTAACAAAGTGGGCCGACCAGTCGGAAGAAACCAACGGCTACGGCAACGGTTTTGCTTACACCATCACGGCTCCCATCCAGCCCACCATCGAGTCTGTGTTCTCTGCACTGCACAACAACCCCAACTTCCAGATGTTCTACGAACTCTGCCAAACCGATGCAGAAGTGCTGCAGGAAATAGGCATCACTACCAACTCGGAAAAGCTGAAGTACAACATCTTCGAAAACAATGGAGGTCTGCCCTGCTATGATGCAACCACAGGCAACAAAATTTCAGATGCAACCAACGTCCGCTTCTTCAACAACTACCGTTACACCATCTACGTCCCCACCAACGAGGCCATACAAGACGCCATCGACCACGGACTCCCCACATGGCAAGACCTGCGCGACCTGCTTGAACTGGACATCGACGTGGAACTCAGAAAAGAGTTGACCAAGGAAGAAGAAGATGCACGCAACCTCAAAATCAAGGCTATGGCAACCTCCATCGTCAACTTCGTGAAATTCCACTTCCAGGACAACAGCATCTTTGCCGACACACCAGCCATGGCAGAAACTGCCTACGAAACAGCCACCATGAACAGCGAAACACAGACCTACTACAAGCTCACTGTTTCGTCAGCTGGTGGCGGCACCCTCACCGTCCGCGACCTTGCAGGCCACACACGCCACATCACCAGCGACAAGAATATCATCGTGCGCGACTATATCACAGCCAAGACCAACACCGTGGACAGAAACACAATAACATCTTCATCATCAGCCGTCATCCACGGCATTGATGGTGTACTCAACTACAAGACTTATGCCGACGGCCTCTACAGCAGTGACTGGAGTTCACTGAGCAAGGCTCGCGCGTACCTTAATAAATATAGACTCATCAAATAACCCATAACTTACAAAAAAGAACACTATGAACCACAAAATTAAGTTTTTCATCCCTGCCATCGTGCTGTTCTTCTGCGTAAGTTCAGCTATGGCGCAATCGCGACGCATCACAGGTACCGTCTTCGATGACTTTGGCGGCATCATGATGGCCAACGTGGTGGAACGCGATGCCAATAACCGTATCGTGGAAGCAGCCGTGACCGACATCAACGGTAACTTCTCCATGGTCATCAAGAATCCAAAAGACAAGCTCGTCGTCAGCTACATCGGCTACAAAACCCACACAGAAGTCATCGGCAACAAGACCAAATTCAGCATCAAGATGCAAGACAACACCCAGCTGCAAGAAGTGGTTGTGAAGGCCAAGCCCAAAACCATGAGCAACGGTATGTCCATTCCGCTGAAAGAAATCTCCGTAGCCACCCAGACCATGAACATGGACGAAGTGGAGGGTCTCTCGTTTGCCAGTGCCGACGAAGCCCTGCAAGGAAAGATTGCTGGTCTCGACATCATCTCCAACTCAGGTAACCTGGGTTCGGGTACCTCCATGCGTATGCGTGGTGTCAGCACCATCAATGGTTCAGCCGAACCCCTCATCGTCGTCGATGGCAACATCTTCGACCTCCCCGACGACGTGGCTGACGTAAACTTTGAAGACCTCGACAACGAGGAACAGTTCTCCACCCTCCTCTCAGTCAATCCCGAAGACATCAAAGAAATCAAAGTGCTGAAAGACGCAGCCGCCACAGCCATCTGGGGTTCCAGGGGAGCCAACGGTGTCATCGAGATTACCACACGCCGTGGTGCAGCAGGCAAGACAAAAATCAACTTCTCCTACCGCTTTACCGGTGCATGGGCACCAAAGGGCCTCAACATGCTCGACGGCGACGGCTACACCATGATGCTGAAGGAAGCCTACTTCAACCCCAAGCAAAGTGCGGCCGCGTCCAACATGGTTGAGCTGAACTACGACAAGTCCTACCCCACTCAGTACTACAACTTCAACCAGAATACTGACTGGGTGGATGCAGTGAACCAGTTCGGACAGACCCACAACTACTACCTCACACTCACAGGTGGTGGTGAAAAGGCCAAGTTCCGCATCTCTGGCGGCTACGACCACCAGACAGGTACCATCATCAAGCAGAAACTCGACCGTTTCTCCACCCGCTTGGTACTCGACTACGACGTGAGCGACCGCATTCGTTTTTCTACAAACTTTGCGCTTACCTACACCGACAACCACCGCAACTGGAACTGGGACACAGACAAAAACCAGTACAATACAACCTCCATCCTCGGTGCAGCCTACAAGAGTATGCCGAACATGAGCATCTACGAATATGCATATAACCAAGACACGCAGACTGCTTACCAAACGGGAGACTATTACAAGATGCTACCCACCAATCCCACCACAGGCGGCAGCGGCAACAGCGTCTATTCCTCCAACTACCTCAGCGACATGAAGGCTATAGGCAACCCCGTGGCAGCAGCAAACTTGGCTTTCAACAACCAATCGACCTACCGCATCAACCCACAGTTCAACCTGCAATACAAGCTCTTGTCGAAAGATGATGAAGGTCACCAGCTCAACCTCAACGCCGAAGTCTATATGGACATCTACAACGAGTCGGTCAACACCTACTACCCCAACTCGCTCACCACAAACAGTTGGTCTGAGGAGGTGAACAAGAGTGGCAACAGCGAATACAAATCTTTGGCTTTCACCAATCGCGAAAAACTCATCTACATTCCCAAGACTAACACCGACATCTGGTCGGCCAGCATCATGGGACAGTTTGAATTTACCACCGGAAACGGTACAAGCCAAAACCTTTCGCAAGACGGACTCCCCACAGGACTTACCTCTTCCGTTGCACAGGCTTATCTGCGCAACTCCACTTCAGGAACATCACAATGGCGCAGTGCATCCATATTGGCCAGCGCACACATCGCATTCTTCGATGGTCGCTACTCCGTCGATGCCACCGTGCGTCGCGATGGTTCCACCAAGTTCGGTTCAGGTCGCAAGTGGGGCACATTCCCAGGCTTTTCAGCCCGTTGGAACATCAGTCAGGAACCCTTCTTCGAGAAGATTGACCCGAAACACATCGTTTCGCTCCTCTCCTTCCGTCCATCATGGGGTAAGGTGGGCCGTCAGCCAGGCAATGAATACCTGATGTACAACTCCTACGGCTCTGCTGGAGCATACGGCACATCCAAGTATGCAGCCATTCAGCCCAATAATCTGCGACTGACCGACATCAAGTGGGAGACGACCAAATCATGGAACTTGGGTGCAAACCTCAACTTGTTTAACGACCTCCTGCAATTCGACTTCAACTACTACAACAAACAGACCACCGACCTGCTCATGAAAGACGTAGGCATACCAGGCTCTACAGGCTTCGGTTCACTCCAATGGAAAAACGTCGGCGGTATGCGCAACCGTGGTTGGGAACTCTTCATGAACACAGCCAAATTTGCCAAGGCTGGCAAGTTCTCAATGTCCGTATCGTTCAACATTGCACAGAACGTCAACACCATCACAGATATGAACGCCAGCGTACTCTCCAGCATGAACGGAGACTTCGGCTATAGCAATGCCAGCTACCTGCAACGCATCCAGATTGGAAATGCCGTAGGTTCTATCTATGGTTTCAAGTACGCAGGAGTCTATGCCTACGACTACGAACACAATGGCTACACCGACGTTTCTGCAAAGACATACGGCCAGAACACAGCTGCATACGCAGAATCTGTGGGAGCCAATGCTACGGTACCTGTAGCTCGCGATGCCAACGGAAACATCCTGTTCGATGCAAAGGGCAATCCGCTCCACCTTTATTACAATTATGGTGGCATCAACTATGAGTTCAAGGGTGGCGATGTCATCTACGAAGACATCAACCACGACGGCCAAATCAACGAACTTGACATCGTCTATCTGGGCAACTCCAACCCGAAAGTAAATGGTGGTTTTGGTTTCAACTTCTTCTATGGTCCCTGGACCTTGAAACTGTCGTTCAACTATCGCTTCGGCAACAAGATTGCGAATATGGCCCGCCTCAAGAACGAATGGATGCGTACAAACATCAACCAGAGTGCAGCCGTGGCATGGCGATGGAGAAAGAATGGCGATGTGACAGAAATTCCACGTGCCATGAACTCAAGCATTGGCCCGTCCTACAATGCACTGGCCAGCGACCGCTATGTGGAAAACGGTGACTACGTGCGCCTGCAATACTTGCAGCTCAGTTACAGTCTGCCACAGAAGGCGTGCAAGAGCATCGGAATGCAGACACTCCGTCTCTCACTCTCAGCCAACAACCTCTTCTGCTTCACCAAGTACACAGGTGTTGACCCAGAAGTAAGCTACGGTTCATGGGGCGTATGCTACGACAATTCAAAGACACCACGCTCAAAATCATTCACGCTCAGTGTCAACGTAGGATTCTAATGTGGTACAAGGTTAAAGAGGTGAGACTCACCTCTCAACCAGAAATAATTCAAAACCAGAAATAACATGAAATCAACATATCGAAACATAGCAATCTGCACCGTAGCCACTGTAGGCATGGGGATGCTCGCCAGTTGCGAGGACTTCCTCACCATCACACCTACAGACTCCATTGTTGAAGAGGAATTCTGGAAAGACAAGAACGACCTCAACAATGCTGTTTACGGTTGCTACAAACGACTTGCCTCTGATGACATCACATACAAGTTCATCCAATGGGGCGAAATGCGTTCAGACAATTTTGAACGCTCAACAGAAACAAGTTCAACGGGTCAGGAGGCAAACATCATGAATGCAAACCTGCTCCCTACGTACAGCATTTTCAGTTGGACACCACTCTATAGTGCTATCAACTACTGCAACAAGGTACTGGCACATGGGCCAGAAGTCGTAGCAGCAGACGAAAGTTTCTCTGAATCAGCCTGGACACCCATCAGGGCCGAAATGATAGCATTGCGCGCCCTGTGCCACTTCTATCTGGTGCGCACATTCGGAGAAATCCCCTACATCACAAAAGACTACAACAACGACTCGGAGGAACTCCGCATGACTCAAGAACCACAGCTCACGGTGCTCAACAATATCATTGATGATCTGGAAGCAGTGAAGGACGATGCTGTAACCGATTATGGCACAACCATGCTCAACAAGGGACGCATTACCCGCAAAACCATCTACACCCTGCTGGCAGATGTATATCTCTGGCGTGCCAGCTACAAGGAAGGCAACTGCCATCCGTTCCTCAACCGCACCCTGCCTGCTACCCAGGACTACTACACCGAGGCCGTTCCCTACACAGACGTTGCCT
Organism: Bacteroidaceae bacterium; assembly: GCA_017453465.1. Taxonomy (GTDB): domain Bacteria; phylum Bacteroidota; class Bacteroidia; order Bacteroidales; family Bacteroidaceae; genus Minthosoma. The sequence goes on along the minus strand of JAFTEV010000053.1, from coordinate 33,347 downwards.
ACGGCACAACAGCCCTTGATGACTACCAGAAAAGTTTGGACTGCTGTAACAAAGTAATCCAGCTGGCTAAGGACGAATACATCAAGAAAATCTCAAAGACTTACGTAGGCGGTGGCAATAACATTGACTTCAACATAGAAGATTTGCTCGAACCAAACTACATTTCCTCCAACTCTTTGCAGCGACTGACCAATGACGGAGAAATAAGTGCATACAGCAATCTTTTCTACAAAGGAAATTCAGACGAAAGCATCTTTGAATTGCAATACGATGGTGACACCTACAGCAACAACACGGTGGCCAATCTCTATACAAATCTGAAGGGAGAGGTAGGAACCTTCGTGGGAACTGGTGCTTTGTTTGAATCCATTGAGCAATCGCCCAACACCACAACCCCCAACGCTGTGTTTACAAAGACTGACTACCGCCGCTGGGAGACGGTGATGTTCAATGGCCAAGGCCAGACGACCTATCCTTTCATTAAATACATAATGGAGGAAATCAGCCAGACCACAAACCGTGCAAGCACAATGGTGACAGACAATGCAAACATACTTACATATCGAGCCACCAGCCGCTCCAGGCTCAATGCCGGCTGGATTGTTTATCGTATGTCAGAAGTTCTGCTGATGAAGGCCGAAGCCATTTCACGTCTGAAGACTGAAAAACAAGACCTGAAAGAAGGCTTTGACTGTGTGCGTGCCGTCTTCAAGCGTTCCAATCCCTACCCTTACGAGAACACATCGAGTGCTACCGACACACTGAAGTTTGATAACAACTTCGACAATCAGGGTGGTCTTGAAAGCTTGGTCATGCAGGAACGCCAACGGGAGTTTATGTGTGAGGGCAAACGGTGGTTCGACCTTGTACGTTATGCCCAGCGTAGAGGCAGCACAGAAGAGATGCTGAAACTGCTTACCCGCAAATATGCCACAAACCGCAAGGCTATTGAGGCAAAACTGGCAGATATGCAGTCACTCTTCTCGCCTGTTTACGAAAGTGAATTAAAAAGCAATACATGGCTCTATCAGAATGGTGTGTGGAAACAGACCGAATCGAGCAGCCGTACCGATAACATCTAAAAAAAGAGACGTATCATGAAGCTCAAGTATATTTCAAAATTTTTCAGTGCAGCCCTTCTGTTAGGAGGCACAGCTGCTATCATGCTAAACTCATGTAGCGAAAAGATTGACGACAGCGACCTCTACACCTTTACGGGTGAAATGATGACTGACCACTTCGCCAACAACCCTGAACAGTTTAGCAGCTACCTTGCCCTCCTGAACAAGGTAACACCCAGCAAACGTTCCGCTTCATCCATGAGTGAATTGCTCAATGCACGCGGACACTACACCTGCTTCGCTCCTACCAACGAGGCCATTGCAAAATACATTGACTCGCTCTACCACATGGAAGAGCCACAGGTGTCATCACTCAATCTTGACGAATTGCCCGACTCGGTGGCAGAGTCCATCGTCTTCAATTCCATCATTGAAAACGGAAATGCCGAAGCATACGCCACAACAGACTTTGAAGTTGGCGCACTGGGTTCGACAAACATGAACGACCGCTACATCAGCATCTCGTATGGCACGGAGATTGCCAACGTGAGCGAAGCGGGAGACACCGCACTCAGCACGACCATCTACGTAAACACCAATTCAAAGGTCATCGAAGGTGACATTGAAGTGGAAAACGGTTACATCCATGTTGTAGATCATGTGCTCTCTCCCTCAACTGCAACCATTGCAGACCTTGTCATCAACACCCCCAACCTGCACTTCTTCGGTGATTTGCTGAAAAAGACGGGCTGGAGTTCAAAACTCACCAGCTACAAGGACGAAGCATGGGAAGAGACGTACGATGACATACGCGGCACAACCTATATGGGCATGAATGGCGGTTGGGAAGGACTGTTCCCAGAACATCGCTACACCAGCTTCACCATTTTTGTGGAACCCGACTCTATTTATGAGAGCTACAACATTACCGACCTCAATTCGCTGAAGCAATGGGTTTTGGACAACAACAACTTTGATGATGACACAAGCTGTGGCCACGCAACAAGTTGGGGCGACGACTATGCCAATGACTACAACTGGCTGAACCAGTTCGTTGCCTACCACATCCTGCCAGAACGTCTCACATACAACAACATGGTAACTTTTGCCAACGAATACGGCTGCGATGCCTCGATGATGAAGACACGCACCTCTTCACAATTCTATGTCAACGTGTGGGAATACTGGGAGACCGTGGGTGTGCAGCGCCGTTCCATAAAGATTACAGGATGCCGCCAAGACGGAACCATCCAACGTCGCATCAACCGCAAATCGAGATATAACCAGCGCACCTACAGGGAGAACTCTGGTGAAATGACACCTGTGGACTGGGGTATCAAGATAAGCGACACTAACCAGAATTATGACAACAATGCACTGAACGGATACTATTATCCCATTGATGACATCCTGATTTGGAACAGCCGAGTGCCTAATACGGTGCTGAACGAGCGTCTGCGCTACGACATCACGTCGCTCTTCCCTGAATTGCTGACCAACAATATCCGCCAGAACCGAATTAATTCGTGGTATTTCAACAAGGACAAGATTGGCAACTACCTTGAAGGAGTTGTTGACATGAGCACGGGTACCGACTTTGAATATCTGCCCAACACCAGCTACTCCACTGGAATGGGTTCATGGATGGACTACCAGATTGACGAATTTAATATCCGGGGCCAGTATGACTTCACCATGAAGTTGCCAGCTGTTCCTTACACAGGTACTTACGAAATACGCTACGGAGTGTGGGCCAACAACAACCGTGGCATGGCACAAATCTACTTCGGTGAAAACTATAAAAATCTGCCCGCCATCGGTATTCCTATCGATTTGCGTTCAGGCTCAGGCACCTCAACATCTTCTACAGGTTGGGTGGCAGAGTCCTCCATTGCCCCAACAGGCACAGACTCAACAGCCCTGTTCGAGAACCAGAAGACGATGCGTAACCTGGGCTTCATGAAGGGACCCAAGTATGTTCAGGTGAGCGGTGGTACAGCTCGCGACAGCCAGAACAACCTGCGCAAAATCATCTACACAGGACAGCTGGAAGCAGGCAAAACTTACTATATCCGCTTCAAGTCTGTACTCACAAGCCCCAACACGGAGTTCTTCTTCGACTACCTGGAATTTGTGCCGAAGTCCGTCTATGCGGGTGAGAACAATGAAGACATCTGGTAATACGGTTCATCATGTATGATGATGAATTGATTTAAGTAAACCGTCAAAAAAAATTGTAACATTAGGTATGAATATCAACAATAAAAAATGGCTCAAGCTGACCCTGCTGACTGCAGCAACTGCGACAATCGCTGCGGGGTGTAAGGATGACCACTTCGATGTCAACGAAGATGTGATTGGCACGAAGACCATCTGGCAAAACATACAGAGCAACCCTGCGTTATCAGAATACGCAGACATCCTACAAAGCGTGTATTATTCACAGACTGAAGAGAAAACCACAACCGAGACTTACGCAGACTTCCTGAACGGTGAACAGACGCTCACGGTGTGGGCACCCACCAATGGCGGATTCAACTACGCTTACTACAAAGGACTGCTTAACACAGGTATCCGTGACAGCATCTACAAAGTGGAAAAAGAGCTGGTTCGCAACAACATGACACGCTACACACATATCCTGAACGGTACAGATTCTGTAAAACTCGACCTTTTCAACGACAAGGCCGCATGGCTCAACTTCGACAAGTCCACCCTGCAAGGTCAAAAGATTACAGAAGCCAACATTGCCTCCAGCAATGGCGTTCTCCACATCACCAGCGGTGCTGCTACCTATCAGCCGAACCTCTACGAATACTTAGCCTCACGGAGCGACCTCGACTCCATCAATGCTTTCATCAAGGGATTCCAGAAGACAGAATTCAATGAGTACGCCTCCACACAGGGACCCACCATCAATGGACAGGTGACTTGGGTCGATTCCATCACCTACATTTCAAACAACTACACGAATCTTTTCATGAGGGCTTTCATCAATCACGAGGACAGCAACTACGTGATGATTGCGCCGACAAACACGGCATGGAACACCATGTTGGAAAAGACCAAGAGCTATTACCATTTCAAACAGGAATACAATCAAACGGTGCACACGCAGACTGAACAGAACAACGACACAATATTTGAGTCGAAAACCAGCTTTACACAAGAAGAACTCGACTCCATGCTGAATCTCTACTCGAAGAATGCCATCTGCCAGAACCTTGTTTTCAACGCCAACTGGCAGTACGAGCGCGTTCCGATAACCAGCATTGAGGACATCCGCGCTCTTGATGCTCGGAAAGACTCTCTGAAATCCACAACAAGCAAAAAGTTCAAAACAAAGGGCACGCTGAACGAAACGAACCGTGACAATGTGGTCGAGGTGGAGAATTTCGCCGAAATGTTCGGCAATGCCGACCCTGTAGAGACCAGCAACGGCTATGCCTACGTGGTGGACGAGTGGAAGTTGCCCAGCACAGTCTATGCCCCTATCATTGACCTAAGTGCCAATGGTTCTACTTTTGAGTATTCGGACAACCAGTGTGTCGTTTCAGAGAGTCGCCGTTCTTATGTTCGTTCATACGTGGTGAACCAATTGACAAATGACACGCTGTGGAGTGACTCCATCTACAGATATGATTATCTGGAAATGAATGCCAGTAGCCCAACTGCTCACCCTGGGGCTTATTTCAAGCTGCAGAATGTGCTCTCTGGAAAATATGACATCTTTGCGGTCATTGGATATAACACAGAGGAGCGGAAGCAGAACCGTTTCCGTGCCTACCTCTACTACGACACAGAGAAAGGGCGTATCACGAAGGACTCTGAAGCAACGCTGAAGAATCCAGAGGAAGATGCAGTAGATGCCACGGGTGCATCACTCAAGGGGGGCAACTTCTTTGTAAACAAGGTACCAAGATTCATTGTCGAGGATGGCAAGCTGAAGAACGTAGAATATACTGACACAGTCTGCCTTGCGCGTGACTTCGAGTTTCCCATCAGTTACTATGGTCTGGACAACGCCTATCCGACGCTCTACCTGAAGAGCAACTTCCAGTCAAGTGCAAAGGACAAGTATTCCCGCAACATCTGGGTGAATGCTATTATTCTGAAGCCGAAAGAATAAAATGGAATCATTGTAAATTTCTTTCTACGAAAAGCGACTATAGTCGATAAGTAAATCAATAAAATTGTAAAATTATGATACATCTGAAAAATAACATACTGCGCACAGGCATCACGTTCTTCATGTTTGCTGCCACAGCAACTGTTTGGGCACAAGATGAGGCACAGGATTCGCTGAATGCCCCGAAACGGGTGAAGAAAGTAAAACCAGAACGCCAGTACGAAATGAAGACCGTAAGTGGCCATGTCTATGATGCAGCAACAGGGAAACCTGTAGATGGTGCCAATGTGCGAGCCTACGGCCACAACCGCTATGCCGTGATGACGGACGAAAACGGCAATTACACACTGAAGGTGCCCAAGTTCGTCAACTCGCTCTACATCACAGTGCCTGAATACAACGACATTCAGGTTGCCTTTGACGGGGAGAAAGTACCCGATGCAGCCCTCTACTCCACGATGTTCAAGGACGTTTATGCTGCTTCCACCTCGACAACCATTGTCAACAAGGCCACGCCGAACAACACCAGTGCCGTGACCGTAGATGAGGAAATCGAAAACCGCCTGGGGGGTGACATCCATGCCATCAACCGCACAGGCATTCGCGGCCAGGGTGTCGCCATGTTCCTAAACGGCTTGAACTCGCTCAATTCCAATGCCCAGCCACTCATTGTGCTCGACGGAATGTTCATTGATATGCAGCTCGACCGCACAAGCATCCACGATGGCTTCTACAACAACATCCTGGCCGGCATTGACCCAGAAGACATTGAGTCGGTGGAGGTCGTAAAGAATGGAACAGCCCTGTATGGAGCACGCGGAGGCAACGGCGTGATTCTCATCAACACAAAGCGTGGTCACTCCATGGCCACACGAATCAACGTGAGTCTGAATGCTGGCTTTGAACTGGCTCCTTCCACTACCAGCATGATGAATGCGTCGCAATACCGCAACTATATCAGTGACCTCATCGGAACCACGGAGTATGGCCAGCTGCACGCCACAGCCTCGACTTCCATTCCGTTCCTCAACAACAACACCAACTACTACTGGTACCCCATGTACCACAATGAGACGGACTGGAGCGACGGACTCTACCGCACGGCAGCCACACAGAACTACAAGGTAAGTGTGCAGGGCGGTGACGACATTGCCATGTACAACCTTTCGCTGGGCTATACCAATTCAAAATCTACGGCCAAGCAAAATGGGTTCGACCGCCTGAACATCCGTTTCAACACCGACATCAAGCTGGTGAAGAACGTTTCTACGCAGCTCGACCTTTCCTACAGCAAACTGAGCTACAACCTGCGCGACAACGGCTGGGCCGAGAGCTATGCTTCCAGCACAGTGTCTTCCCCCAATGTGCTGGGACTCATCCAGTCGCCATTCCTTTCCAAGTACGGCTACTACACGGGCGATGACGGCAAGCTCCACCTCTCCAGCGTGTATGCGGGTAAATACCTGGACGACGACAATTATCCTTTCGACTTTGCCAGTGCTTACGGTACCAACGCTGCTCTGGCCAATCCCTACTGGATTCTCGACAACGGCGACGGCTCGAACAAAAACCGACAGGAGGTGACACAGTTTAACCTGAACGTGAAACCAAAGTGGCAAATCACGCCAACACTCTCCATCTCCAACCGCTTTGCCTATCAGCTGAACCGCACCAACGAGAAGTATTTCCTGCCCGAAGCTGGTATTCCGCAGTATGTATATATAGGTTATGGCGATGTCACATCCGTCGTGAAGTCGCTCTTCTCCAAGGAAACATCGGTCTATGAGGACTTCCGCATTGACTGGGGCAACAACTACGGCATCCACGATATCAACGTCTTCGGTGGTTTCCGCTTCACCAGCAACACCTTCTCAGACAGCTACATGAGCGGCTACAACGCTGGCAACGACAAAATGCCCGACATGAAGAATTCGCTCGACTTCCGCAGCATCGAGGGTAATCAAGACAAATGGCGCAACATCGCTTATTACCTCAATGCCAAGTGGGGCATCAAGAACACGTATTTCCTGGAAGGTACCTTCTCAGCCGAAACATCTTCACGCTTTGGCCGAGAAACAGCAGAGGGACTGAAGCTCTTCGGCGTGAAGTGGGGTCTCTTCCCCAGCATTCAGGCCGCATGGGTCATCTCCAACGAAAGCTGGATGCAGAAAGCAAGGGGCATCAACTACCTGAAACTGTCCGCAGGATATGAGATTGCAGGTAACGACAACATCGACTACAGCCTTGCACGCACTTATTTCAAATCTTACACGTACCTGAAGAATGCCACGGCTCTTCAGCTCGACAACATCGAGAACCCCGCCATCCAGTGGGAAAGCACCCGCAAATTCAATGTTGCCCTCAACGGCTCGTTTGTCAAGAACCGCATCCAGGCCAGCATCGAGTTTTATGTAAACAACACCAGCAACCTGCTCACCCAGAAGACCATCAAATACCTTACAGGCTTGAAGCAATTCTATGCCAACGATGGTTCGCTGCGCAACATCGGTGCCAACGTGAAGGTGAACGCAGTCCTCGTCAACAGCAACAAGTTCAAGTGGCAGCTGGGTGTCAGTCTCGGCCACTACAAGAACCGCATCAAGGCCCTGCCCGAAGGCGACTACCTCACTACCATCTACGGCGCAGAGGTGCTCACCAGCGAAGGCCGCCCAGCAGGTCTCTTCTATGGCTATCAGACCAACGGCGTGTTTGCCAACAAGGAAGAAGCCAGCCACGCCACGGCCAGCGGCTACCTGAAGTACCCCACTGGCGTAGCCCAAAACCCCTACAAGTCGTTCCAGGCTGGCGATGTACGCTTCATTGACCAGAACGGCGACGGCATCATCAACGAAGCCGACAAGACCGTCATCGGCGACCCCAACCCCGACATCTTCGGCAACATCTACACGAACCTGAAGTTCGGCAGCCGCTGGAGTCTTGACATCAACTTCAAGTATTCGCTGGGCAATGACATCTACAACTACCAGCGCAGTCAGCTGGAAAGCGTCAACGGATTCTTCAATCAGACTACGGCAGCCGTCAATCGCTGGAGCTATGAAGGTCAGCAGACAAACATCCCAAGAGCGATGGCCACAACGTCGGAAAACTGGGTCAACAACGAGCGATTCAGCGACCGCTGGATTGAAGACGGCTCCTTCCTCAAGCTGAAGAAGGTGCGCCTCACTTATCAGCTACCTATCAACTCACCCTGGATTCAAGGCATCACCGTGTGGGCCGAAGCCAACAATGTGTTCACCCTGACACGCTATACGGGCAAAGACCCCGAAACCTCAGTAGGCAACAGTGTGCTCTATCAGGGCATCGACGCTGGTCTGCTGCCCACGAACCGCTCGTTCAACCTTGGTGTTAAATTCAACCTCTAAAAAACACGTAAGAAACAATGAAAAAGACAATTATAGCCCTGGCAGCCATTGCCACAGCCTCTGCCTCGCTGCTTACTTCCTGCAATGACATGATGACCGTAGATGCAGGAGACAAGGTTTACGTCAACGCTCAAGACACGCTCTACTCTTATTTGGGCATCATGCGAGCCATGCAGGATGTAGCCGAGCGGCAAGTCGTACTTGGAGAAATCCGAGGCGACCTGGTCAGCCCCACCGAATATGCAACCGACACCCTGAGCGCAATCTCAGGCTTCGACAATCCGCAGGACGAATCCTGCTCCATGCTCAACGTGGCAGACTACTACAATGTCATCAACAACTGCAATTTCTACATTCACAACTGCGACACCAACGCTGTGAAGTCGAACATCAAATACATGATTCCAGAGTATGCACAGGTCAACGCCATCCGTGCCTGGGCTTACCTCCAGCTGGTCAAGAACTACCGCGAGGTGCCCTACATCACCGAGCCTGTCAGCAATCTGGAAGTGGTAGAGAACTTCAACTACAAAGCCAACCTCGTCAACAAAGACAACCTCATCGACCGCCTCATCGAAGACGGACTTCTGCGTATGGTTGACACACCCTACCCGCAGTATGGCAACACCAAAAACACGTGGGGCACATGGAGCAACGGCGCCAATGACATCTCTGCCCGCCTCTGCTTCATCCCCATCCGTGTGGTGCTGGGCGACCTCTACCTGCTCCGTGGCAACGGCGAAAGCGACTACCGTCAGGCTGCCCAGTACTACTTCGACTTTCTGAAGAACGAAGCTACCCCACTCTATACGCAAGGTTGCATTGCCACCAAGATGCGTTCAGGCATTGTGACAGACGCAAGGCTTAACAGCTGGGGCCAGTGGGCCAACACCTATTCCTACGCACGCGAAACCAACGAAGTCATCACCACCATCCCCGGCGCAGCCAACGCCGGACTGGGCAAGATGCTCACCCGTGTGGCCGACATCTTCGGCTACACGCCCTCTTCCAGCCAGAGTTCTGCCGAGACTGCCGATGACGAGGGTGAAGGCACAGGAGAATATGACGTGAGCGGAGCCATCTCTGTCATACGCAACTACAAACGGCAATACTGCCCCTCCGAGGCATATAATGACGTGAACAGCGACCAGACTTACATCATCTACAAGGCAAGCACACTGGGAGGACAAGCCGACATCATGAGCCTCATCGAGAACCACGATGCACGCTACGGCATTTCCGTCGAAGCCGACTTCAGCTACGAGGGCGAAACCTACCCACTCTGCTCCAAGGCTGCACGAAACTTTGATTTCTACTACACCATCCCCATCTACCGCAAGACACTCGTCTGGCTCCGTCTGGCCGAAGCCATCAACCGCGCCGGCTATCCCGAATTTGCCTTCGCCATCCTCAAGGACGGACTCAACCAGTACACCATCCCCGTCATGGCCACCAAGACCACAGCCACCAACAACGAGTACGACTTCGGCGGCGTTATCTACAACAAGAAAATCAACAGCGACACAGGCGTAGAAGTCTATGTCACCCCCGAAGACCCCAAGACGGGCTTCACCCTGGACGAAGAGGGCAACCTCGTAGAATACGGTTCGTCCGTTTCCACCAGCAAGTGGCAATACGAACAGACCATTAGCTACAGCCGCGAGATGCGCCGTGGCAGCGACGAACCCATGTACTACCTCACCGACACCCTGCGCCTGACCCACTTCAACCAGTGGCTCAACTTCAAGGACGACGTGTGGAACGGCACCTACGGCATCCACGCCAAGGGAGCCGGCATCCTCAAGCTCAGTGCCGATGGTAAAAACACCCAGTGGACATCCAACAACCTGGGACAACTGCTCACCAACATCTACGGCAAGAAGGACAGCGTTTACTACGACTACAAGGCACAGCTGCTCTCCCACGGCATAGCCGCCATCGCCAGCCCCACACTGGCCGACACCATCGACGCAGTGGAAAACATCATCGTTGACGAACTCGCACTGGAGACAGCCTTCGAGGGCAACCGCTTCACCGACCTCGTCCGCATTGCCCAGCACAAAGACGCCAGCGGCAAGCAAGGCACCCAGTGGCTGGCCCGGAAGATTGCCAACCGAGGCAGCCGCAAAGCCTCATCCACAAGTCCAGCCATCGACGGCTACGACGGCACGCTCTACACCAAGCTGCTCAACCAGCAGAACTGGTACTTCGAGCTGCCCCAATGGTAGTCCCCACCCATACACACGAGTCCGTGTCCCCACCCCTGGGGCACAGAGACAGCAGAGGCACAGAGGTCCCGAACCTTTGTGCCTCTCTTTTCATCCCACTCGCACAGCAGACAGAATGCACTCCCACTGCGGTCACAAAGTTCTGCCACTGCGCACAAAAAGTTCTACCACTGCGGTCACAAAGTTCTCTCACTTCGGACACAAAGTTCTCCTACTGCTACAGGACTGCATTCTCACAACGGTAGCACAGTTCTGCCACTCATTCCCCACCCCTTCCTTTTGCCTGGCTGCGTGTAAGCAAACAAGAAAAATGCTGTTTTTTTAGCCAAAAAACACAAAAAAGAGGAATAATATTTGTCAGTACAATTAAAACATGTAAATTTGCAGCCGAATGTGTTACAGACTGAAGCAGTATGCCTCCAGCCCAAATTCCTGCAAGGGGAAAGGAAGGCATAGCAGTTCCATGCTTCATCCATTACAAAACAACGCCTTCCAAGGGACTGCGGGAGGCACTAAAACCCAAGAATCTAATATGAAAAAAGTACTTCTTTCGCTGGTTGCCATCACGCTGGCAGCCATAAGCTATGCTCAAAGCACACAGGTGGCAACCCTGAACCACGAGGGCGCAATTTCCACATTCTACGGCCCCGAAGCATTGGTTGACGCAGTCTCTCACGCCTCATCGAGTGGTGGCGATGTCATCACGCTCTCCAGCGGCCTATTCACTGCTGCCCAAATCAACAAAGCAGTAACCATTCGCGGTGCCGGCATGGAAATGGATGCCACTACCGGCATCGCCCCGACCATTATCAATCAAGACTTCAATCTTAGGCACGATTATAATACAGGCTATCGGTTAACTATCGAAGGAGTGCGCTTCAACGGCGTGATAACAACTACCACACCAATTCCGTCGGCAACATTCATCAAATGTATATTCAAGGCCATTACCACAAGCGATAGTTACTATCACTCCATGCCAAATGCAAACTTCATCCACTGCATCATTACCGACAGCATTTTTGCTGCAAGAGAAAGTTCATTTTCGTTCCACAATTGTTTCGTCAACAAGATGGTGGGCGGCAGCAGTAGAGTTTGCAATTTCGAGAATTGCATCATAGGCAACATGACGGCAGATGTTCCCCTGGCCATCAAGAACAGCATTATCTTTGGCGACCAGATTGTAGGCACATGTGCTGCATACAACAGCGTTGTTTTCTATGACGCAGTAGCCAAACATTGTCAAGGCACAGACATTGTCAATTCCTTCTTTCTGGCAAACGTATTCAAGGAGTTCCGAGGCACATACGATGACAACATCAGCCTGACACTGACCGACGAGGCAGCCTCGATTCTGATAGGTTCAGACTTCACACAGGTAGGCATCTATGGCGGCGCATATCCTTTCGACCCCATCCCCACCAACCCGCGAATCGTGCGTTGCGATGTAGCCAAACGCTCAACAGCCGACGGCAAGCTGAACGTGGAAGTAGAAGTAAAGAAAGCTGAATAACAAACGGTAAGGAAAGGATTTGCTTATGCGAAAGATTCTATTATTCATGCTCTGCCTCTGCATACACAGCATGGCACGAGGCCAGACAGCCACATACACCTACCGCTACTGGTTCGACAACCAAGACTCCCTGGCCACGCAGGGCCAGAGCACCAGCTCCAGCTGGCAGATGGATGTAGATGTGGCCGGGCTTACCGACCAGCTACACACGTTCCACTTGCAACTGAGCGACGAAACGGGCGAGTGGAGTTCGGTGGTGAACCGCTTCTTCATCAAGCTGGCACAAGCGTCGGAACTCTCCGGCTACTATTGGTTCGACGACACAGACAGCCGCACAGCCATACCCGCCCATACGCCGACCTTCGACATCGACGTTTCAGCCCTGAGCGAAGGTCTGCACACCTTGCACTACATGGCTTCAGGCACAGGCAACACATCTTCTACAACCTCCAGGCTATTCGTAAAGATGCCCCAGACAACCAGTGGGGAAAACGCCGTTTGCCAACTATATGTGGACGGCAACCTGATTTGCAGCCAGCAGCTGGCCAACGCTACAGGCATTGCCGCATGGACCCAGGACGTAAACGAACTGGCAGAAGGTCTGCACAGCTACATGCTGCAAGTGGTCACAACGAGCGGCACGGTCTCCACCATCCAGACAGGCTATTTCCTCCGTGCCATGAAAACCACGGAACAGATGCTCTGCTATTCCATTGACCAGGGTGCCCCCGTCTTCAACATCGGCACAAAAACAGACGGCGTATATTACTTCGACTTCGATGTCTCGGCCTACCCCAAGGGACTTCACAACATCACCTGCTGGCTGGTTTCAGACCAGGGAACACTCATCTATCTGAAGACCACCTACTTCATCAACGGCAGGGTTACAGTCGATGAAATAACCCAACTGATTGCAGCCTACCTCGGCACTGACACCGTTGACATCTACGTCACCGACATCGACGAAGACGGCCAGTTCACCGTCTCCGACATCACAGAACTCATCAACATCTATCTGGACGAAGGGAATTAATGAATAAGAAAATCGTTTCGCTTGTGCAGGGTGCGCAGCGGCCCCTTTTCGGGGAGGGCCGCCGACAACACCCTGCACAGGCGAAACGATTTTGGGAGATTGCCCATCTTGCCCGTGGGGGAAGGATGCAAATTGGCTAACGCCGAGCTAAAGGTTCTGAAGGCTACTCACAGACGGCGCGAACACTCAGTCCGAGGTAACGGTAGCCGTTGCTTCGTTCCAACCCGTACGCATTGAAGCTCACTTTCCAAGCGATGGAACTATCGACCGAACTCGACCAATAGCCGCCGCTGCCATCGCTGAGCGAAGTGCCGTAGCGAAACCCTGCAGCGGGCAAGAAAATAGAATTGTCGTTGCTCTTTGAGGTCACCTTGTAACCTTTCGTTCCATTTTGAGTAGTCCAAGTCCATGTGCACTGTGTTCTAAGCTCTGTCAGTTCGTCATCAGTCGGCATACGCCAAGTTCCGCCCCAATTGGCATTGGCAGCATCATCGGAAAGGTCAAGAATGGTCTTGTTATCAACGGTGCCATAGGAGGAGCGAGTGCAATACTTGGTCATGGTTACGCCACTGGGACTCTCGTTGCACCACTTGTAGGTACTCCAATTATAAGTGTCCTTTGCTGTGGTCTCGCCCCAGGCAAAGTAGTCACCGTATTCTTCAGGGGCGTTTGCACCAATGTTCATAGTCGCCCACTTGACTGAGAGGCCGAGGTCAACGGCTTCGTGGGTTGGAACTGGGGATGCACTGGTCACGGTCACAGTGCAAGCGGCTGTTCTTCCTGCCACTGTTGCAGTAATGACAGCTGTACCTTCAGCAACGGCGGTGACAAAGCCGCTGACCACGGTGGCCACACTCTCGTCGCTGCTGCTCCAAGTCACGGTTCCTGCACTGGTGGGGTCAACCGTAGCAGTCAAACGGACAAATTCATCGGGCTTCATTTCAACAGATGTTTGAGAAAGGGTGATGCTGATTGGCTGGGTGTTTGTATAACGCACGGGGACATTGCTGCCTGTGGGCAGAACAACCAGATAGTCGGAAGTGGCTTTCAATACCCGCATGGCGTATGTGGGAACGCCCGAAGCGTTGTAGAAGAGGATGTAGCCCTGTGTAGGCAGAAACTCATAGGTTCCACCATTTGCGAAATTAGTCGTGCCGTCGGCATTGAAAGTGATGTTTTCGCTGGCCGACGTGTACCATGTGCCCACCACATAGCTGTTGTCAACCGAAAAAGGTGCTCCACCTGTCTGGATGAGTTCTGTCTCGCCCGTCAGGTAGCCGTCAATCACCAGGGTCACGTCGCCCACATCAAGGGTGTTGTTGTGGTTCAGGTCACCGTTAATCACTTGTGCAAAGCTAACGTTGCAGCACAATGTGCACAGCACAAAGATTAAAAGAAAATTTCTTTTCATAAGATTTGAAAAATTAAAGGGTTAATAATAATTGAAATTGCAACATAGTGCATTCTTTTATGAGCCGTCATCATTTTTAGGCGAAGAATGCACAAACTTTTAGACACAAAGAAAGCGCAGACTTGCCATATCCCGATCAGGCTCACCACAAGCCCCAAAATATCAATGGAAAAGTCTGCACTATCAAAGTACAAACTCAAAGATATTTTGGTTTTATGCTCGATTTCCTTTTGCGAGGTGGTGATTCGATCGGGAATTTGAGCAAAAAATGTCTGTGTTTCATGCGAAACACGGTGCAAAGATAGATGGTTTTTTTTTCTTACGCAAATAAATTGCAGTTTTTTTATGCCAAACATTGTTTAAGACCACTTGTTTGTTCCAACAGAAACAGAGCATTGTTTAATAACTGGTTTGGGCTACTTCCCCAACATTGAAATCAAAAAGATTGCACGGATGTATCCTCAGGGCAGGATACATCCGTGCAATCTGTGTAATCTGTGGTAAATAAAATATGTGGACTTACTTGTTCACCTGGAACTTGGTGATGCCGTCCTTCAGGTAGCCCACGATTTGGTTGGCGGCAGCGAGGCCAGCGTTGGTGTTGGCTTCGGCGGTCTGCGCACCCATCTTCTTGGGCGTGGAGAAGTAGCGACCTTCAAACTGCTGGAAGTCTGCGTCAGCATCGGGCTTGATGTCGGTGATGTACTTCAGGTCGGTGCGCTCGGCAAGGAGCTGCAGCAGTTCTGGCTCGTTGATGACTTCCTTGCGGGCGGTGTTGATGAGGATGCCGCCCTTCTTCATCTGGCTCACCAGTGCCTTGTTGATGCTCTGCTTCGTCTCGGCGGTGGCGGGGATGTGGAGCGAAACGATGTCGCAAGTCTGGAAGAGTTCTTCCTGGCTCTTGACTGCCTTCACGCCAGCGGTTTCGATGGCTTCTGCGGGGCAGTAAGCATCGTAGGCACAAACTTCCATGCCAAAGCCCTTGGCAATGCGAGCCACGTTGCGGCCTACATTTCCGAAGGCGAGGATGCCGAGTTTCTTGCCCATGAGTTCAGAACCAGACTTGCCGTTGTAGAAGTTGCGGACGGTGAAGACCAGCAGACCGAGCACAAGTTCTGCCACGGCGTTGGCGTTCTGTCCGGGGGTGTTCATCACAACCACCTTGTGGGCAGTAGCGGCTTCAAGGTCCACATTGTCGTAACCAGCACCGGCACGCACCACAATCTTCAGTTGCTTCGCTGCGTCGAGCACCTCTGCGTCCACCTTGTCACTGCGGATGATGATTGCGTCTGCGTCGGCTACGGCTGCCAGCAGCTGTGCCTTCTCTGTGTATTTCTCAAGCAGTGCCAGTTCGTAGCCAGCACCTTCAATGATATTCTTGATGCCCTGCACGGCTGGTGCTGCAAAGGGCTTCTCTGTTGCAATTAGTACTTTCATAAGAATGTTTATTTTGAGGGAGTTAAGGAGTTAGAGGAGTTAGAGGAGTTAAGCCGTTTCGGGGCTATCAGGATTTTGAGGAGAATGTTAAGTCTATCAGTATCGGCTTAACTCCTTAACTATAACATTTTGTATCGGCTTAACTCCTTAACTACTTTAACTCCTTAACTACTTAGAATCAATGTTTACTTTCAAATTCTTTCATGCAAGCAACGAGTGCCTGTACGCCTTCCACTGTCATGGCGTTGTAGCAAGAAGCACGGAAGCCGCCTACGTCGCGGTGTCCCTTCACGCCCACCATGCCCTGGCTGGTGGCAAAGGCAAGGAATTCGTCTTGCAGTTCCTGATACTCTGGCTTCAGCACGAAGGTAATGTTCATTAGCGAGCGGCTGTCTTCTTCGGCAGTACCCACAAAGAGCTTGTTGCGGTCAATCTCAGCATAAAGAATTTCGGCACGTTGCTTGGCTACCTGCTCCATAGCAGCTACGCCGCCGTGAGCCTTGATGTAGCGGAGGTTCTGCAGTGCGCAATAGATGGGCACAACTGGAGGGGTGTTGAACATGGAGCCTTTCTTCACGTGTGTGCGGTAGTCCAGCATGGTGGGGATGGGGCGAGAAACCTTGCCCAGTGCATCGTCCTTCACGATGACGAAGGTCACGCCTGCCATCGAGAGGTTCTTCTGTGCGCCGCCATAAATGAGGGCATATTTGCTGACATCAACGGGACGGCTGAAGATGTCGCTCGACATATCGGCAATCAGTGGAATGGGTGAGTCGATGTCCTCGCGCAGTTCCGTTCCGTAGATGGTGTTGTTCGTTGTGATGTGGAGGTAGTCGGCATCGGTGGGGATGTCGAAGTTCTTGGGCACGTAAGTGAAGTTTTTGTCCTTAGAAGAAGCCACTTCCACGACTTCGCCAAAGAGCTTGGCTTCCTTTTCGGCCTTGGTTGCCCACACGCCCGTGTTCAGATAGGCAGCCTTCTTCTCAAGGAAGTTGTAGGGCACCATGCAAAATTCCAGACTGGCACCGCCTCCGAGGAAGAGCACGGAATAACCGTCTGGAATGTCGAGCAACTCCTTGAACAGAGCTACAGCTTCGTCAACTACTGGCTGGAAATCCTTTGCGCGGTGGCTAATTTCCATGAGCGAAAGTCCCGAACCGTTGAAATCGAGACATGCTTGTGCAGTGGCTTCAATCACTTCGCGAGGAAGAATCGAGGGTCCTGCATTGAAATTGTACTTTTTCATTTGGATTGTATAATTTTACAATTTGACAATTTACTTATCAACCCGCTTTCGCTGGGAAAGAATTTACCAAATTGGCGTTCTTACCTTAAAAAAACGCTGCAAAGGTACAAATTATTTGCCATTTACGAATTATCATTTGCTTTTTTTTTATAAAAGCCCAATGATTTGTTTCCTTTTTCCCCTCTGCATATCGCTTTTGGCTAAACTACTCAACTGTTTCAGGCAAATAATCAAACAAATCAATGGTGCCGACTTCGTTCCTGAGGTCCAGGGTTGGCTCATACTCCACGACACGGGTGGTGCCACTCGCTTTTTCGACCTGGAAATAGACCAATGCACCTGTATAACTGCGGAATATCACCTGATACTCCGAGTCCGTCGCCTCGCCCATCGTCACAGACATCAGGGAGGGATTCTCTTCTGCCGCCGACCAGTCATATTCACGGTGGCAATAGTTGTTTACGCCTTCGTAGGCTTGTTCTGCCGTCACCATGCGCCCAGTGCTTTCAGGCTTGTCCTGTTCCTTCTGTGTGCCTGGCAGTTCCTCCTCCAAGGGTGAGGACAGTTTCTGCTCCGTTTTGTTCCCGTTGCAAGCGCATAGAGACAAAACCAGCAATGCGAATAATAAAAAGATGTGTTTCACCATAATAATCAAATTATTTGCAAGCTGTGTAGTTAGAGGAATTTGAAAGACGACAGCATTACAACCAATCTTTCCGCTTAAACCAGAGCAGGGAGCACACCGTGCTGATGATGCAGGCGATGATGGCTACGGGGAAACCCCAGTGCCAGTTCTCCATGCCGTTGATGAGGTTCATGCCGAACATGGAGGTGATGAGCGTGGGGAACATGATAATCATGTTGAGCGAGGTGAGCAGACGCATCACCTTGTTCATGTTGTTGTTGATGATGTTGGCGTAGGTGTCCATCGTGCTGTTGAGGATGGAGAGGTAGATGGCGGTGGTCTCGCGTGCCTGCTGCATCTCGATGTTCACGTCCTCAATGAGTTCTGCGTCCAGTTCATCGACGGGCAGACGGAACTTCAGCTTCGAGAGCAGGGTTTCGTTGCCACGGATGGAGGTGGCGAAGTAGGTGAGCGAATCCTGCAGCCGCGAGAGGTTGACCAGGTCCTTGTTGTCAATCTGGCGGTCCAGGTTGCGCTTGGCCTTGTCGATGATGGTGTTCACCTGCTTCAGGTACTTCAAGTACCACACACTGGCACTGAGGAAGACCCTGAAGACGAGGTCTGCCGCATCGGTGAAGCCCTCGGCCCGGCGCATCTGGTGGTTGATGAAGTCGAGCATCATGCGCGTCTCCTGATTGCACACCGTGATGATTTTGTCGTCCTTCAGCACGATTCCCAGGGGGATGGTCGTGTAGGGGCTGCGCGAGGACACCGTCTTCAGGTGGGGCACACGCATGATAATCATCAGCCAGCCCTCGTCCAGGTCGTAACGGGCACGCTCGTCCGTATCGGCTACGTCATAGAGGAAGTAGTCGGGCATTCCCAGCTCTTCCTGAAGAAACTTCACATCGTCCTCCACGGGACAAGTCACTTGCACCCAACAGTTTGGCTGCCACGAGTCGATATGCTTGATACCGCCCTTAAAATCCCAAAATGTTCGCATCTTGTCTGAACCTTTCTTTGAATTTCTTTAATGGAAAATAATACAAGAAATTGCCGGTAAAAGTCCAGACCCTGCCAGACCTTTACCCACCGATACTGATACTATTCGCCGGATAATCGTCCATAGTTTTGATAAGTTTTTTGTTAAATTCGCTGCAAAGGTAAGCATTTTTCGTGAGAAACTCATCGCTTTGCCGATAAATCTTTCACAAAACAGGCGTAAAAAAGCTATTTTGCAGCCAGATTGTGCAAAAAACCTTAAAGCCTGCAGCGCAACAGGTAGGCAACTGGTCGCTACGACGTAGGCAATCGGTCGCGCTCACGTAGGCAATCAAACCCGAAGAATTGCCTACACGAACCAGACGCATTGCCTATGCCGTTGCGAACAGAAGGATGTGGCGGCGAAACGATTCCTGTGCCGTACTTTATCTATATGCATGAAAAACACGGCAAAAAAGCAGGACTGAGAAGATTTTTGACCGCTCACTTTGCAGAAAACACGCCGTTGTCTTTGCTTTTTCAAGAAAAGCACGTACATTTGCATCTAAAATAGGACCTCGGTCCCAACAAATCTTAACGATTCATTCAGAACCATAACCTACATCCTTATGATGAAAAACAAAGAAACCCTCAAGTGCCTTGCCGCAGTCCTGGCTTTCCTCTCGTGCAGCCTCAACCTGACCGCCCAGCGCAAGGAGACCGTGCTGAGCGAGGGCTGGAAATTCTCGCGTGCAGAAAAGCTGGACAAGGCGGCTCCCGCCGCCGAGCAGTACAACGACTCAGAGTGGCAGACCGTCAGTGTGCCCCACGACTGGGCCATCAGCGGCCCCTTCGACAAGGAGATTGACAAGCAGGTGGTGGCCATCGAGCAGAACGGCGAGAAGGAGGCCACGGAGAAGACGGGCCGCAGCGGTTGTCTGCCCTGGATTGGCAGCGGCTGGTATCGCACGCACTTCACGGTGGAGAATGGTTGCCCGCGCGCCTTGCTCAACTTCGACGGAGCCATGGCCGAACCCGAAGTCTATGTGAACGGAAAGAAGGCCGGCGAATGGAAGTACGGCTACAATGCCTTCAACGTTGACATTACACCTTATATATATAAAGACGGCAGACAGAACACGCTGGCCGTCTATCTGCAAAACGTGGCCGAGAGCAGCCGCTGGTATCCCGGCGCAGGACTCTTCCGCCCCGTCACGCTGATAGAGACTGGCCCGGCTGCCATCAAGGAGTGGACCATCACGGCCAACACGCTCTCCATCAGCAACGACCACATCGCCGTGGAGACCTTCGGCGCAGAGGTTCTGGGCTTCGGCGGACAGTTCCTCGGCGTGGAGTTCAAGGTCATGGTGGGCGAGAACGAATTTTCGCGCATCGCCCGTCTCGACCGTGAAGGCAGGGCCACATCTACCGTCACGTTCTACGGCATCAAGCCCTGGAGCCCCGAAGTGCCCCAGCTCTACGACCTGCAGGTAAGCCTCTGCGAGCTGAATTACGACGGCACCATCAGCAAAGTCATAGAGCAGCAGACCAAGAAGATAGGCTTCCGCACCGTGGAATGCAATGCGGAGGAGGGTTTTGTGCTGAACGGCCAGCCCCGCAAGTTCAAGGGTGTCTGTCTGCACCACGACCTCGGAATGCTGGGTGCCGCTGTCAACAAGGCTGCCCTTGTGCGCCAAATCCAGCTGCTCAAGACCATGGGCTGCGATGCCATCCGCACCGCCCACAACATGCCCTCACAGATGCAGATGGACCTGTGCGACTCGCTCGGCATGATGGTGATGGCCGAGAGTTTCGACATGTGGATTTACCCGAAGTGCAAGAACGGCTATGCCCGCTTCTTCAAGGAATGGAGCGACCGCGACATTGAGAACCTCGTGCGTGCCAACCGCCTCCACCCCAGCATCGTGATGTGGAGCGTGGGCAACGAAATTCCCGAACAAGGCATGAAGGAAGGTCCCAAGCTGCTGCGCCACCTGCAGGACGTGGTGCACCGCTTCGACAAGACCCGCCCCATCACCAACGGCATGGACCGCATCGACAACGCGCTGGGCACGGGCTTTGCACAGGTGGCCGACGTGCCGGGCATGAACTACCGCACACACAAGTACGAAATGGCCTACGAAAAGCTGGGACAAGGCTATGTGCTGGGCAGCGAGACTGCCTCCACCGTCTCCAGCCGTGGAGTCTATAAATTTCCGCTGACGGAAGACAAGGGCAAGAAGTACGACGACGGCCAGTGCAGCAGCTACGACCTGACGGCCTGCTCGTGGAGCAACCTGCCCGAAGACGACTGGCAGCTGCAGGACGACAAGCCCTGGGTCATCGGCGAATTTGTCTGGACGGGCTTCGACTATCTGGGCGAGCCTACGCCGTATGACGAATACTGGCCCAGCCGCTCCAGCTACTTCGGCATTTTCGACCTCGCCGGACTGCCCAAGGACCGCTACTACCTGTATCGCTCACACTGGAACCAGACGGAACCGACCATCCATCTGCTGCCCCACTGGAACTGGCAGGGACGCGAGGGAGAGACCACCCCTGTCTATTGCTACACCAACTACCCCACGGCGGAACTGTTCCTCAACGGCAAGAGCCAGGGACGCATCTCGAAGAACCCCAAGTCGCGCCTCGACCGCTACCGTCTGCGCTGGAACAACGTGAAGTATCAGCCGGGCGAACTGAAGGTGGTGGTCTATGATGCACAGGGCCGACAGGCTGGCAGCAAGACGCTGAAGACCGCCGGACCTGCCGCCCAGCTGCGCATTACGGGTGACCAGCTGCTCTATGCCGACGGCCAGCTGCCCACGCTCCGTGCCGACGGCAACGACATGGCTTTCCTCACCGTCAGCATCACCGACAAGGACGGCAACCTCTGCCCCACTGCCAACGATGAAATTCAGGTGGAGGTCACTGGCAGCGGCTCGTTCAAGGGTATCTGCAACGGCGACGCCACCAGTCTGGAAGTCTTCACTGCCCCCCACATGCACGTCTTCAACGGCCAGCTGGTCATCGGCATTCAGGCCACCAAGCAACCAGGCATCGTCAGCGTGAAAGTGAGCAGCAAGAATCTTCCCGCTGCCCAAGTGGAATTGAAAGCAGAATAACCTGCAAGAGAGATTGTTCATACGGCTTTACTTTTGCCCGAAAAAGCCGTACCTTTGCATAACAGAAAACAAAAAGACAATGAACAACATACTTCAGCAGACAATATCAGAAATTAAGTCCTTGTGCCACAAACATAGGGTAAAGTCACTGTATGTCTTTGGCTCGGTCTTGACACCCCAGTTTACGGACAAAAGCGATGTCGATTTTCTGGTAAATTTCAAGAAAGAAGAAATCACAGACTATTTCACAAACTTTTTTGAATTGAAGTATGCGCTTGAGCAGGCCATTGGGCGTGAGATAGACCTTGTAGAAGAAAGAGCCATCCGCAATCCCATCTTCAAACAAAGCATAGAAAGGACAAAACAACTGATTTATGGATGAGAAGGTTCAAAATGACCGACATCAACGCCACAAACCACAATAGGCGTTCACTGTTTAGCTTTTTTTACGTACCTTTGTCGCCATAAACGACTTTACACAAACAACCCATGACTCCACAAGAAGAAATACTGCAACTCCGCAAGGAACTGGAGCTACACAACTATAATTATTATGTGCTGAACAAGCCGACCATCTCGGACTATGACTTCGACCAGATGATGCACCGGCTGGAAGACCTGGAAATGTTCTATCCGCAGTATGCCGACCCCAATTCGCCGACACAGCGGGTGGGCAGCGACCTCAACCAGACGTTTAAGTCCGTGCCGCACAAGTACCCGATGCTTTCGCTCGCCAACACATATAGCGAGGCTGACGTGAGGGATTTCTACGAGCGCGTGAAAACGGGGCTGGAGGGCGAAGACTTCGAGATTTGTGCGGAAATGAAATATGATGGCCTCAGCATTTCGCTGACTTACGTGGACGGACTGCTCACACAGGCTGTGACCAGGGGTGACGGCGTGCGGGGCGACGACGTGACGGGCAATGTGCGCATGATACGTTCCATACCGCTCCGCCTGAAGGAAGGCAGCGGCTATCCGCATGAGTTTGAAATCCGTGGAGAGATTCTGATGCCATGGACTTCCTTCGAGAAACTGAACGAGCAACGTGCCAAGGCCGAGGAAGACCTCTTTGCCAATCCGCGCAATGCAGCCAGCGGTACGCTGAAGTCGCAAAAGAGCCGCGTGGTGGCCGAGCGCGGACTGGACGCATACCTTTATTATTTATTGGGCGACGAAATACCCGCCGACGGCGGACACTACGAAAACTTGCAGATGGCCGCTCAGTGGGGCTTCAAGATTAGCCAAGGCATGAAGAAGTGCAAAAGCATCGACGAGGTGCTGGCGTTCATCAACTACTGGGACACGGAGCGGAAGAACCTGCCAGTAGCCACAGACGGCATTGTGCTGAAAGTAAACTCCCTGCGGCAACAAAGACATCTGGGCTACACTGCCAAGTCTCCACGCTGGGCCATTGCTTACAAATTCAAGGCTGAACGGGCTTGCACACGCCTGAACGAAGTGACCTACCAGGTGGGACGCACTGGTGCCATCACGCCCGTGGCCAACATGGACCCCGTGCAGCTGGCAGGAACCATGGTGAAACGGGCTTCGCTCCACAATGCCGACATCATCCGCCAACTTGACCTGCACATTGGCGATATGGTCTATGTGGAAAAAGGTGGAGAAATCATCCCCAAGGTGGTGGGTGTAGATACCAGCCAGCGCACAGCCGAGATGCAACCTGTGCAGTTCATCACCACCTGTCCCGAATGTGGCACCCCGCTGGTACGCATCGAAGGAGAGGCCGCACACTACTGCCCCAACGACTCTACCTGCCCGCCACAAATCAAGGGGCGCATTGAGCACTTCATTTCGCGCCGCGCCATGAACATCGACTCTCTGGGTCCAGAGACGGTGGATGACTATTGGCAAAGGGGACTGATTCACAACGTGGCAGACCTGTACGGCCTTACCGTGGCCGACATCTGCGGACACAACCGAGGACGCATCAAGTCGGCCCAGAAAGTCATCGACAGCATTGAGGCCAGCAAGCAGGTGCCCTTCGAGCGAGTGGTCTTTGCACTGGGCATCCGCTTTGTAGGCGAAACAACGGCCAAGCTGCTTGCACGCGCCTTCAAGTCGATGGAAGCACTGGAGCACGCCACACTGGAACAGCTGCTGGACGTGGACGGTGTAGGCGGTGTCATTGCCGAAAGCATCATCCACTATTTCCACGACCCACATTGTCTTGAAATCCTGGGCAGACTGCGTGAGGCTGGACTCCAGATGGCACTGTCGGAAGAAGCACTGGCTGGGCAGACCGACAAGCTGCAAGGACTGTCCATCGTCATTTCGGGCGTGTTTGCCCACCACTCTCGCGATGAATACAAGGAACTCATTGAGAAACATGGCGGCAAGAACGTTGGCTCCATATCAAAGAAGACTTCGTTCATCCTTGCAGGAGACAACATGGGGCCAGCCAAGCTGGAAAAAGCACAGAAGCTGGGTGTAAAAATCATGAATGAAGAAGAATTTCTGCAAATGCTCGACTAAAGCGAAAAAGTAAAAAAATCAGCAAACAAAAGGATTTAAAAGGACACATATTGCCTCGTAACTTAGATTTTTCACTTTTCACTTTTCACTTAAAATACGTATCTTTGCACCGAAATTCAAACATAATATAATGGCACGTAACAAATTCAGAGGACTTGGCGTGGCTCTTGTCACCCCCTTCCAAGCAGACGGAATGGTAGATTACACGGCACTTCGCCGACTCCTCGACTATCAGCTTTCCAACGGCATCGATTTTCTCTGCGTACTGGGCACTACCGCCGAAACACCCACCCTTACAGCGGAAGAGAAACAAAACATTATCCAGCTTGTTCAAGAAAAAGTGCAAGGCAAAGTGCCCATCCTCCTCGGCATGGGCGGTAACAACACAGCAGCCATTGTAGAGCAAGTCAGAACCACGAATTTCAAAGGCATAGACGGTATTCTCTGTGTTTGTCCCTACTACAACAAACCTTCACAAGAAGGACTCTACCAGCATTTCAAGACTATTGCCGCAGCCAGTCCCGTATCCGTTGTACTCTACAATGTGCCAGGACGAACAGGCGTGAACATGACTGCCGAGACAACCCTGCGACTGGCCCGTGAATGTGAAAACATCGTGGCCATCAAGGAAGCCAGCGGCAACTTCACACAGATAGACGACATCATCAAGAACAAACCTGCCGACTTCGATGTCATCAGCGGCGACGACGGCATCACGTTCCCGCTCATCACTCTCGGTGCAGCAGGTGTCATCTCGGTCATCGGTAACGCACTGCCCAAAGAATTTAGCCGCATGGTTCGCCTTGCACTGAACGGGGACTACAACAATGCCCTCACCATTCACCACAAGTTTACAGAACTCTTCAAGCTCCTCTTCGTAGATGGCAACCCCGCAGGCGTAAAAGCCATGCTCAGCAGCATGGGCCTCATCCAGAACGAACTCCGTCTGCCACTCGTCCCCAGCCGCATCTCAACCATGGAGAAAATCAGCAACATTGTGAAGGAGCTGAACATCAAGTGCTAAACCTTTTCTTCGCTCAACACCTACACCAACTAAAGTTTTGCGACAAAAACCCGTCACACCTGTCACAAGCTGTTTATGGTGCTGATAGACAATCAATTTAACAATGACAGATTCTCCAAAGAACCTGTCATTGTTTGCTATATCTGTCACAAAACCTGTCACACTATTAACCCCATATAAAACAACCCATTATTTCCCATCCATGACGGGATGACAGGTTTTTCGTGAAAAAATCCCGCATGAACAGAAGAGGACTGATTCCAATGCCACACTGCATTGCCGCAACCGTGGCACAGCACACTCGTTGCGGTAGCAATGTAGTGCTACCGCAGCGGCAGAACTTCCCCATCATAGCAGCAAAGTTCTCCCACCACAGCGACAGAACCGTGCTACAGAAACGAGAGAACTATGCCACTATTCCACAGGCACTTTCGCACTTGAAGCGGATGCTGTTTATATGGAATAAACACTTTTTTATTGTAATCTTCCATCATTCCCTCACCCGCTTGATAATGACGGGACCCAACAAGCCGGAGGGAAGCAGAGGAGTGTCTTTCTCGAAGAACTTAAAGGAAACAACCGTCTTGCGGTCTTGCGATGGACGGGGCTGTCCTTTGGAAAGCCAGTCGGGAATGGCCTTCATGAATCGTCCGATGTTGGGCTTCCCTGGAGCGTAGTCGTATTTATACATTTCGCCCCACTCTGTGTCGTCGGGGTATTGCTCATCACCTATCATGCGGTTGGGCCACAGATTGGTCACTTCTACAGCAAGGAGATTCTTGCCTTTGCGCAGAGCTTCTGTCACGTCCACACGGAATGGCGGTGCCCAAAGATGAGCCACCTCAACACCATTCAAGAAGACACGAGCCAAGTTTTTCACTGCGCCAAGGTCAAGAACATATCGAGCCTGCTTGTCAATCCGCTTCATGCGGAACGCTGCCGTATAGCGTGCTGTACCAGAGAAATACTTGATGCCTGCGTCTTCGTGCTTGTCCCAAGAAAGCAGTGCAGGGAAGGTGGTCTCTGTTGGTGCGCCCCACCCTTCCGGGAAGTTCACCGTCCAGGAACCGGCAATGAGCGTTTCGTCCAAGGTTTCTGCTGGCTTCAGGGCCAAAGTGGTTCCTGTTGACGATGTGTTCTTTCTGAAAACGACAAACACAGATTCATGTGTGTCAAACGGCAAGGCGACCTGTGTCTTGCCATCAGCAGAAAGCCAATATTGCGCCGCTGTCAACGTGCCGGTAACGGGGTTCCAGAGTTCGGGCAAACGTCCTGCGCCAGCAAACGTCAGCGTAGTAACAAAGCTGGAGTCCAGCGGATTAGCCACAAAGTAGAAATCTGTGTCTGCTTCTTTGCGGTGAATCCATTGCAGCGGGACATCCGTTGTGAGAGACTTTTGCTTGCTGTTCGTGTCATCTACATAATCGCCCCGTTGCAACAATGCCTGGCAACGGGCAAAATACTCGAACAGCAACTTTGCACCACCACTGCGCCACCACGTTTGCCCTGGTGTGAACTGCGTGCCCCACTTGCCAAAGGTCATGCCTGGCAATGCCTGTGGCCAAGGATTGTGTGCACCCGCATGGAGCATCAGGCGGTTTATGCCTTGACAGAAGGCGCGGTTGGCCACCTCCTTCAGCGAGGCAGGGTCGTCTTGCCATGCAAACAGCGGCCAGCAAGTGAAACCTTCTGCATAGATCAGCCGATGGTTGTTCCGACGGGCTGCTGCCACCACTCGCGGAACGTCCTTCCAGCCCCAGTTGGGGTGTGTCCAGAACTCCGCACAAACCAGGTCGATACTCTTCTGACGCACAATCTTGTCTGTGTTGATGGGATTAAATTGCTTGGACGACCCTGTGCCGTAGGGCTGTGCCAGCAGTTGAAGACCTTGCTCACGGCACAGTGTGCCCATGTAGCCATAATAGTTTTCGGCAAACAAATCGGTTGCCGTATCAATGAAGTCCTTCTTGAACTGCTTGGAACGTGCTCCATTCTCCACCGTACAGCCAGCAAAAGTCAGCAACCAAGGCAACAAATTGTAATGACGGCGCGACAGGAACTCTGCTGGCATTTGGGCTGTCCAGTCCTGTGTGCCAGCCTCATAGCTATCAATCTCTATGCGCTGGAATGTTTGCGTCCAGGCGTTTCCCAATGCTGCTTGAGCAAGACCAAACAGCATTGCAGGATAAGACTGCCAGTATTTCTTGACTGCTTCGCGGCTCATCTTGTCGCACTCCAGCCCCATTCCACCGTAAGGGGAGGTTGCAACATTGGTCTTTCCGTTGGTCGTGTGGCCAAAGCGATAGATTCGCCATGCCCCCTGTGGAGCCGTCCAGTTCAGCAGTCCGTCCTGAGCGATTTGCGATGTGAGGTCAACGACCTCGGACAATGCCACAGAATCGCGGTCGGGTATAGCCAAGACTACTACATCTTTATAATAATCCCAGCGGGCATCCACGTCAGGGCGTGGCAGCTTCAACTGCCATTTGCCTCCCTGCGCTTTTGTCTCTGTCCACACCAGCTTCTGCATTGAATCCTCTGGGCGCACCGCAGGGTAAGCACTTGACGACCAGCCAGGACAGTTGTGTGTACCAAACGAAAGTCCCAGACGTTGACATTCCTGGAGGGCAAAGCGCATCAGCCGCTGCCAGTTCTCGGTGCCAATAGCCTGAGTCGTGTCGCATATCAGTCCCTGCATTTCTCCACCCACATGAAATTGCTGCACACCGCCCAGACCTGCCTCCTTATAGGCTTCAAGGTCTGCCGTAATGCCTTCGCGTGAAACTACGCCGTCCATCCACTGCCAAATCATCAGTGCACGAGCCTCAGCTGGCGGATTCAGAAACGCGGACTCAAGGGATTGAGCAATACTTGCTATTGGCAAAACGGCCAAAAGCAGCAGAAAAAAGATTCGGTTATACGGTTTGAAGGTCATACGGTTTTGGGGTTTTACGGTTGGACGGTTTTGGACGGTTATACGGTTGGACGGTTTTGTGGTTTTGTGGTTTTGTGGCTATGTGGTTTTGCGGCAGAACAACCGTATAACCGCATAACCGTATAACCGCAAAACCGCACTACAGCAACAACGCATCAATCTTCTCAATCAGCATCTTCATCTTGTGGGCAAAATCCTCATTGCTGGCAATGACATAGCGATACGGGTGGCCCGTCCAGGCATCATAGACCTTCTGGTCCAGTTCGCAAGCCACCTTCAGCCCTGCCTCGTCTGCCCGTTCATAGCGGTGGGCATTGTTCTCTGTCGTATAAAACTGCTGCACACCTTTGGCCGCAGTGACCAAATGGAAGATGGCATCATAGCGGCGAGTGGAGCGCAGTTCCTCGGTGCTGGTGCCGCACTGAGCCGTAATGTCCTTCCACATTTCGGGAGATATATACGCAGAGATGTCCATGGCAGCACGGTCGCACACAATCAGGCAAGGCTCGACCCGTGTCCGTGCCAAACGTAAAATGGTATCCTCCAGTTTCAGCTGAAGTTCCAAGATGGCCTTTTCGCCTTCATAATAAAACTGTGGATTTGACGTAAGATAGTTCCAGCCAGACTTGCTAACCATCGTAGGCACTTCGGGAACAGTGAAAACCTTATAGCCCAACATGGTAAAATGTTCAACAATATAGCCCAGGGCCGTAGTCTTGCCAGCACATGGACCGCCAGTCAGCACAATACGTTTTATAGTGTTCATGGGGACGGTTAAGATGGATTTCTGTGCAAAAATAATGCTTTTTTAGCAAACTGGCGGCATGAAACGACTAAAACTAAGGCAAAACACACAGATTTTAGCCCTCCTGCACAATTTTATTGAAACAAAAGCCCTAACTTTGTCTTAAAAAATATAAACACACATGAAACTAATTGCAGACAGCGGCTCAACCAAGACGGCATGGTGCCTCATCCACAACGACGGCCAACAAACAGAAGTGAGCACACAGGGCATCAACCCATTCCAGCAGACAGAGGCAGACATCACAGCCATCATCCAAGACGAACTGCTCCCCCAACTGAACATCGACAAACAACACACACTGGAGATACACTTCTACGGTGCTGGCTGCACACCCGAAGCCTCCCCAAAAGTTGCCTCTGCACTACGACAGGCACTTGGCCCTGGCGCAGACATCGAGGTGCAGAGCGACATGCTGGGAGCTGCCCGTGCCCTCTGCGGACACTCGCCTGGCCTCATTGCCATACTCGGAACAGGCTCAAACTCTTGTTACTACGATGGTACAAGAATCACAGACAACATTCCACCCCTGGGATTCATCCTCGGCGACGAAGGCAGCGGAGCCTACATCGGCAAACGCTTGGTTGGCGATGTACTCAAGCGGCAACTCCCCCCAGCCTTGTGTCAGCAGTTTTTTGAAGAAACTCACGAAACAGCCGCTACAATTATCCAGAAAACCTACCGTCAGCCACTTCCCAACCGCTTTCTGGCCAGCCTCTCCCCTTTCTGTGCACGCCATCGCGACACACCGACCATCCACCAGCTGCTGACCGACTGCTTCACACAATTCTTCGTCCGCAACATCAAGAACTACGACCAGCCCACACGCACAGTCCATTTTGTAGGCTCCATTGCACACCATTATCAGGCAGAACTCACCGAAGCAGCCATAGCCACAGGATACTCCGTTGGTAATGTGCTACAAGCACCAATTTGCGGGTTAATCCAGTTCCATGCTTAAGAAAATTTCCTTTTTTGTGGGACGAATGGCGCAGAAATTCAGAATATTTTCCTTTTTATTTGGATTTTTACACAAAAAAGCGTTTCTTTGCAGCTCCATTTATCACTTTTTAAGGTAAAACGATTATGAGTAAGGCAGACAACAATCTTGTGATTATGGCAGGCGGCGTAGGTAGCCGCTTCTGGCCTATGAGTACGCCAGAGTGCCCCAAGCAGTTCATCGACGTGTTTGGCACAGGACGTACTTTCATTCAAATGACCGTTGACAGATTCAAGGGACTCATCGACCCCGCCAACGTCTGGGTCGTGACCAGTGCAAAATACGCAGACATTGTGAAAGAGCAGCTGCCTGAAGTCCCCATGAGCAACATCCTGCTCGAACCCTGCCGCCGCAACACGGCTCCCTGCATCGCATACGTCAGCTGGCGCATCAAGGCCAAGAACCCCAAGGCCAACATCGTGGTAGCACCCAGCGACCACCTCGTCACCGACACCGTGGAGTTTCAGCGCGTCATCGGTTCAGCACTGCAGTTCGTGTCAGAGACCGACAGCATCGTCACCCTCGGCATGAAGCCCACACGCCCCGAAACAGGCTACGGCTACATCCAGGCCAACCTGCACGAACCCTCGCTCCGCAACAGGGAAATCTACCACGTCGATTCCTTCAAGGAGAAACCCGACCTCAAAACAGCCAACATCTATCTGAAGAACAAAGAATACTTCTGGAACTCTGGCATCTTCGTGTGGAACGTGAAGACCATCGTCAACGCCCTGCGCATCTACCAGCCCGAAGTGAACGACATCTTCGAGAAGCTCCTGCCCATCTACGGCACAGCCAAAGAGCAGGAAATCATCAACAAGGAATTTCCCAAAGCTACCAACATCTCCATTGACTACGCCGTGCTGGAGAAAGCCGACGAAATCTTCGTCTTCCCTGCCAGCTTCGGCTGGAGCGACGTGGGCACATGGGGTTCGCTCCACACACTGGCTCCGACCGACCCCCAAGGCAACAACGCCATTGGCCCCGACATCCGTTTCTACGAAAGCAAAAACTGCGTAGTCCACACCACACAGGAACGCAAAGTCATCATCCAGGGACTTGACGGCTACATCGTTGCCGAGAAAGACAACACCCTCCTCATCTGCCGCCTCGAAGAAGAACAGCGCATCAAGGAATTCTCCGCACAATAAATGTGCGCACAGAGAGCACAGAGAAGACAGAGAGCACAGAGGTTCTTGCAGCATTTTGCAATCTACACCTCTGTGCTCTCTGTCTTCTCTGTGTACTCTGTGCGCACTATACAGCGGCTACAGGTTCAACCGATACTGTGGAACGGTCGAGACGGCCACGCTTGAACACTACTGTACCATCTACCAGTGCATAAAGTGTATCATCCTTACCGATGCCCACGTTCTTGCCTGGATAGTGCTTCGTGCCACGCTGGCGGATGATGATGTTACCAGCCTTAGCAAACTGGCCACCAAAGAGTTTTACTCCAAGTCGTTTTGAATGTGATTCGCGTCCGTTCTTCGAACTACCCACACCTTTTTTATGTGCCATATTGAATCTACTTTTTAAATTTTAAACTTTTGAACATTAACGATTAAGCAACAACCTGCTTTACGAGGATTTCCGTGAACTGCTCACGATGACCTCTCAGTTTGCGATAGCCCTTGCGACGACGCTTGTGGAACACCAAAACCTTGTCGCCTTTTACCAGTGGGCTTACCACTTCTGCAACAACCTTTGCGCCCTCAACGGTTGGAGCACCCACTGTGATTGTGCCATTGTCAACGAGAAGAACCTTCTCGAACTCAACAGTCTGACCGGCTTCTACATCTTTAATGTGATGCACGAAGAGCTTCTTGCCCTCCTCAACCTTAAACTGCTGACCCTGCATGTCTACGATTACGTACATAGTCTTTTTACTTTTAATTGATTAATTTTAGGGGTTTTGACCGCATGGCGGAACCAACTCGTAGTCCACTTACCGAGCCGCTGCGGCATAAATCGGCTGCAAAGGTACAAAACTTTTTGAAATCCACAAAATTTGTCCTTTATTTTTTTATTGCGTGTTCTACAAATCGAATATACGTAAAGGCAAAAAGAAGCCGTCCGAGGAGCCTTTTGGCGAAGACTCTCGGACGGCTTTGCTTACTACGTGTGAGGTTAAGCAGCCTTCAATAAGTCAAGCACGGAGTAAACACGTGTCATGTTCTCAAACGTGAAATACTGGTCGTCAAGCACCATCCATTTCTCGCGCTCTTTGACTGGCATCTGCTTGATGTCAGGAAAGAACGATACAGGGACAATAACCGTCCGCCCATCGGTTAGACGCACAGCCATCTTCCCACGATATGTCCTGAAGTCCATGTCCTTGATTCCGACGCTGACATTCTTCATTTTACACATAAACTGGTCCTCCTATTTCTTTTATTTCTCTATGTCAATTGAAATGGTCTTTTCTCCGTTGAACGCTCTGGTCACCTGTTCATTTATAAACTCCCAGTGGCGGTTGATGGCAGCGACAAGCATTTCGTTGTCCTTAGCCGAGAGGGACGATTCGGCAATCTCGACACATTGCTGTCCGTTAGACTCTATCCAAATCTTTGCCAGTGAACGCTGATGTCGCTTGCCCCTATAGAACACATGGACGTGGCGCCGATTGTCGTTGGCATCAATGGATATGGCCACCAAAATGAACATCCGTAGAAATGCTAATTGACCCATATTCTGTTCTTGTGGCCGCAAAGATAAAGAGAATAATTCAAACAACCAAGATATGGAAAGAAAAAACTCACGAAAGTGCACACAAAAAGCCATCCCCGCTGTCGAGGATGGCTTCAAGGTTGTAATGTGTAGCAAGAACCACAGATTACGCAGATTACACGGATTTTTTTTATAATTTTGACGAATTTCACAGATTTTTTTCGACAACGAATCTGTGTAATCTG